>JAERTF010000091.1 GCA_016845105.1 Bacteroidota bacterium | reverse complement strand
TTATTTAAAATTATTCTAAATAAAAGATAATGTTTATTTTTGCATCGATAATTTAATGACTATAGAGTACAAAATATATAAATAATGAAAATTTCAGTAAATACAGCAGCACAAGTATCATATAAGATTCTTATTAATGATAGTAATGGAGAAATGATTGAGTTTGCGGATGATAAAAACCCTCGCCTACTGATCTTTGGAAACAATACCCTTATTCCTGGATTTGAGACACATATGGATGGATTAGAGGCGAATGATAATTTCGAATTTTCATTAACCCCCTCTGAATCTTTTGGAGAATACCGTGATGATCTACTTGTTGAAGTGCCAAAATCTGCTTTTATAATCGATGGAAAGCTAAAGGAGGATTTACTTTATTTAGGAAATGAAATCTCAATGTTAGACAATAATGGCAATGCTGTTTCTGGTCGAGTAATAGAAATTAATCCCGAAAATGTTAAGATGGATTTTAATCATAAACTTGCTGGTTCAGGATTGTATGTTAGTGGGAAAATACACAATGTTAGAATAGCAACAGAGGAGGATTTGGCACCATCAAGTGGTTGTGGGTCAGGATGTGGGTGTTCCAGTAATAAAGAAAATACCAGCTCGTGTTCAACCGAAAAACACGAACATGCTTATGAGGATGATTGTCCAAGTTGTGGAAATCCAGCTGAATTACGTGGTAAAGGCCATGGTAATTGCGGTTGTGGATAGTGCAAAATAATTACTCTTTTTAATCATTGCTATTCAGATAATTAATAGTTTTACATAATGAATTCAGAAGGCTGAGCGCCTCTTAATTTTTTGTAAAACAGTGTGTTATATTATCTGAACATGAAAAGCAATTCGTATAATCCATTTGAAGTAGCACAGAAACAATTTGATCGTGCTGCCGAAATGCTTGATCTCGATCAAGCCACTCAGGAATTACTCCGAAATCCAATACATGAGCATCATTTCTTGATTCCTGTTAAATTAGATGATGGCTCAACCAAAATCTTTAAAGGATATAGGATTCAACACAATAATGCGCGGGGACCAATAAAAGGTGGATTACGGTTTCACCCACAAGAAACCGTTGATTCAGTTAGGGCTTTGGCTATGTGGATGACCTGGAAAACAGCAGTAGCTGATCTTCCCCTTGGTGGTGGAAAAGGTGGAGTTATATGCGACCCCCACAACTTAAGTGATGATGAACAAGAACGTTTATGTCGTGGGTGGGTTAGGCAAGCTTATGCTAGTATTGGACCTAAACTTGATATTCCCGCACCTGATATTATGACTAAGGCGCAGCATATGCTTTGGATGCTTGATGAATATGAAGTTATCTCAGGAGTTAAATCACCAGGAGCATTTACAGGAAAACCAGTTGGAATGGGCGGTTCTCTAGGGCGCGAAGAAGCTACTGGATATGGAGTTGTTATAACAATTAGAGAGGCCCTTAAGGAGCTAGATATCAACCCAGCAGATACTATCGCAAGCTTACAGGGTTTTGGAAGAGTTTCCCAATATGCATTTGAACTATATATTCAAATGGGAGGAAAAGTAGTTTGTGTTTCATCATGGGATTATAACGAACAAAAGAGCTATTCATTTAAAAAAGATGAAGGAATTGATCTTGATGAACTTAGGTCAATTACAGATACGTTTGGAGGAATTGATAAACAAAAGGCTGCTGACCTTGGTTACGATATCCTTGATGGAAATGCATGGCTGGAGCAAGATGTCGACATTCTTATTCCAGCTGCCATTGAAAATCAAATTACCATTGACAATGTTGATGGTATTAGTAGTAGAGTAAAAATCTTAGCCGAAGGAGCAAATGGTCCTACCACACCGGAGGCATCTGAAATAATTGAAGAAAGAAATATATTTCTAATTCCCGATTTTCTAGCCAGTGCTGGTGGTGTAACTTGTAGCTATTTTGAGCAGGTTCAAAGTAATATGAATTATTACTGGGAGAAAGATGAAGTGTTGAGTAAATTAGACGTAAAAATGACATCAGCATATATCGCGGTAAGTGACTTTGCAACAGAAAATGGATTAAAATTAAGAGATGCTGCATATGTAATTTCCATAGATAGGGTAGCCAATGCATGTCACGATAGAGGTTGGGTATAGTAATAATGAGGTAAAATTTTTATGAAAAAAAATATAGTTGCATTTAATAGAAGTAGTTTTTTAAATTCTGAAAAACGAATTACATGTATTGGAACAGGTTCCTATGGTGGTAAAGCCACTGGACTCATTGATATAAATGATGTACTTAGGGATAAAATTAATTATAATGACTTCAAGGGCATTATGCTTGATATTCCTTCAATGACTGTAATTCGTTCGGACGTGTTTGATGCATTTATGAAGAGGAATAATCTTTACGAAATTGCTCTTTCTGAAACGTCGGATGAAAGAATTGCACATGCATTCCAACAGGCAAGTTTACCATTTGAGATACTAGGTGATCTGAGATCACTTATATCACAAGTAAATATACCATTGGCAATACGTTCATCAAGTATTTTGGAAGATTCTCAACATGAGCCATTTGCTGGTATTTATGGTACAAAGATGACTCCAAATAATCAACCTGACACAACTACCAGATTCAACAAGTTAGTTGAAGGTATTAAGTTTGTTTATGCTTCTACATATTTTAAAGCCGCAAAGGATTATATGAGAGCTACCAAGCATAACACCGAAGATGAAAAGATGGCTGTTATAATTCAGGAGGTAATAGGCCAACGACATGATACAAGATATTATCCTGAATTATCAGGTGTTGGGCGTTCTTATAATTACTATGCTTTTGGAAATGCTGACCCTGAAGATGGGACAGTTAGTTTGGCCTTGGGATTGGGTAAAACAATTGTAGATGGCGGTTTATCATGGTCTTTCTCTCCAAAATATCCTAGATCTGAACCTCCATTTGGAGGAATATCAGATATGATGAAAAATACTCAAAACTCATTTTGGTCAGTTAATATGGGTAGTCCACCTTCCTATGATCCAATTAATGAAGCTGAGTATTTAACTAATCAAAATATTTCTGTTGCCGATGAGGATAGAACATTGAAATATGTTGCATCAACTTTAGACTCAAGATCTGGCAGAATTATAACAGGAGTAGGTAAAACAGGCCCAAGAGTATTAACTTTTGCACCAATCTTAAAACTTCATGATATTCCCTTGGTTGATTTTGTTTCTGAAATACTAAAGGTATGTGAAGAGTCAGTCGGAGATCCTGTCGAAATTGAATTTGCAATGACATTTCACAATGATAAACCACATAGGTTAGGCTTTTTGCAAGTTCGACCTATGGTTGTTTCAAGTGAAGATGTACAGGTTTCGAAGGAAGAATTGAAAAATACTTCTTTGTTATGTTCATCTCCTCTTGTACTTGGAAATGGTGTTACTTCGAATATATTAGATATCGTATATTTAAAATCAAATGCCTTTGATGCTTCAATTACTTATAAAATTGCTGGAGAATTAGAGATTGTAAATCGTAAGTTAGTTAGTGAAGGAAAACCATATCTATTAATTGGATTTGGACGATGGGGTACTTCTGATCCATGGGCCGGGATTCCAGTTAATTGGGGTCAAATATCTGGTGCAAAAGTTATTGTTGAAGCACCGCTTGAAGGAATGAATTCAGAATTGAGTCAGGGCTCGCATTTTTTTCATAATGTAACCGGGTTTGGAGTTAAGTACTTTTCGATTCCATATTCAGGAGAGTTTCCAGTTGATTGGGATTGGTTAGCGGGACTTGCAACTATTTTTGAAACTAATTTAATCCGACATGTTAAGCTTGAATTACCAGTTGAGGTTAAGGTAGATGGAAAAAGTGGTTGTGGATTAATAAGTAAATCTTAATAACTAATGAGTGATAATAAGCCGTTGGATAAAATAATTGTTGAACTTAAAGAAAGAGCAAAAGAGCTTAGTTGCCTTTATGATATTCAAGAATTATTAAATAGAACAACCTCGATAAATGATGAAGTTTGGAAAGGAATTATTAAATCAATACCTACTGGATTTCAATTTCCTGATATTTGTGTTGTTAAGATCTGTGGATTCAAGAATAATTATCATTCGGATAATTTCATTGAATCAAAATGGGTTCTTAAATCTGATATACTTGCTCAAGATGAGATAGTTGGGCACATTCAGGTGTATTATTTAGAAGAAAGACCAATGGCCGACGAAGGCCCATTTTTAAAAGAAGAGCGACGATTAATTGATAATATAGCTGAAAGAGTTGGTCTTCAGATACTTCATCAACAATTAAAATCAATTTTTGAGGAGCAAAAAAAGCCTGATCAACGCGAAGACTGGTGGGCAGTATTGGATATGCTCAAGCATACCGACCCTAAGCTTCTTGTACGTCTTTCACGGAAAATGGTTAATTATTTATGCTGGTCAGGAATATCAGAAGCTGATGGATTACTCGAGAGGTTTAGTCCGATGGTAAAAAGTGATGGTGGTAAACTATTTTCAGAAACCAATAAACCCTTCGATAGACACAGCGGGGTTGATATGATCGAGCTTTCTTATGAGATATTTGAAGTTGCTAGTAATCACATTGATGAGAAGAAAATACTTGACTCAATACATAGATGGACAAAAGAGGATAAGTCAGATTTTTTAACAGAAGTGATGGAGAACTCAGGTTCTACTTTGGCAAAAATTAGTTCTGCTATTGAGCGCTATCATCATTTAATTCCAAATATGCTGGAGCTGACGGAGTCGCGTGAGAAAAGCATTAGAGTAGCTCTTATTAGAAGGATATTGACAGATCAGCCTGATTTCATTAATATTGCTAAAAAAGTTATTGAAGTTGATAGTTTTAGTAATCTACTTCATAATATTATTTACCCTACAGTTAGTCATGGTCAAATAGGTGGTAAGAGTTCCGGGTTATTTTTGGCTAAACAGATATTATCCTCTTCAAAAAATGACAATCCATTCTTTCAAAAGATTAAAACTCCAAATACATGGTATGTTACCTCGGATGGATTACTGAATTTTATGACATACAATAATCTGGAGGAAATTGTAGAGCAAAAATATAAGGAAATAGGAAGAGTTAGACAAGAATATCCATATGTATTACAAGTCTTTAAAAATTCATCTTTTTCCCCTGAAATTGTAAAGGGGCTTTTGATGGCACTTGAGGATTTTGGCGATGTTCCACTTGTTGTTCGAAGTTCAAGCTTGCTTGAAGATAGGGTTGGAGCCGTATTTGCTGGAAAATATAAAAGTTTGTTCATTGCCAATAAAGGTACAAAAGAAGAGCGGTTACTTGAACTAATGGATGCAATTGCCGAAGTTTATGCTTCCATTTTTGGTCCCGATCCAATTAATTACAGAGCTCAAAATAATTTACTGGATTATCGTGAAGAAATGGGCATAATGATTCAGGAGGTTGTAGGTACAAAAGTTGGTCCATATTTTTTCCCTTCTTTTGCGGGTGTTGCTTTTAGTAGAAACGAATATAGGTGGTCGCCGCGTATACTTCCTGAAGACGGACTTATTCGTATAGTGCCAGGATTAGGAACAAGAGCTGTTGATAGGTTGAGTAATGATTACCCCATACTTTTATCTCCCGGTAAACCAGGGTTACGAGTTAATGTAACCATTGATGAGTTGGTTAAGTATTCGCCAAAATTTATAGATGTAATAAATCTTGAATCGGGTACTTTTGAAACAATCGAAATAGATTCACTTCTTAAAAGATATGGGAAAGAATATCCTGCATTGAGTAGGGTAGTATCTGTACTAAAGGAGAACCATATTCAACCTGCACGACCGTTTGGAATTAATTTCTCGAAAAGTAATTTTGTTGTCAATTTCGAAGGACTAGTTAAAAGGACTTCTTTTTTGAAGGAAATAAAAGCGACATTAGAAATACTACAAAATACATACGATGGACCTGTTGATATTGAGTTTGCTCATAATGGTAAAGATTTTTATTTGCTTCAATGTCGTTCACAAAGTTATGGGTCGCATATCGAACCCGCAAAAATCCCTGAGAATATTGATCCTGATTCGATAGTATTTTCGGCCAATAAATTTATTTCAAATGGTACGATCACCGGGATAACTCATATTATTTATGTTGACCCAAATGAGTATGCCAAATTACCTAATCAGCAATCACTTTTAAATGTGGGTATTGCGATTGGTAAACTTAACGATTTACTTTCTGACACAAAGTTTATTTTAATGGGTCCCGGTAGATGGGGAAGTAGGGGAGATATAAAATTGGGGGTTAGCATAACATATTCTGAAATTAACAATACCTCTATGTTAATTGAGATAGCCAAACAGAGTGGTGATTATGTTCCGGATCTTTCATTTGGTACACATTTTTTTCAAGATCTTGTTGAAGCTGATATTAAATACCTTCCTCTTTATCCAGATGGTCAGAATACAATTTTTAAAAGTGAATTTTTCAATAGTTCAAATAATTCACTTGTGAGTTTATTACCCGAGATGAGAGACTTAGAAAAAGTAATAAAAGTAATAAATCTTAAGAGCGAAAATAAATCTTTTGATGTTTATATGAATGCCGAAAGAGAATTTGCAATAGGTCATATATGTGATGTTTAAGGAGTATTCTAAATAGCTTAACTATAAGTATTTTGATTCATTTTATCTTTCTTGAATAGCATAATTTTAATAGATTTGTACTTTAAATACCATATTAAGTTTTGTTGATGTTATTTTCGTTTAGATATATCAATTTGTTTATATCAATTGTATTTTGGATCCTAGTGTTTGAAATAAACATATTAAATGTTAAGGCACAAGATCAGGATTCCATAGAAGTATTTAAATTATGCGATTCTGCAATTGTATGTTTTCCTGATTACAATGAAAGTTTGAGATTAGTTTCAACAGCAGATTCTGTTTCCAAGGAACTGAACTGTAATAATTGTACTGCCGAAGTTGATTTTACAAAAGGAGTAATCTATTACAATATATCGTCTTATGATACAGCTTTGTATTTTTTTAATTCATCCTTAGATATCTATTTGCGAAATAATGAAACCATTGATCTAATTGAAACATATGAATATATAAGTAGTTGTTATGCAGAAATGTACAGAAATACTGATGCTATTAAGTATCTAAAATTAGGTTTATTAATTTCTGATTCAATAAATGATAAAGTTAGTTCTGCTCAATTTAATCTGCTACTTGGCTCGTGTTACGAGGAGATGGGAATTTATGATGAATCAACATCATCAACAATAAAGGCATTAACCCAATTTGAGTTGATGGGAGACAGTAGTGGTATTAGTTCGGCATTAATAAATTTAGGTATTGTGTTTTCAAGTGAAAACAATTTTATTGATGCCTTTAATTATACTAGTAGAGCACTCGAGATTTGTGAAACCTTAGATGATAAAGAAGGGGTTTCAGTTTGTTTAAATAATATTGGTGATATATATAGTTCTCAAAAGAACTTTCAAAAAGCACTAGGTTATTTTAACCGGTCATTGGAAATTGATCGCGATTTACAAGATGAAGATGGGATAGCAATTAGTCTTAATAATATTGGTGATACATATAAAGATTTAAATGATACGGTATTGGCTTTGAGCTTTTATCAGAAATCTTTAGATGTAGGCCGGCCCATTAACTCCCAGGTTGTATCCTTGGCATTATCAAATTTAGGAGAACATTACCTAAGAGTTGGCAATATTGATAAGGCATTAAATTTTACCTTGGAAGCACTTGAGGTTGCCATGCAAAAAGGTTCAAATGAGCAATTGTTAAATTGTTACAAACTATTGAATAAGATTTACTTTGCTGCAGAAAATTACAAAGATGCATATTATTATTTTGAGAAATATCACAGTATTCATGACAGTATTCTTTCAAAGAATAAAATTCAACAAATTCAAGAAATTTCAGCTAAATACATCGATAAAAAAAAGAATAACGAATTAAATACACTTCGAAGGAAACATACGAGCGATTCCCAAATACGAACCCTCTTGTATATTATAATTCTTGTGATATCTATAATTATACTCTCGATGATATTTTATAATGTTGTCATGCGTCGATCCAGAAGGTTAGCGCGAAAGCAAAATGAATATTATGAGAAACTTTTGGATAGGTCCGAGGACTTTATTTTTGTAGTAGGTAAGGATGGATTGACAAAATATATTAGCCCTAGTTATGAAAGAAGGATAGGAAGAGAAATATTGAGTAGAATTAATAAAAGTGCATTTGAATTTATCCATCCTCAAGATATAGAGCATGTTAAACATGAGTTTAATAATTTGATAATTGACGGAAAACCTCGCAATATTGATTTTAGGATGCAAAATGCTTATGGTGAGTGGATTTCGGTTTATGCATATGGACAGAATCTACTTGATGATAAACTAATAAATGGAATAGTTGTTAACTTTTGGGATATTACTCAAAGAAAAAGAAATGAGGAAATAATTAGAAAAAGCGAATTAAAATTTCGCCAGTTATTTGCAGCATTTCCCGATGTTTATTTTCAATTAGATACCAAAGGTGTTATAACTGATGTAAGCCCATCTATATACAAGATTACAGGTTATACTCGTGAAGAAGTTATTGGTGTGAGTTCGAAAGAATATTATCATTTTATCCACGATTGGAAAAAAATTGCAGCTCGTATTGAGAATAATGAGTCTATTAATGATCATGATACTAAATTCAAAAAAAAGGATGGGGGAATAATTCATTGCTCATTTACAGCTGAATTAGTATATGATACCAATAGTGAACCAATAGGTATAATGGGTGTATTGCATGATATTAGTGGTAGGGTAAAAAGTCAGCGTAAACTAAGAAAATCACAAAGAGAATTAAGAGAATCGAATGCAGCAAAAGAGAAAATTTTTTCCATAATTGCACATGATTTAATTGGTCCAATTGGAACAAATAAGTCCATTGTTGATTTAATAGTGGGGCAGGTTGATGAATTGTCACATGAAGAAATAGTTACACTTATAACTTCACTTAAACCATCACTTGATTCTACATATTCACTAATCGAAAACTTGCTTTCTTGGGCTAGAATTCAGCAGAATAGTCTTAAACCAAATTTTGAAAACATATTATTAAATGACGTAATCAGTCTAGTTGTTGAACTATTGTCAGATCAAGCGCAAAGAAAGTTAATTGATCTTATAATTGTAGCTGATGAGCCAATTAATGTATTGGCCGATAAAAATCAAATAGATATTGTAATTCGTAATATAGTATCAAATGCGATTAAATTTTCGCATAAGAAAAGTGTAATTAAAATCAGCATAACTAAAATCAATAAGATGGCTGAAATTCGTATATCTGACACTGGAGTAGGCATGACTTGGGAGCAAATAAATAATGTATTATCAGGAAAGGCAAGTAAAGAAAGGAAAAGAGGAACTGACAATGAAAAGGGGACAGGGTTTGGATTGGTTATTGTAAATGAATTTGTAAAAAATAATAAAGGTAGTATATCCATTGAAAGTGAAATAGGAGAGGGTACAGATTTTAGCATCTTACTACCCATAAGCGTTCATTCATAATATATACATGATTATTTCCTAATTTATATTTCCACAAGCTTAAATAGTGATAAATCAAAGTTATTTTTGCTAATTCTTGATAAGGTTTAATATAAAACAAATTAGCTATATAATGTTTTCTTCTAAAGCAGATGTATTAAGTCAGAATTTTTATTTCAATGAAACGCCATTCATTAACCTAATGAAAAAGCGGATCTATCAGGTTTTGCTTGTTTCGAGTGTTTATGATGCTTTTATGCTTGAAGAGGATGGTAGAATTGATGAGCAGATATTTCATGAATATACATCCCTAAATCTTCGATACCCACCACAATTTTTAAAAGCAACAAATGAAGAGGAGGCTTTGACGATTTTGGAAAGTGAAAAAATTGATTTAGTAATATCAATGCTTAGTGCTGAAAAGGAAACAACCTTTGAGTTTACTGACCATATTAAGAATGAATACCCTGATATTCCTATAGTTATGCTAACTCCTTTTTCAAGGGAAGTTAGTTTAAAGATAGAGAAAATAGAATTAAGGTCGATAGATTATATATTTAGTTGGCTAGGAAATGCTGATATCCTTCTTGCTATTATCAAGCTTATTGAGGATAAAATGAATGTGGATAATGATGTTGAGGAAGTAGGGGTTCAAACAATCATACTAGTGGAAGATAATATTAGGTTCTATTCCAGTTATCTTCCAATAATGTATAAAATCATTTTTAAACAATCAGAATCATTTGTTAATGAGGGACTTAATGAGCATCAAAGAATGATGAGGATGAGAGGTAGACCTAAGATACTACTTGCCACAAATTATGAAGATGCATATGGGTTTTACATGAAATACAAAAAAAACCTCCTCGGCCTAATTTCAGATATTTCATATCCCAGAAATGGAGTAATAGACAAGAATGCAGGAATTGATCTGTGTGCAATTATCAAACGTGATAATCCTTACACTCCACTATTGTTACAATCATCCGAACAAAAAAACTTTAAAAAGGCCAAAGAACTCAGGGTTGGTTTTCTTGACAAAAATTCAAAAACACTAACATTTAATCTTAGGGAATTCATTAAGGAATATTTTGCATTTGGTGATTTTATTTTTAAAGATCCAATAATGGGTATAACTGTTGCCAGAGCAGCCGATCTTAAGGATTTACAAGACAAAATTTTTTCGCTGCCATCAAATTCACTGCGTTATCATATTCAAAGGAATCATTTCTCCAAATGGTTAAGAGCTAGGGCATTATTCCCCTTGGCAGAGTTGTTTCGCTATTTCAAGAGTGATGATTTTGAAGATATTAACGAAGTTAGGTCATTTATTTACAATGCAATATCACAGTTTAGGATTTCAAAGGCCAGAGGAGTGATATCATCATTTAATCGAAATACTTTTGATAAGTATTTTAGTATTACTCGAATTGGCCAGGGATCAATTGGGGGTAAAGCAAGGGGTTTGGCATTCTTAGATTCGTTGATTAAGCGAAATAACCTATATACTTATTTTAATAATGTCGAAATTTCAATTCCCAAAACTGTAGTGATAGGTACAGATATTTTTGATGAGTTTATGGATCAAAATAAGCTCCACTCAATTGCTTTATCGGATGAGCTTAGTGATGAGGAAATATTGGAACGTTTTTTAAAAGCCGATTTTCCTGAGCATGCCAACGATGATATTTATAAAATAGCAAGTTCAATTGAAACCCCCCTGGCGATTCGATCATCTAGTTTGCTTGAAGATTCACATTATCAGCCCTTTGCTGGTATTTATAATACTTATATGCTTCCGTTTCGGGAAGGTGATCATGAGGTTATGTTTAATATGATGCGAAATGCAATTAAGGCAGTTTATGCATCAGCGTATTATGCTGATAGTAAAGCTTATATGCAAGCAACATCAAATGTTATTGATGAGGAAAAAATGGCAATTGTTATTCAGGAGGTTGTAGGTAGTACATATGGTGATCGTTATTATCCAACAATATCGGGAGTTGGCAGATCCATTGATTATTATCCTCTGGAACCTGCCATACCTGAAGATGGAACCGTTAGCTTAGCAATGGGATTGGGTAAATATGTTGTTGATGGAGGTCAATCATTAAGGTTTTGTCCACGTTACCCAAAAAATGTTCTCCAAACTTCTAATCCTGAAATGGCCCTCCAGGAAACCCAGAAACACTTCTTTGCCTTGGATTTAAGCAGCCATGACTATATTATTAAACCAAATGATGGAGCTAGTTTGCTAAAACTTCGAATTAAAGAGGCAGAAAAAGATAACTCAATCCGTGGCATTGCATCAACATTTATTATGCATGATAATGTTATACGGGATGGGTATAATTATAAGGGTAAAAAACTGATAACGTTCTCAAATATTCTTAAGCACAATACATTACCATTGGCTGAAATCATCGATAGGGTACTAAAACTTGGGGAGGAGGAAATGGGAAATCCGGTTGAAATTGAATTTGCATTGGATTTAAATATTCCGAAAGGAGAAAAGGTATCCTTTAAGTTGTTGCAAATAAGGCCTGTGGCATCAAAGGATGAGAGTGTCGTAATTGATGAAGATGAACTAGATAATTCTGATGCTGTGATAGTGTCACAATCAGCACTAGGTAACGGAATTATTGATAATATTTATGACATTGTATATGTTAGACCACAATCATTTGATGCATCAAAAACAAGTGAAATTGTTGATTATATTGATGCCTTAAACAAGATATTTATCGAAGAGGATATTAATTATATACTGGTTGGTCCCGGTAGGTGGGGTTCAAGTGATCCCTGGCTTGGTATTCCTGTAAACTGGTCACAAATATCTGCTGCAAGGGTTATTGTAGAATCGGGCCTTGAAAACTATCGTATAGATCCGAGTCAGGGAACTCATTTTTTTCAAAACCTTACCTCTTTTCGTGTTGGGTATTTTACAATTAACCCCTTTATAGGAGAAGGTTTATATGATATCGACTTTTTGGATAAGCAACCAGCAATATTCGAAAATGAATTTGTACGTCATGTTAGATTCAATGAGAATCTAACTATAAAAATTGATGGAAAGAAAAACTTAGGAATGGTATTAAAACCTAAGCATTAAAACACTATTTGATGACATAATTATTATCCAACTTAGACCAAGATATTTTACCCCATATTTTGGATTATTTTCAAGTAAGTTCACCAATAAAAATGTTTAATTCGGATAGATAACTAATTTCACTTTCTACCTCAAGGTACAAATCAAATTTAGCAGTTTCGATAGGGATTTATTGTGGCAACTTTTAATAACTTTGTTTTGTCTTGCTAATAATTGAACTACAACCTTAAACTCGAAAAATGAAAAAACTTGAAATATTGCTTGTCCCATTATTTGTTTTCTTACTAGTAAACCACACTTATAGTCAGAGATGGGATTATTGGAGTACTCCACTTTCATTAACGGATTCTTCTTCAGATAATATTAATCCACAAATTCACTATCTGAGCTTCATTGAAAACACCTACTACGCTTTTTGGGAGAAGTCAGAGGATGATCTTTCAACATCAATTTACTTTAAAGAATTTTATACTAACAATGCTCCCGAGGTTTTTTTATCAGAACCCGAGGTTCATATTACTAATCTGCAGTTCATAGATATAAAGTTTAATAATGGGAATACTGATACTTCATTTTATGCATTTTATGAGTCTGATAGAACAGGGATTAATAAAATTTATTATCGAGTATATAGCAATAACGGGCTAAATGAAGAAAACATCCTCACGCAATCCGGTAACGAACAAACAAATCTAATTTGTAACAATAATGGACGAATTGTATGGATGGAAGAGGAGAAGATTATGCATGTAAAACTTGATAGAGAGTTATATACATTTAGTGATCCTGTTACAATTGATTCTGGTGGCTGTTCATTTCCCAGTATTGAGCAACCAGGATTTGATTGGGGGTGGGGCTATGGTTTTCCGGTTGTGGCATGGGTAAAAGAAGAGAACAACAGCGCTTCAATTATGTTACGTAGCTATGATGAGGAAACAGGTTGGCTTGAACCCTTAACTTTATTTACTGGATCACAATGCTCGAATCTTTCGTTTTGTAATGGTATTGGCCCTTTGTCAATATTAACTTGGGATTATTACAATGATACAGTTTGGCAAACAATAACATACGACCTTGAAGATGCTCAAATATTTATATCAGAATTCAGCAATGATAATCCATTCAATCCCCGATTTTATTCAGGATTTATTCCTGTAAAAGGCAGTAGGTATCTTGATGCTGGAATTTTCAGTATTGTTTATAACTCAGTTGATACTTCAGATATTTATACTTCTCCGTTTTATTTTGGTGTTTATGCTTCATTGGATGAATACCAGAATGTGTCGAATAGTATTAATACAGTTCGTAAACCGAGAATCCATAGTGGACAGGTTGTTGGGTGTAACTTCTATTTTATCAATACCTGGGAAGAGTTTGTAAATAATCATTGGCAAATTAAATATTCAATGGCACATGAGTGTTTGAGTGGTATTGAAGAAGATAATGCAAGCCAAAGTTTGGATATAATAGCTGCTCCAAATCCAACAAAAGATATCACCAGAATTACCTTTACACTTCGCGAATCATCAAATGTAAGCCTGAAAATTTATAATTCTGCTGGCATAATGGTTGATTTAGTTAAAACAGGTGAACTATTAGGTGGAACCCATTCGTATGAATGGAATAGGAGGGGTGTGCAAACATCTGGAATATATTTTATCGTTCTTGAAACAGATACTAATCGAGGAACTAGGAAATTGATTATTAATTAGATCTATATTATATTATCTGAAAACTATCTTTAAGCAAGTTGGCTGCTAAACATGAATGTATTGGTATTATTCCAATTACATCTCCGGGGTTAATTGTCTTTAAACCACTGTCGGTTGTTTTAATAATTCCATGTTCTTGTGATAGTGATGATACATAAGTGCCTGGAATTGGCTCACTCCATCCAGTTTTTGTCATTTTTACAACATATCCAAAAAGTTTAAAATTATTATCCGCTGAAATAAACTCTTTGGAAAGGTGAACACCACCGCCATAAATTATAATTTCGTTTCTCGAACTATGCGTTGCCACCACCGGGCATGCCACAACCACAGCAATATCATCAAGTGTACATGAGCCAATGTGATACTGCATAATATCATAATAAACAAAATTACCGGGACGAATTTCATCAAATCCATCAAATCCATCTGCCATGCTACATGAAGGTGTATCACCATATGAAACTATAATATCTGGAAAGTCAGAAATATATTTTTGTTTTAGTTCATTGAGAGTTATTTTGCTGAATTCCATGATTTGCAAGATGTCATTTTTTCCCCTGATACTATATGTGTGACCTGCATGAGATAAAAATCCTTTGAATGAACAGTTTTTATTACCTTTAATTAGTACTATTATTCTATCAATTTCAGCATCATTAATTTCTAGTCCTGTTCTATTATATCCAGTGTCTATTTTAATAAATATTCCGACTGGGTATGATATTCTATCCAAGAGTTTTGATGTAGTAATAGTGGATTCAACCAATAAGTTTATCCTGATATCCTTAGCAATCCTATTAATTTCATCCAACTCAAGGATATTTAGAGGGAATGCAATAGTAATATCTGTCCACCCTTGATTTGCAAAATATTTTGCCATGGATACCGATGAAACAGTAATACTAACTACACCAGATTTTTTATATAGTTCGCCAATTTCGGCCAGTTGATGAGTTTTGAAATGTGGCCGGAATACTACACTTGTGTTTTCTGTTTTTTTCAGCATCCGGTTAATATTTGCTTGCACCTTTTGCTTATCAATTACTAGAGTAGGTTTTGTAATCTGCATGATTTAATGTGATATTACAATCTTTTTTGAGAATACTTTTGATTTGGTAACATAGGTCAATACATATATGCCAGATTTTAAATTTCCAACAGGGATTGTAATTGTCTTGTTTCCTCCAATGCCATTACTATATTTGTAGACAACATTTCCCAACAAGTTTGTGATTTTTATATTGAAAAGTTCCAAGCAATTTTCCGGAGGGTCGATCTTTAAAAAATTATTGGCGGGGTTAGGCCATACAACTATTTGCGAACTAGCAATTGACAGATGATTGTCAAAATGTGTAATAATACTATCAGGGCAAATTGTAAAATCACTACCTGATTGGTACCTTAGTTTGGCAGGAATGGTTCCTGTTCCCAATTGGTTTGGGTAACCTACAGAGGGCCATGGCGTAAAGAGTCCCCAGAAAGTAGGTTTATCCTTTAAATAGTAACTTGAGTCGTTGAGAATAGAAGTACCGATTGGAATAATATCTCCTTTTACATTGTTACTGTATTCAAATTGATCCTCACCAGTAAGTGTATACATACCATGTAAAAATTGAGTATCTGTTACTTCATTACCAACAAAATTTTGAGTGCTTGTTTCAAGCAAGTCGTTGGTCGTCATTATTATGCCATAAAGTTCGGCATGATTTCTGAATAGTGTGTTATATGGCCCTGAAGGTCCCCAATAATGATCTATTATTATATTTTGGACAATATTACCCTCCCACAAATTTGAAAATGCATAGTGTCCGTGAAAAGAAATATCACCAGAAGCATCAGGAATTGGTTCCGACCGATGAGGTTCAATAGAGTAATTATAAGAGAAAATATTTCCGTTCGACCCTGTTTTAATCATCATAGCATGTCGCAGTTTTCTGAATATATTATTTGTTATTAAGCACTCACTTGTATGGTGACTTAATGCAACCCCATACCCTCTCATTCCAACGCCATCATATGCAAACGCATCATGAAAATAACATCCATCTACTAGTATATTTAAACTGCTGTTTACACTAATGTGGG
The DNA here is from genome assembly GCA_016845105.1 of Bacteroidota bacterium. Classification (GTDB taxonomy): domain Bacteria; phylum Bacteroidota; class Bacteroidia; order Bacteroidales; family F082. The sequence goes on along the minus strand of JAERTF010000091.1, from coordinate 31,452 downwards.
CACTAACACTATAATCACTTTCAACACCACGAATAAAACAATTAGCTGCCATGCTAAAGTAGATGTTGGACCCGGCACCATCTACAGGAGTATTAATTCGTGCTAGTTTAATGCATTGAATGCCAGCATTTGATATAGGTTGAATTGGTCTGACTTCAGGAATAAGATCCTGATCATAATCCATTCGAAGGCCACTCTCAATTATTAAGTTGTTTGCCTCGATGCCAACAATTCTTGTTATTTGACCAACGGAATAATCAGCCCATGAAATTGGAACGATGTCCCAGTCTCCATTTTTTTGTCTTATTTCAATATGGTCTCCAACCTCGAAATTAGCAGTATTGTCAATAGTAATTGTATTGCTACCTTTACTTAAATCTCCTGAGATTGTTACAAAATCAGTTGATTGTGATCTCGAAATGGAAATGCAATTAACCGAATTAATTCCCATATCTAATAGCAGGGTTACTTCGTTCGAGCCACTACCTTTTAGTATGCAACTGTCAGGAATTGATATTGGATCCTCTACTAAATATTCACCTGCTGGGAAATATACATAACCCAATCGCCCGTTTAGACTTGAAATGGCACTTATAATTGCAGGCTGATCGTTTGTAACTCCATCACCAACAGCTCCAAAATCCATAACATTTATTTGTAGAGTAGGTTGAATAAAACTCATGTTTTGATTCACCAATGACCAATTTACTACTCTTTCATCAGGAATAACCTGAGCTACCAAACTGGTAGAAAGCACGCAAAGGGTAAATAGAAGTAACAAATTTTTCATTTTCACGTTCAAACTGGAGTATAAAAGTAGTTATTTTTTTATTTTTGAATAAAACTAGTATTGTTATGAAGCATCTGTATTTTACATTACTTTTTGCGTTTACTATTTCGTTTTTTGGTTGTCAACAGAAAGAAAATGAGATTATTACCAATAGAATCCAGTATGATGTAAATATAAAGAGTCCAGATCCGGAATATGACTGGTGGATTCAAAATATTGTGGGACCTCAACGTGAAAAATTGGTAGAATTAATAGTTGACGGGGCTAAATCGGGCAAATATCAGGCATGGGATTATTTTAATAATCCAATTGATAGACTTGAAGTTGCTAATATTTTTGCTGATACAATTGTTGTAACTATGATGGAGGAAAATCCTCCCTATAATGAATACGATACAATATTTGTATATAACATTCTCAACGAGGATATACTTAGGTTAAGGTTTCTGGAAGAATGGAGTATAAATCCTGAAAATTTACAAATTGAAAAGAAAATTATGGGAATTGCCCCCATTGCCAGGAGACTGGATTTTAATGGAATCGAACGATGGCAACCTTTATTCTGGATATATTCTGATGAAGAATTTCTTAAGGAGCTAAAAAAAACTAATCTATAAACTAAAAAAACTAAAAAATGAAAATTATTTCTTTAAACGATATACCTAAAAACAAAGTTAATATGGCTGGTGCTGTTGGCGCATCCAAACAAGTACCATTATCAAAAAATGATGGGGCACCAGTTTATTCGTATCGAGTATTTACAATGGAGCCTGGAGGAAATACTCCATATCATCAACATAATTATGAGCACATGAATTATGTTATTGAAGGTGATGGATTTTTGGTTAATGAAGAAGGTGAACAGCTTAGAATAAAGAAAGGTGATTTTGTCCTAGTTCTTCCAAACGAAAAACACCAATACCGTAATGGATCGGATGTAAACCAATTTGTAATGATTTGTGGAGTTCCAAAGGAATTTGAATAAATTATCCTAATGGCAGCAGTATACTATCTACTAGTAAGAAAACTTACATCTACTTGGAAAAGGTTAATTAGCTGAGTTAGTAGATGAGCCTTTTCTTAAATACACCTCTTTTCCTTCAATTTGATAACTAGTTAGTTCACCATTGAAGTTGTATATTTTCGAGGTATATGTTTCACTACCTGTAATAGTATTGAAAACTAATATGCCTCTGTCAAGTACTTTAACATATGTTGGATCAGGAGATGTAGTATTTTTCTTTTCCCTGTTTACTTTTATACTCGAGCCTATTTTATTCAATTGCTTTTTAAAAATGGCAGCAAATAATCTCTTCTTCTTTTCTTTTTTAGCGATAACAGACTGCTCTATATTAGTGCTATTAGTGTTGTTATCAAAAAGTTTTGTTTTATGAGGTATGGTACGAGCGTATTCAGATAATTCGGTTGCTAGTTGTAACTGACTGCTTTTTCTTGATATAATTGACATTTTCAAAACTTCAACTTCAATATTTGATGTTGAAATATCATACAAATCATTACTATTAATATGTCTGTCAGTAAGTTTCATGTTGATATTACTTATTGCCAGCGACTGGATGTTGTTGACATTAGATTCAATGGGTTGTATTGAAACAAAATTATTATGAGTACTGACCCCACTATTTTTTGTGAAGAACCAAAATGATGTTAGTATTATAACAACCGCTGCAGCTGATGAAAACCAATAAGGTAAAACTCTACTTTTTCGTTTTAAGCTATCTTTATTTGGAAATACTACCTTATAATCAGGAACTAGTTTGATTTTCTTATGTAGTTCAAACTCATCATTCAGTTCTGGATTATTCTTTAGAAATAACTTGAGTGAATTATTTTGGGAATAAGTTAATTCTTTTTCATAATGTCCGATAAAACAATCTTCATAATTATTTTCATTGATTCCATCAGTTGAGATAAGCTCCTTTTTTTTTATTTCACCCTTAGGTTTGTAAACTATCTTCTCAGGATCAAGAGTAACATTTTCAAGGTCATCTAATTCTGATTTAATATCCGGGTTGTTTTCTAAAAATGCAATAAAACAAGCTAATTCGATGGCATTTAATTTGCCGTCAAGGTAGTCTATTACGAATGATTCGTAATTTGATTTATTTATGTCAATTTTATTTTGCATATCTTAAATAACCAACTCTGGACTAACAATAAATTTCTTTAAAAAAACCCTTGCCCTATAAATATAAACTTTTACCTGTGATTCATTTAAATTTGTTATTTCACCGATCTCTTCATATGAGTAACCTTCATAGTCGCGCAACATAATTACCGAACGCTGAATTTCCGGTAATTTTTCGATGGCTGAATTAAGAACTTCTTTTAAATCAGAATACTCATTATGAACTGTACCTGCATAATTATCAATGCTTTCTGTTGATGTATTTCTACTGTTTTTTCGTATATAATCAATTAGAGTATGATAAGCGGTAGTAAATAAATAGGATTTTCCTTTTGCTGCATCTATACTCTTGCGCTTAATCCATAATTTCATAAATGAGTCCTGAACGATATCATGCGACACATCAGTATCTCGCAGATTTTTCAATATAAATCTATATACCCCATCCGAAAAGTTGTCGACACAACTATTATACTCGCCTATGGTCATTATTACTAGTAAATTTTACTCATATAACCATATGACGTTATATGAATACAGAAAGTTACAGCGAAATTAATAAAATAGTAAAATTAGATGATGATCAGTTATTTGCACTACATAACTATTGTCGCTAATCATTGAGCTTTAGTACAACTAAAAATGCTTGTTGGGGTACTTCAACATTTCCTACACTACGCATTCGTTTCTTACCTTTCTTTTGTTTCTCAAGTAGTTTACGTTTTCGGGTAATGTCGCCTCCATAGCACTTTGCGGTTACATCTTTACGTACAGCTTTTATGGTTTCACGAGCAATAATTTTTGCACCTATTGCTGCCTGAATAGCTATATCGAACTGTTGACGTGGAATTAGGTCTTTTAGTTTTACACAAATTCGCCGACCCAAATCGTAAGCATTATCGATATGATTTAAGGAAGATAATGCATCAACAGGCTCCCCATTAAGAAGAATATCAAGTTTAATAAGTTTTGCAGGACGATATTCAGTAATATGATAATCGAATGATGCATAACCTTTTGAGATACTTTTTAGCTTATCGTAAAAGTCAAAAACAATCTCGCCCAAAGGCATATCAACAGTAAGTTCAACACGACTTGTGGTTAAATATACTTGATTTTTTAGTTCACCTCTTTTATCAAGACAAAGCTTAATGATTGGACCAATATAATCTGAACTTGTTATGATTTGAGCCTTAATAAATGGTTCCTCAATGTGATCAATGTATTTTTGCTCAGGTAGGCCAGAAGGATTATGAACCTCAATTGATTCGTCTTTATTAGTTATAACCCTATATGAAACGTTTGGCATGGTAGTTATAACATTCATGTTAAACTCCCGATCTAATCGTTCTTGAATTATTTCCATATGTAATAGTCCAAGAAACCCACATCTAAATCCAAATCCAAGTGCCATTGATGACTCGGGTTCAAATGTTAAAGAAGCATCATTAAGCTGCAATTTCTCTATCGAAGCTCTAAGCTCTTCATATTCTTCAGGGTCAGTAGGGTATAGCCCTGCAAAAACCATTGGTTTAACATCTTCAAAACCTTCGATAATATTGCCGCATGGGCGTGCCAAATGTGTAATTGTGTCTCCTACCTTTACCTCTTTGGAGGTTTTTATACCGGAAATAATGTAACCAACATCACCCGTTTTAAGAGTTTGACGCGACTCCTGTTTCAACCTTAATACACCAATTTCATTGGCTTCATATTCTTTTTCAGTATTTACAAACTTTACTTTATCTCCTTTGCTAATTTCTCCATTAAAAATTCTGAAATATGCTATAATACCTCTAAAGGAATTGAAAACAGAATCAAAAATTAATGCTTGAAGTGGTGCCTCAGGATCTCCGGTTGGACATGGTACTTTATGGATAATTGCATCTAATATCTTATCAACTCCATAGCCTGTTTTACCACTAGCCTCAAGTATATCTTCATAATCACAACCAATCATATCCACAATCTGATCTTTTACTTCATCAGGCATGGCATTGTCCAAATCCATCTTATTTAATACAGGTATTATTTCCAGATCATTTTCAATTGCTAAATAAAGGTTTGATATTGTCTGAGCTTGAATTCCTTGAGTGGCATCAACTATGAGTAAAGCTCCTTCGCAAGCAGCTATTGACCTTGATACCTCATAAGAGAAATCAACATGCCCTGGTGTATCGATTAAGTTGAGTACATATTTTTCATTTTCATGCATATAATCCATTTGAATGGCATGGCTTTTAATGGTTATTCCACGCTCTCGCTCAATATCCATATCATCAAGAACCTGAGCCTGTGCATCACGTTGTGAAACAGTATCGGTATATTCCAATAATCTATCTGCCAAAGTGCTTTTGCCATGATCAATGTGGGCAATTATGCAGAAATTTCTTATTTCTTTCATAGCTGGCAAAAATACGAACATTTATCAACTTTTCAACATCCCGATTATCATGAAATTAACCACCAAACTCATTTTGTATTTCTGGATTCGTAAAACAATTTTCATTCAAATAGGTAGTCCTTTTAAGACAGTATTTTTCTTGAAATAATAAAACCCCGATGTATTTCAAATGTTGGATTTTCAACAATTAAGATTAATTTCGCGAATGCTTTTGACAAAAATAATCGAGTTGGAATAATTATTGATGTCAGAATATATTAAATAATGAAATAGTTATGTTAGATGTACTTAAGAAACTTTTTGGCGATAAGTCGAAGAAAGATCTAAAAGATATAAATCCTTTCGTTGAAAAAGTAAAGGATGCCTATGAGAATATTAAAAAGCTTTCTAATGATGAGCTAAGAGGAAAAACCGTTGAATTTAAGAAACGGATTGCAGAGTTTGTTAGCGAAGAGGAAAATGAAATATCAAAGCTAAAGGAAAGTATCGCTGATAATCCAACAATGGATGTTGACAAAAAAGAGGAAATTTATAGTACTATCGATAAATTATCCAAAAAAAGCTATGATAAAACTCAGGATATACTAGCTCAATTACTTCCAGAGGCATTTTCTGTAATGAAAGAAACTGCACGACGATTTGCTGAAAATACTGAAGTTGAAGTTACAGCCAATGAGTTTGATGGGGAGCTAAGTGCCACAATTGAAAGTGTTAATGTTAAAGGTGATAAAGCTTACTATAATAGTACTTGGCTTGCTGGGGGAAACTCAATTACGTGGGATATGATTCATTACGATGTTCAGCTTATTGGTGGTACAGTACTTCATCAAGGTAAAATTGCAGAGATGGCTACCGGTGAAGGAAAAACCCTGGTTGCTACACTTCCAGTTTATCTAAATGCTTTACCTGGCAAAGGTGTTCATCTTGTAACTGTAAATGATTACTTGGCAAAACGTGACTCCCAATGGATGGGAATGTTATATATGTTTCATGGTCTTAGGGTTGATTGTATTGATAATCATCAACCAAATACACATGAGCGAAGACAAGCATATTTAGCTGATATAACATTTGGAACAAACAATGAATTTGGATTTGATTATTTACGTGACAACATGACAGGCAATCCAGACGAGCTTGTTCAGCGTGAGCATAATTATGTGATTGTTGATGAGGTTGACTCCGTTTTAATTGATGATGCCAGAACCCCTTTAATAATTTCTGGACCAACACCAAAGGGTGATATACATGAATTTGATGAGTTGAAAGCTGATGTTCAGAAGCTTTACAATGCCCAAAAAGCACTTGTGTCGAAAATTTTAGTTGATGCTAAAAATCTGCTAAAGGAAAAAGATGACAATGAAAAAGTTAAAAAGGCTGGTGATGCTCTATTAAGGGCATATCATGGTTTACCTAAAAACAAAGCATTAATAAAACTATTGAGCGAAGAAGGTAATAAACAGCTAATGCAAAAAACTGAAAGTTTTTATCTTCAGGAGCAGGCAAAAAATATGCATGTTATTGATGATGAATTGTTCTTTGTAAATGATGAGAAGAATAATTCGGTAGATCTAACGGAAAAAGGGATTGATCTACTTACTACATCATATGATGATCCTGATTTTTTTGTAATGCATGATATTGGAGCAACTGTTGCAGAATTAGAGAGTCAGAATTTAAGTGAAAAGAAAATGCTGGAGCAGAAAAATAAAATGATCCAGGATTATTCAATAAAATCAGAAAGAATACATACTGTTACACAGCTTCTAAAAGCATATACATTATTTGAAAAAGATGTGGAATATGTAATTATGGAGAATAAAATTAAAATTGTTGATGAGCAAACAGGTCGTGTGATGGAAGGACGTCGTTATTCAGATGGACTACATCAGGCCATAGAAGCTAAAGAAAACCTAAAGGTTGAAGCTGCTACACAAACCTATGCAACAATTACTCTTCAGAATTATTTCAGAATGTATAAAAAACTTGCTGGGATGACAGGTACTGCTGAAACCGAAGCAGGTGAGTTATGGGATATTTATAAGCTTGACGTAGTTGTAATACCTACCAATAGACCAATATTGCGTGATGATAGACAGGATCTCGTTTACAAAACAAAACGTGAAAAATACAATGCTGTTATTGACGAAATAGAAAGGCTTGTTGGTGAAAATCGTCCAGTTCTTGTGGGTACAACATCAGTTGAAACATCAGAGTTGTTGAGTAGAATGCTTAACAGGAAGCGTATTCAGCATAATGTGCTTAATGCTAAATTGCATCAACGTGAGGCTCAGGTAGTAAAAGAGGCAGGGCAGCCTGGTATGGTAACAATTGCTACTAATATGGCGGGTCGTGGTACTGATATTAAGTTAGGAGAAGGAGTAGTGCCGGCCGGTGGATTAGCAATAATTGGTACCGAAAGACATGATTCAAGGCGTGTTGACCGTCAGCTACGTGGTAGAGCAGGTCGTCAGGGGGATCCTGGTAGTTCGCAATTCTTTGTTTCATTGGAAGATGACCTTATGAGGATGTTCGGTTCGGGTCGAATTGCAGGAATTATGGATAAACTTGGTCTTGAAGAAGGTGAAGTTATTCAACACTCAATGATTACAAAATCAATCGAAAGAGCTCAAAAGAAAGTTGAAGAAAATAACTTTGGTGTACGTAAGCGTTTGCTGGAATATGATGATGTAATGAATTCTCAACGCGAAGTTATATACCGTAGAAGATATCATGCTTTATTCGGTGAAAGACTTTCTGTTGATATTTCTAATATGATATATGATTTATGTGAGCAGATTGCTACTGATAATCAAGCTGAGAATAATTTTGAAGGCTTTAAAATGGATGTGTTAAGAAGCCTTGCCATCGAATCTCCTGTAGATGAAAAGGAATTTGTTGCCATCGATGGTGCTGAACTTACTCAAAAACTAACAAGTGAAGTCTATTCTAAATATCTCGATAAGAGAAACCGTTTAGCCATAAATACCCTACCTGTAACTAAGGATGTTTATGAAAATCAAAGTCAATACGAAAATATTGCAATACCATTTTCAGATGGAAAGAAGCAAATGCAAGTAATTGCAAATCTTAAAAAGTCGGTTGAATCAGAAGGTGCAGAAGTACCAATAGCATTTGAGAAAAGTATAACCCTTTCAACCATTGACGATTTGTGGAAGGAACAGCTGCGCGAAATGGATGAGCTAAAACAATCAGTTCAAAATGCTTCTTATGAACAGAAAGACCCACTACTTATATATAAATTTGAGTCTTTTGAATTATTCAAAAAGATGATTCAAAAAATAAATAAAGATGTTGGTTCGTATTTAATTAAGGGTGATGTTTACATGAAAAGCAATGATGCATTACGTGAAGCAAAAGTTCCTCGTGGTCTTGATCGTTCACAAATGAAAGAAGAACGAGGTGATATGCTTTCACAGGCTCATAGTGACACTCAAGAGAGGCAAAAACCACAACCCGTTAAAGTAGAAAAACGTGTAGGCAGAAATGATCCCTGTCCGTGTGGAAGTGGAAAAAAATACAAGCAATGTCATGGGAAAAATTAGTATCTTAGCTAGCTAGTAATCATTATTGTGGAAAACTAGAACATATGAAGAAGTCAATAGTTGTAGTATTTGTAGTTTTTGTTTCAGTAGTTATTTTACAAAGTGTTGGGTGTAAACCCGATGTTCCTCCAGGCCCTCAATACCCGGTTTACTATTACACCGATTCAATAATAAATCCGCCAGATATTTTTCAAATAATGTTTAATATAAGCACATTTGGAGATAGATTTGCATTTGTAACCTTTGAAAATGATGCCGTATGGAAAATTAGAAAGCTTGGAGATAATCGAGTTTATTTTTCTGCCATAAATGACACATCAACTATAATTATTGAGGTGTCAGATACTCTGGGCCTTAAAGGAGGTACTACTTACTCCTTTTCATCAAATAACAACAACTATCCTGAGTTCAATAATTTTTTTGCGGAATTTACTAAACTCGAAATAGATTACGAAGGATTTGAACCAAAATTTTGATATTTCCATAAAAAATATTCCTTCCCTGACTTAACATACTCTGGATGTTTTATTCCATTTTCGTCTTATATTTGTAGGGCTAAATCACAACATCAACGCCTATGTTAAAAAAGTACACTATTTCAGGTATAGCTATTCTGATATTAATACCCCTTTTTTCTTCTGTGCTTTTTGCAGAACCTAATCAACCAATAAAAAAGAAGCGCCCCAAGTTAGGGTTAGTACTTAGTGGCGGAGGAGCTAAAGGGTTTGCTTACATTGGAATGTTAAAGGTTTTTCAAGAAGTAGGTCTTCATGTTGATTACATTGGTGGAACAAGTATTGGTAGCATTATGGGAGGATTATATGCCATTGGGTATAGTCCAGAGGAAATACAGAAAATGATTGAGAGCCAGAATTGGAATGCTCTGCTTAAGGATGAGATTCCCCGTAAATATGTTGCTTATGAAGAGAAGGAGTTTCTTGAGCACTCAATTGTTTCACTACCTTTTAGTAAGCGTAAAGTTGGGTTAAAGAGGTCGATGTACAAAGGGCAACAGATAAATCTACTATTGAACAGGTATTTTTCCCCGGCCTGGAATATTACGGATTTCAATAAGTTGCAAACACCCTTTCTATGCGTTGGTACTAATTTATTTAATGGCAATGCAGAAGTTTTAAGAACAGGTTATTTGCCTATGGCGGTGAGGTCAAGCATGTCAATACCAGGATATTTTTCTCCTACTCATTACAACGGTATGTACCTTGTAGATGGTGGAATTGTTAATAATTATCCTGCTGGTCCACTAAGACAGATTGGTGCTCAATTTCTTGTTGGAGGAGATGTGCAATCTGGATTAAAGGATACAATTTCTGAGTTAAAATCCCTTACTGATATTATTAATCAAATAGTTTTCTTCCATGCTGAAGAGGCAAATACAATAGCTGATAGCTTAATTAATATAAACATTAAGTTTAAGGTGCCCGCCGGAATGATGGATTTTGCTAAATATGATACAATCATTTCATATGGTGAAAGCGTTGCAAGGGCTCATTATGATGAATTAAAGGCTCTTGCAGATTCGTTGAATGCCATTGAATTTGTGCCAATCAAAGAGTATAATACAAAGCCTCTGGATTCTTTGGACATTGCAAATGTTATATATAGAGGCAATGATAAGATGTCATTGATTTATCTTGATAATTATTTTGGCGATTTTAAGAATTCTAGAATATCAATAGATGAGTTGGAATATGTAATAACCAGTGTATATGGCACAAGATTTTTTAAATATGTTTTTTATAGTCTGGAACCAACAAAGGATGGCAGGGCTAACCTGATTCTTGATCTTGAAGAGGCGTCTCCAGGCTATATAAGTGCTTCAATTCATTATGATTTTGATTACCATGGTAGTATTCGCGTTAATGGCATTTTTAGGAATATTTTTGGCGACAGAAGTAAGCTATTCACCGAACTCACAATGGGCACTAATCCAAGGTTTAGGGCACTATATATGATTTCGAATGGTGCAAAACCAGGATTTGGAGCTGAAGTTGATATGTATAATTTTACATTCAAAGAATACGATAAAGATATCAAAATAAATACGCTAACTGCTTCCAATCTTAAAGGATCTTTATTTGTAACATCAAACCTGCATAACTTATATAGTTTTAGAGCCGGGGTTGAGTATGAGTATTTTAAAATGAAACAAGATATTGCAATAAATCCAGATTATACTGACTTTGCAGAGTATAAAAGTTATGGAAATGTATTTGTTAATTTTAGAGCAGATACAAGAAATAAGCCCTATTATGCAACTTCTGGGACTGATGCTGAATTTAAGGCACTTTATGCTATACCACTATCAAATGGGTGGGTTGATACTGTGTTTACGAATTCTCTGGTTATGTATGTAAAAATTAATCATAATATTAGTCTGTCTCCAAAACTAACACTTAAGCCTGGTATTTTTATTGGTGGCACTTTGAAACAGGATGAACCACCAATACAACACTGGTTTGGTTCGGGTGGTTTAAATGAAATTAATTATATTAAAAGTTTTGTGCCTTTTACCGGAGTTCATTTTATGCAAAAGCTTGGACTTTATTCAGGTATTGCCAGATTAAAGTTGCAGTACAATGTATATCAAAAGATATATGTTACACTCAGATCTGATTTTGGAGCTACCGAGTCTGATTTGAACGATGCTGTTGATCCAGCTAATACTATGTTTGGTTATGGAGTAACTACAGCATATAATAGTTTTATTGGCCCAATAGAGTTTACCGTAATGGGCTCAAATCTTAATCCAGAAGTGTCATTTTTTGTTAATATAGGTTTTAGTTTTTAAAATAGAAATATGTATAAAAGAGTATTATTAAAATTAAGTGGTGAGGCCTTAATGGGTGGCCAAAAATATGGTATTAACCCAGCTACACTTACAAGTTATTGTGAAGACATTAAGGCAGTTGTACAAAAAGGTGTGCAAGTTGCCATTGTTATTGGCGGAGGCAATATCTACCGAGGGTTGCAAGGAGCTGCCAAAGGAATGGATAGAGTGCAAGGTGATTATATGGGGATGCTGGCTACAGTTATTAACTCAATGGCACTTCAGGCAGAGTTTGAGAAGCAGGGATTAAAGGCTAAGCTTCTTTCGGGAGTTTTTATTGACCCCATTGCCGAAACAACAAGCGGTAGAAAAGCAAAACAGTACCTCGAAGATGGATATGTTGTAATTATATCTGGTGGAACAGGAAACCCGTTTTTTACTACAGATTCAGCATCAGCATTGCGAGGAGTTGAGATTGATGCCGAAGTATTGCTAAAAGGAACTCGTGTTGATGGCGTTTACACTGCAGATCCGGAAAAAGATCCATCGGCAACAAAGTTTGAAACTATTTCATTTGATGAAGCTTATGAGAAAAATTTAAAAATAATGGATATGACAGCATTTACACTTTGTAAGGAAAATGAACTACCAATTTTAGTGTTCGATATGAACACAAAAGGTAATCTATTACGAGCAATAGAAGGTGAAAATGTTGGTACTATTGTAAGATAACCTAATTCATTTTGGGTAGTATTAATATCTATGTGAATAAAAACATGAAATTCTTGAAGAAAAAACAGGATTATCATAGTTGATATATATTACATTTGTGGTAATAAAAAATCAGACACAATGGAAGAAGAAGCTAGTTTTTGTTTAGAAGAAGTAAAAGAAAGCATGCAAGATGCGATAAAGCATCTGGAAAAAGAATTTTTAAAGGTACGAGCAGGTAAGGCTACGCCGGCTATGTTAGCAGGGGTTAGGGTTGAATTTTATGGTGTGTTAACCCCAATTGAACAAACCTCAAATATAAATACCCCAGATGCTAGACAAATTGTTATTCAGCCATTTGATAGAAGTACAATTCACGAAATTGAAAAGGCCATACTTAATGCAAATCTAGGTTTTAATCCGCAAAATGAAGGTGATATTATTAGAATAAATGTACCTCCACTAACCGAAGAAAGACGTATTGATTTGGTTAAAAAAGCTAAAGCTATTGCAGAAGATACAAAAATTGGTATTCGAAACGCCAGGCGTCATGGTAATGATGAAGCAAAAAGTCTGGAGAAAGATGGTCTTCCTGAAGATGAATCAAAAAGACTGATGGATGAAATTCAGAAGCTAACCGACAAGTATTCCGAAAAAGTTGATAAGCTTTTTGATGAAAAGGAAAAAGATATTCTTACGGTTTAGGCAGAGTCGTTTCTTTCTTTCAATTCTTGTTTTCTCTTCTTTTTAAGACTTTTTCTTTTCTTCCTTCCTGTTAACGATTTAAACTTACTAATAAGTGTAAAAGCAAATTTTGCAATATTTGATGTAGATACAATTGAACTATAGGCTTTGCCAATTATTTGCTGTGCTATATTTGCAAATGTTAGATTTTTTTCAAGCTCCAGTAACTTTGCATTGAAATTATCCTTCTGTTCCTGTAACTTTATGTGTACCTCTTTAATATTCTCATTATGAGCATCTTCTGTTTCAAAGGTGTCAGCATCAATCGATGATTCAAAATCCCCAAAAAGAATATTGCCAAATAATTTTCGAGTAGGGTTGAATATTAACTTTTTACGAAATCTGTATACTATTAAACCAATGATTACATAAAAAATGGCCATCACTAGATGTCCTGCTCCAATTCCAAGTTTTGTTATTTCGGCAAACCAACCAGCAAATGCAAAGGAGAAAAATAGTAGCACAAAACCACTAAGTCCGAATAAAATTACCAACAACATTAAGTATGATGATAATTCACCAGCACCTCTTACAAATACAAGTTTATTGTAAGTTATGAGGTTCTCAACATAGGATTTAAATTCCTCTAAGGTTTCTTTTAGAGGAGTGCCTAAATTTTCATATTCCATAAAAAATAAGTTGAATAAACTTATTTAGCTTTTTCTTTTACTTCTTCAATTAATGCAGAAGTACTTTTCTTAACAGTTTCAAGAGTTTCAGCGGTACCCTGTTTTACATCTTCAAGTACGTCAGTCATTGATTCTTTAAAATCATCAAACTTATCATAAAGATCATCAGCTAAGTCTTTAGATTTATCTGCTAATTTTTTTCTTGTTTCTTCACCTGTTTCAGGTGCAAGAAGCAAACCTGCTACAGCTCCTGCTGCTGCTCCAATAAATGCTCCTGCTAAAAACGAAAAGCATGAACTTGATTTTTTTTCACTCATAATTTTAAAATTAAAAAGGTTAATTGCTTATTTAATTATATTAATTTTTTAAAAAAAGGTTACATTCTACTGGTTAAATATTTAACCAGTTTCATTTGCTGCATAAATTGCCTAGCTATAACTTTTATAATTGTAAGAGTTGGTATTGCAAGAATCATTCCAGCAATACCAGCAACTTTTCCACCTACAATAATTGCAAGGAATACTTCAACTGGGTGAGCCTTTACACTCTTTGAGTAAATTTGTGGCTGTAATATGAAATTGTCTATCATATTCGCAACGCCAAAGACACCAACAACACTAAAAAATGTAAATACAATGTAGTCGTAATCGCCAGCACTTAAGGTAGATAATATTGCCAATACAACTCCAATCGACATACCAATTATTGGTCCTAAATAAGGAATAACATTCATTAAGCCCCCCAAAAATCCTATTAAGAGTGCATTAGGTACTCCCATAATTAGTAACCCAACTGTTTCCAGTGTCATCATTATTATAACCTCTACCAGAATGCCATGAAAATACCTTACAAGCAGGTATTTAGAGTCATGTAATGCTTTATCAAGGTCTTCGATATATTTCTCTGGAGACAAAATAAGAATGAAGTTTTTTGCAAGTTTATCATCAACCAGAAAATAATATGTTAGGAAAATGATAATAAATGTACCCATAAATAATGAACCAGTAGTACTTACTAAATTGGTAAAAAAGTTTGTGAACTTAGCAACGCTTATTAAGTCAATGATCTGACTTTGAAGGTATAGGGCTAGGGTTTCGTCGGCATTAATAATATTGTATTGAACCAAAAATTCATCCAAATTATCCATTGGTTCTTTATAATGTGCAATAATATCATTAATATTTATGCTTGAAATGATATTTGCTTGTCTTATTATTAATGGCACAATTAATACCATAAACAAGCTAAATACAATTATCATTACAGTAATAGTAATTATCACACTTAGGTTATGAGGTATTTTCCATCTGCGAATCTCAATTTTATCTAATTTCTTTATTAATGGAGCCCCCATCATTGATAAAAATGTAGCAACCAGAATATAAGCAACAACATCCATAAAGTACCAAGCCATAAATACAATAACTGCAAACCCTACAATTGGTCTTATGTATTGAAGAAGGTTGTCTTTCATATAATCTTGCTTAAATATACTTCATTGTAAATTTATAAAAAATTGTGATATGGGATATAAACTGTTTAGTGTTTAAACGAGTGGTTGCAAAAATAATTATTCAATAGTTTAAAAAGTATAGTAAATGCTCAATTTATATGCAAAGTTCTTTGATTGTTTATCAAAACCATAGGGCCCATATCTATAGAGTACACCAGCCCCTAGTTCATAAATTTGTAAGTTAAGAAGCTTTCTAATTATAATTCCTGATTCATAGTAACCTTTTTCTTGTGTGCTAAAATCTAAATTGTGATGATCGCCTGGATTTTTTAATGAACCAAAACCAACATTTGTAACTATCATTAGCTCAGGCTTATAGTTTCTGAAACTAAAAAGCAGGTCCTTGAAATTATGTGATAAAAACAATGATATATATTGGTCGGAATAGAACTCATTTGCCCCCATGGTACCAAAACTAACCGGTGCATAAACTGTAAATTCATTATATGAGCCTACACCACTATATAGGTTTGAAATTGGTAATTGCCCGTCAATAATTCCTGCATTTATGACAATACTACTCTCACCAATATATTTGAAGAAATGATCAAAACTAATTTTTAAATCATATCTATTAAAAGAATAATCTCCATTCAGTATTCCTTGAACTCCTTTTGTGTAATTCAACCACACCACAGGAAATTTAGAACCCAACGAAATCTGTCCTTTTGTTGTTTGCAATATTTTTTCTCTAAATGAAAATTTAAACCCTAACATAAAATCGGTTGTGCTAAAGTTTGTTACAGGATTCCAAGGCTCATCTGTACTAGTAAAATAATAGCTATCGTAAGTGTATTTTTCTTGTGTTCTTATTCCAACCACCCAACTAAAATCACGTAAAGGTCTAATTCTGAATGTGTAATTTAGTTCTCCTCCAATGGTTCTATTCATTTGTTTGTAAAAGAACTTATAAAAATATTCGGGTCGCCATATTTGATTTTTATCGTCAAAAAATTCAACATCACCACTGGGGGTTACTTTATCATAAGCATCAATTCTAATTGTGGATTCTGAGGGTTTATGAATTTTTATTGACAAGTCACCTCCGAATTTGGCTGACTCGTCTCGAAATCCATAACCCCAATATCCTCCAACTGAAAAAGTACTGGATATTTTATGATTTGTATGTAATCCTAAACCTAAATATAAGCCTTCATAATTGTTATAGTGAATAAACTTATCCATATCAATATTTATAAACTTGTATGGAATTTTACCCGTTAGTAAGGTTTGGAAGGTTGAAGCCATCTTGTCGAAATTCTCGGCTTTGCCGATCGAATCAATAAACCTATATGTTTCCAGTTCACGTGCGGTTAAACTATCTACTCTGTATTCTTTCCAAAATTCACCTTTTCTTTTCGTCGCTTCTTTGTTGATTTCCACTTCGTGATAACTAAAGTCTTTTTTCTTTAAATCTGGATTAAGATTTATATCACGAATATAGCTTCGACCATTACCAATTAGAGGATAATTAGTGCTACCATCTGAAGCAGATGCCATCCTGAAAATGATATCAGTGTTTAACTGCACAGGAAACCAATGATCCTGAATGAATTCGTAAGACTGTTGTATTTTTATGCTTATTCCCGTAGTGTTGTCTTGGGGCTCAGCTTTAACATTTTGAATAGCCCAACGGTTATTATTTATGTGTAGGAATCCTGTTAATCCATCGAATTTTTTGTTGGTTTTAGGTTTGAACGAAATAATATATATTGAGTCGTTGGTATTGGAATAAATAGTATCTTCAATAAGGAAAAAGTAATTATTGGTAGAACCTTTACTGATAGGGTTTACATAGTTGCTGCCAGCAATTTGGATTATTTCATCATAAAATGAAGTAGATTGAATTTGTGAAATCATAAATGCCATAACAGGATCATTTAAGCCTGATACTTTTGTTGCTAGAATATTTTCTTGATTTAATCCCGGAGATATATATTTCCTTTCAGTAACCGTTTCCAACAAGAATAAGTCCTTTGATTCAATAAATTTCCTTACTCGCATTTGGTTTGTGTCAAGGTTACTAACATCTTTATCTAAAATAGAATCAGCATTAATTGTAATAACCATTTTATCATATGATATGTATGAAAATGATTTTAATTTATTGGGGTTGTTTATATTTCGATTAGCAATTACATTGTTTATTATTCGATGTGCCGGATTAATCCCTGGTAGTATTGTCACCTCTTCCAACTCAAACGATTTTGGCGACAATTGAATAAATTGCTCTTTCTCATGAAGGTTTATATGGAATATCTTTGTTTCATATCCAATATATGAAAGTGTCAAACAACTATCATCAGGGTTTATTGTGATGTCAAACTTTCCATCAATATCAGTTATTGATCCATATCCTGATGATGAAATAATATTAACAAAGGCAAGAGGTTCATTATTTTCCTTATCCACTACTATTCCGGGCATAGAAATATTCTGAGCAGATATAATTGCTGGAAACATAAATAGAAATACAAATAATCGAAAAATCATTGGCATAGGGTTATTCACTTCAATTAAGAAATCAAAAATAGACAAAATGAGATTTATCTAAACATAGATTCGTATTGACTATCAAAATATTCAAACACTATTTTAATGTAAATTCTACTATTAAAATAAAAATTGTTTAACCAGCTATTTCAGTAGTTTGATTCGTACCTTTGTATTATCTCAATTATTAATACAACCTAAATATTAGTGAAATGAACAATACCAAAATACTGTTTTATACACTTATAATCATTGTCGGATTTCAATTTCAAATACATGCTCAATCTGATTATTTAACAAAAAAATGGAGTAAGACGTCACTTGGAACATCATTGGGTCAGGCTAATATTTGGTGTGATGATTTTGATGGTGATGGATTTCAAGAGGTATTGTATAGTGGCGAACCTGGTAATAACCAGTCTTATTTTGCATTATTATCATACAAAAATGGAGACTACCATACAAAATGGTCAAGTGATATTTATGCCGGGAATAAAATCAAATCAATCCAAAAAGCAAATTTAGATAACGACAATGATATTGAAATATACATTGTAACTAACGATGGCCAGGTTGATGTATATAGCGGAGAAACCATGTCGTTAATCCACTCTCAGTCAACCACGTCACTTGGTTCTTCACAGAGTTATATTACAGATACTGACGGAGATGGGAATTATGAATTTATAATTGTGAGAGATTATTATGGCCAACAATATCTACATATTTATGACGCAATTACACTTCAGCCGATTTTTCAAACGGATCAATATGGAGGCAAGGATATTGCAGTTGGTGATATTGATGGTGATGGAACAAATGAAATTGTACTATCGAAAGGATATGTTTTGGATGGAGAAGATTATTCCCTAAAATGGCAATATGAAGATGATTTTGGCGATTGGGTAGGTATTGCAGATGTAAACGGTGACGAAATATCTGATATCATTTGTGCAGAAGCAACTACTGGTATTATTAGTTCAATCGATGGTGTGTTACATACTGTACAATGGCAAATAGAAACCGGATATTGGGATATTGAAGATATGATTGTGAATGATGTTGAACAGGATGGTTTATATGAAATTGTAATAGGTGTTAATAATTTTAGTGTTGCAATTGCATGCTATGATGCAACTACCCAACAAAAGCTTTGGGAAAATATCAATGTAAATGATGAAATTACAAGTATTGGTGTAGGAGATGCTGATAATGATGGGGTTGATGAATTTATTTGGGGTTCATTCGAAGATTTTTCTGATTCCTATCATCTTTATGTTGGAGGATTTGATACCCATGAAACGGAGTGGAGAAGTAAAGATATAGTTGGAGGGTTTTTTGCAGATATATTTGATTTAGATAATAATGATACTCTTGACATACTATGCGCTGCATCAAAAACGCGAAGCGAATATAAATATGGTGCAATATTTACATACAATGGAATTAATTATGAACTTGAAAATATCCTTGAGCCGGCCTATTGGTGCAGAGTTTATTGTATTGCTGCTGGTAATATAAACGATAATGTACGAGGCGAAATCGTGATCGGAATGGAGGAAAATATATTTGTTTACGATGGATTTACCTATAATCAATTATGGCAAAGTGAAGAAATGTATACACCTCAGGATATTGAATTAATAGATCTTGATAATGACAATATTGTAGAAATAGTTGTTGTAGATATACAAGGTTACATAACCATTATTAATGGAGAAACATTTGAAATAGAGTGGAAAAGTGAATATACAGGAGGAAGGATCGAAAAAGTGATAATTGAAAATTTAGATGATGATGATGCCAAAGAAATTATAATTAACAAACTAAATGGGGATATTCAAATATACGATGGAATCACTCACTCACTTCAATGGGAAAGTGATAACCTAGGAAACGTTGTGACTTTTGATATTTTTGATCACAATGACAATGATATTATGGATATTATATCCGTTGATACTTATGGTAGAGTTTCGATTACAAACTGTGAGGATTTTTCATCGTTTCAAGCATTTACTATCCCCGACGATAATATATATTCAATTGAAATTGATAATATTGACTCGACAACAAGTAAAGAAATAATTATCGGTGTGTCATGGTCATTAAAGGTTTATAGTGTAGCAGATTATAGTCTTATCTGGGAAAGTAATTATCTAGGTGGATTAGTTGGCAGATATAACAACATCAAGATAGCAGATCTAAACAACAACCAACATAAAGAAATTATCTATACAACAGGATGGGGTGTTTTTCAATTTGAATCTAGTTCAAGATGTATCGATAACATTCCTCCTCAGGTAGTTAGAAACTCTCCCCTGCAAATGCAAAATGTTGGCAATAATATAAAGATTAATATTGCTTTCTCTGAGTTAATCAGTGGGCCAACATTAAATGATAATACAATTAGTGTTGTTTCACAAAGTGGTGATAATCTTGATAAGGCTATTTCATATGGTACAAATAATATATTAACAATAATACCTGATAATAATCTACCACCAAACAACGAAATAAGAATATTACTCTCTGGATTGATTTGTGATACTGCTGGTAATGGACTTGATGGAAATTTTAACGGAATTAGCGAAGGATCACAAATTGATGATTTTGAGTGGAGTTTTACAACAGGTAGTGGTGAGGATTTAATTGGTCCCACCTTTACCAATCTTATCCCTGATTCATATGTAAAATGGAAGGGTAACAGCTTATATATTAATGGAGTCATTTCAGATAATTCTGATATTGCCATGTCACCGATTGTTGCTGCAGAGTATTTTATTGATAATATAGGTGCTAGTGGAACAGGAAAAGCAATGATATCATCTGATGGACAACTGGACGAATCAACTGAGGAAGTTTATTTGAAGATTGCGTGTGATGAGTTATCCTATGGCGATCATATTTTGTTTTTCCATGCTCAGGATGCCATTGGAAACTGGGGTGAGATGTCTGAACTCACAATATCCATTAGTACCGAAGAAGAAGGGTGTTGGACGATGTTTGGAAATAATCCACAGCACACCGGTATTGCAAAGGATAATATCAGCGTTCCCTTAAAACTGCTTTGGTCAAAAGATTTTGATAATGAGGTCGTTAACCCTGTTTGTGTTGTCAATAATGAAGTAGTTGTAACAACTGGCGGACATGGTAATGACAAGGGAGTGTATGTCTTAAACAAGGAAACAGGGGAGGAGAAATGGCGTAGGCAATATTCAGAATTGTTTAGTCTTAACCCTCCTTCTTTTGCATATGGAAATATATATTTTCAAACATGCAATGGTGTAGGTGATAGCTATATTCATGCCCTCGATATTACAACAGGCAATGTGAGCTGGGTATCTCCATATGGTTCACAATGGGAATCTCATTTTGCACCTACAATTATTAATGGAAGAGTATATGTAAACGGTGGGCAATATGGTGGTGTTTATAGTTTTGATGCTTTCTCTGGAAAACAATATTGGTTTCAAAATCTACCACAGGATGATGGCTGGACTCCGGCTTTATATAATGACACTTTGTATGCATATACATCATACTCGAACAGTGATTTTGGATATTTTGCAGCATTTAATGCCCTTTATGGAAATAGAGCCTGGGTTAATTATGATGTGCCAAATGGGTGGTCAGGACATGCAATGAACACAGCACCGGTAATAGACACCGTTAATAAGATAATTATGGCTTCGGCTAAGTGGGATCAATCAGCGATTGATATGGTAAACCATGAAGTATTATGGTCTCATACTGGTTACTTTGTGAACCCTGCAGTTGCGAATTCAATGATTTATAGTGCTAATGCAGATCAATTAGAAGCTAGAGATATAAGAACAGGCGATCTATTATGGAGTATTAATATTGACGGTGATATTGCTTATCCTCCTTTGGTTACAGATGATTTAGTTTTTGTAAGTGCTCAAAATGAGGTATATGCCATTGATATTGCTGATCACATGATAAAGTGGAGCTACAATGTTGGTGGACATTTAACAATTAGCCAGAACGAATTGTATGTGGCAGGTGAGGATAAAAAGCTCTATGCTTTTGAGATTCCAGCAGGTATCGATGATTTTGGTTTTGATGATAAATTCATTCTTCAACAAAATTACCCTAATCCGGTTATTGGAACAAATATAACTACAATAGATTATAGTTTGCCAAGAAATGCCTGGGTTGAACTTAGTATTCTTGATATTCGTGGCTTGGAAATCACAATGCTTGAAAATGGGAGAAAACCAAAAGGAAATAATAGCGTCATCTATAATACAACTGGGCTAAAGCCAGGAGTTTATTTATATAAACTTACCGTAGATGTGACACAAAGTGAAATAAGAAAAATGATCGTCATTGAAAAATAATGGAGATAGCTGTTGGTGTAGTTATTTGATATCTGAAATTAATATTGAAAGCAATGCTTACTGTAGTTTAGAATTATTTTTATGTCGATCCTTATCTCTGACTTCCTTTTTAATCAGATTTTTTTTGAGTGCATCGGTTAAATCCACACCTGTTTGATTAGCTAAGCATAGTAAAACAAATAGCACATCGGCAAGTTCATCTCCAAGATTTAGATTACTATCAGATTCTTTATTTGATTGCTCTCCGTACTTTCGCGAGATAATTCTAGCAACTTCTCCTACCTCTTCCGATAATATAGCCATATTTGTAAGTTCGTTAAAATATCTAACACCGGTTGTGGTAATCCATTGATCAACTTTTTGTTGTGCTTCGTGAATTGTCATTATGATAAATTTGATAGTATGCTTGTAAACAGGCTAAAATAATTAATTTTGCCAACCATATGGAATCAACTAAAGAATTTAAACCCGGGATGGATTTAACTGCTAAAACCTTTGCAGGACTGGAGGAAATATTAGCTGCCGAACTTGAACAACTGGGTGCTGACAATGTAGAAATCATCAAGCGTGGCTGTACCTTTCGTGGTGATGAAGCCCTGTTGTATAAGGTTAACTACTTATCCAGATTGGCAATTCGTATACTTAAGCCCATTGGTGTTTTTAAGGTGAAGAATGAGGATCAGCTTTACGATAAAGTGAAAAAGATAAATTGGATGGATGTTTTTAAACTAAACCAAACTTTTTCGGTAGATGCTAATCTATTTCATTCTGACATGGATCATTCGCATTATGCTGCCCTAAAAACCAAGGATGCAATTGTTGATCAGTTTAGAGATAGCACCGGGAAACGTCCATGGGTAAATGTTGAAAATCCTAATATTTACATTGATGTTCATATAAGTCATAATGTTTGTACTATTTCCCTTGATAGTTCTGGAGAATCATTGCATAAACGTGGTTATAAAATTGGATCCGACAAGGCTCCAATAAATGAAATACTTGCTGCCGGGATGATACAGTTGGCAGGTTGGAAGGGTGATAGTGATTTCTTTGATCCAATGTGTGGATCTGGAACAATACCAATGGAAGCTGCAATGTTAGCAATGAATATTCCATCAGGATATTATCGAAAAGAGTTCGCTTTTATGAATTGGGAAGGTTTTAATAGTGAGCTTTGGGAGCAAATTAAAACTGATGCTGATGATAATTTAACTGAGCATGAATGTAATATTTATGCTTCCGACAGATCGGAAAAGGCAATAGGTATTACAAAGCGAAACCTGAAATTTGCTGGATTACATAAGGATATAGAGGTAAAGGTAGCCTATTTTGATAGTATAGTACCTGAAAATGGAGGAGTACTAATAATGAATCCACCATATGGAATGCGCATGGAGGAACGTGGTGAGTTACGAGATCTATATAAAGGTATTGGCAATGTGCTTAAAAATAATTTTGCAGGTTGCGAAGCCTGGGTTATCTGTCCAAACTTTGAGCAGGCAAAGTTTATTGGTTTACGCCCCTCTCAAAAGATTACACTGTACAATGGACCTGTTGAAACCAGATTTCTAAAGTTTGAAGTTTACGAAGGTACGAGAAGATACGGTGATAATCCCGATGAGAGATTCTCCAAGGAAGGCAAAAAAGAATTCTCCAAAAAGGAAAATTATAGAGGTTCTGAAGATCGAAATATCGATGACCGAAAACGAGGTTTTAAAAAATGGGATGACGGAATCAGAAGCTCTGAAGAAGACCGAATAAATGAACGTAAGTCGAATTATGATGAGGAGCAAGAAATTGTACAGGACTCCAATTATGATAAACCGGAAACTAGAAAAAGACATTATAAACGAAATGAAGAATCGCGATCAGGAAATCGACGAGAGGAGATTACCAAAAGGAGTAAGGACTTTGATCGTCATATGGAATCCTTAAGACGGTTTACCAATTCTGATGATAAAAAGTCGGGGACAAAAAAACCTCCTCGCAAAAGGATCAGTACAAAAAAACCTCCAAAGAAGGATTAGTACTTTCATCTTAATTTATTAAAGTAACAGTACCTGTTTTAGTTACTACCTCAACATTTGATCCCGTTAAGGTTGCATTGTAGGATACTTTCCAAACATAAGTTCCGGTTGATAAACGATCGTTTTTATATGTTCCATCCCATCCATTATATTGATCGTTGGTTTCGAATATTAGCAAACCATTTCTGTTAAATATTTGCAAATTAAAATTGATAAGAGTCGCATTACTTACTACATTAAACTCATCATTATTGCCATCTGAGTTTGGTGTAAATGCATTTGGAAACCCAACTTCGAAATCATATAGTATGGTTATTTTAGTGCTTAAACAGGTGCTTTTTCCACATTGGTTAACCCAGTAGGCATAATAGTTGGATGTAGTAATAGGTCTTGTAATTTCAATTGGGCTTCCTATTGCAACTGTATCACCATTGCAATTATCCAATGCCCATACCAATGTGTTACCACTCCCGCCCACAGCTGTTAGTGTTATTTTTATTTCATCTACAACATTCACTGTGTCTGTACTTGACGAAATTAAATCAACAGGAGTAGGGAGAGGATTAATTATTATTCTCCCGTTGCTTAATATTAAATCAGGCGCCACACCAACTTGGTTTATGACTGTATTATTTTGTGTATCCCATGATATGTCTGAGGTGCCATTAGCCAAAGCCTTAAATGATATCTTAAATATTTCACCATCGCCTATGGTAATACCTTGTGTTGATAACCAGCTGATGTTTATGGTTGTGCCACTAACCTGATATACAATGTCGTCAACTAATTCCGTTGTTATATCAACTAGTTCTGTAAATTCCAACAAGCTATTATCATATTCGATTGAGAAATCAAATTGGGTTATTTGTACGAAGTTACCTACCATACAAGATGAACTCACATTGTCCCCTTCGCATATTTCATTATTACTGAGATTTGAAATAAAATCTGGTGAATCATAAACAGTTAGTGATGCTGTGGTACTTATGATATTATTGCAGTTTCCTGAAATATTACACCTAAACATGTTGCCATTCATAATATTTGTTACAGGATTAATTGTTAGGTTTTGAGAAAGTACTCCACTATATTCACTTCCATTACTTAAGTCAACCCACGTAATACCATTGTCGTAACTAATTTGCCATTGAAAGAAGGTTGCAAATTCAGAATCAATTGAAAATGATGCACTGGTTCCGGAGATTAAAGTTTGATCAATGGGTTGGTTTACTATGTATGTGTCATTAATAACTACAACGTTAATTGATGAACTAAGAGTATCATATCCATCATTTACATCAATTAAATATGTTGTTGTTTCAAGTGGAGAAACAGGTAATGATAATTCGGGACCAGTGTGGCTAAATCCAGACGGATCTGAAGTCCAGTTTGCAGAATATACTTGCGATCCTCCCGTAACTGTAAGTGCAATTGTTGAGCTTTCACCATTACAAATAGTATCAGGGAAGGCTGTTGTTGATAAAATAGATATCGGCCCACCTATCACATCAATTAATATTGAATCTGTGTTAGAGCATCCTTCTATGTTATCAGTAACATGAAAATAAAAAGTTGTAGGTGCTACCAAAGGTGTTGTTTTAGGCTCAAGGTCTATTGGATTCTCTAAGTACTCCAAAGGTTCCCAAAGAAATGAAACAAAACTGGGTGATATTATCTCTCCATGTAATGATGTGCTAGTGCCGTAAGGGATGCTTGTATTGTCAGCAGTAAGCTCAATATCAGGTTTGTCAATAATGGATATATCTTTAGTTGTTGTGGCAGAAACGCATTCTGATTCAACCCATAAGCTAATGGTTTGTGTTCCTGGATTATTCCATAGGATTTTATATGGACCTTCGTTACTACCCTCGATGTATAAGATATCGG
This sequence comes from Bacteroidota bacterium, assembly GCA_016845105.1. Taxonomy (GTDB): domain Bacteria; phylum Bacteroidota; class Bacteroidia; order Bacteroidales; family F082. Next base: position 5,387 of record JAERTF010000091.1, on the reverse strand, counting down.
TACCAAAATCCCAATTGTAATAAGCGCTTCCTGAGGCATTCCCGGTATATGTTATTATTGTTGTATCGTTGATGCATACAGAGGGCTGAAGGTCAAATGTAGAAGTTGGAATTTGGTTAACCTTAACTACACATTGATCGGTGTGTTCTATAATCTCGAAGAGTGCAATGTCATCTATTGCGAAATCGTTTCCCCATCCTGTGAGTACTGTTGTTATATTGATAATTTTAATAACTGCTGATGTTGCAGAACCTGATGACCAAACCGCTGAAAATTCATTCCATTGACAAGTTACTGTGGATGCTTGTTTTGTGCCAATCACAGTGCCATTTATTTCAAATTGCAGAGTGGCTGTAAAAAAGGCTCCCATACTAGTTAGCCATATTGAAAACTCATAATCGGTATTTGGTGATATATTTGAAACGGTTGTTTCATAAAAGGTAATATCATTAAACTCATCACCATTGGCAACCATCATATTACCACCACCTGTGTGGTCGCCACATGATGGAAACCCATTGTGCAAAAAAGATGGATTAGAGTTAATCCCAAATCCACCTGTTGGAGGTGCAGCATTGAGGCAATTTGCAACATCGCAATAATCATATTCGCTAGTAAAACCAGTGTATCCTTGTTGGAAGTCATAATTGGAAATTAGATTTACATCGGTAACCTCTTTTCCTGTAAGTGTATAGGTTGTGAGTTCGGATGGTGATACTGTTGGAGTTAAGATATTTGGGTTGCTAATTGTTAGGTCAGGAGGACTGGATGTCCATGTGTATTCGTAATTACCTTGGCTTGAGCCTTGCAGAACTGTGGATTCGTTTTCACAAATGGTATCATTTGGTCCTGCACTAACCTGAGCTATTGAGTTTGTATAAATAATAGATAGAAATATTAGTAATGATATCCACTTCATTTATTGGTAGTAAAAATTTTTCTAAAAATAACCTAAATCTATAAAACAAAAAATGCTCCTTGTACATTAAGAAATTGTACAAGGAGCAGCTATTTATTTAAGAATATATTCTTCTTCTATTTTTTCATTTCTTCGGCAAAATATTGATAAAACCAAGTTATGGTTTCGATACCGTTATAGAAGTTACCTACTGGGTAATTTTCATTAGGTGAGTGTATTGCATCAGACTCGAGACCAAATCCCATAAGAACTGATTTTGTTCCAAGCTTATCTTCAAATGTTGATATTATAGGTATACTACCACCACTTCTCATTGGCACGGGAGTTTTATCATATACTTTTTCAAATGCTTGCTCAGCAGCTCTGTATGCAGGAAGATCGATTGGGCAAACATACGCCTGTCCACCATGGAGTGAATCAACAACAACTTTTACAGATTTTGGAGCTATGCTTGTAAAATATTCCTCAAACATCTTTGCTATTTTCTCATTGTTTTGATCGGGAACTAAACGTGTAGAGATTTTAGCATATGCTTTTGAAGGAAGAACAGTTTTTGCACCTTCTCCGGTATAACCACCCCAAATACCACATACATCAAATGACGGACGAATACCAGTTCTTTCTATGGTAGTATATCCGGCTTCTCCATCTAATTCTTCAACATCAATAGCTTCTTTATACTCTTCCACACTGAAAGGAGCTTTGTTTAGCATTTCTCTTTCTTTGTCAGTGGCTACAAGCACATCATCATAAAAACCAGGCATTGTTACTTTGCCTTCATCGTCGGTCATGGAAGCTATCATTTTCGCCAACACATTAATTGGGTTTGCAACTCCACCGCCAAATAAGCCTGAATGTAAGTCTCTATTCGGACCAGTAACTTCAACTTGCCAATAGGCTAATCCTCTTAGTCCGGTTGTAATTGAAGGAATATCTTCAGCAATCATTCCTGTATCTGAAACAAGAATAATATCGGCTTCTAACATTTTTTTATGCTCATCGCAAAATGCACCAAGACTCACCGAACCAATTTCTTCTTCTCCTTCAATCATAAACTTAACATTTGTTGTAAGTTTATCATTTTTCACTAGTGCTTCAAAGGCTTTTATGTGCATAAATCCCTGACCTTTATCGTCATCAGCACCGCGGGCAAATATTTTACCATCACGAATTTCTGGTTCAAATGGTGGTGAGTCCCAAAGGTCGATTGGGTCCACAGGCATCACATCATAATGTGCATAAACTAGTACTGTTGGTAGTGAAGGATCAATAATTTTTTCACCATAAACAACAGGGTTGCCAGCTGTGGGCATTACCTCAGCTTTGTCAACACCGGCATCCAATAAACTTTTTTTGAAATATTCGGCCATGCGAATCATATCATCCTTATGATCTGATAAAGATGATATTGAAGGAATGCGTATTGCTTCGAATAATTCCTCCATAAAACGGTCTTTATTATCTTCGATAAATTGTTTTACTTTTTCCATATTTTGAATTTAGAGATTAAGGCTGTAAAGGTAATAAAGTTAATTAAAATGATTGATGGATTTGGCAATTGTGACAGAATATAATCGCTAATATATGTCTATTTAATATGAAAACCAATTGTGTTAAAAAGGGGAATTGTTTGTGTTTTAGTATTAATAACTCTTGACCAGGAAGGTCCAACTTTACACCAATCAATAAACGTTGCTAGGTCAATTTCATCTCCTTGGGCTTCAATATATACCGAACCATCGGGTTTGTTTTTCACAAAACCAACGATATTGAATTCTTGAGCTTTTTTGTGTGTGTGATAACGAAAACCAACTCCTTGTACTTTTCCATATACAGATATTGTGGATGCTTTTTTGGTCATTGGTTCGTGGTCTTTAGTATTTAGTCTTTGGTCTTTAGACTTTGGTGAATAGTACAATGGAATTGATTAAATTTCAAGACGTTTTGTAACTATGGAGTTTACCTTTTCGAATAGCTGATCGGGTAATAGATTTCGCCATACGAATTCATTGAACTCACCGCTGAAAGAAATGTAATAATCAATATTGGCTTCTTCAAATTCTTTAATTACAAAATCTCTAAAGTTTATACCAACAATCCAGCCATCAGCAATGTTATTAAACCACTCCTCATAATAATCATTACTATCGGCATGAAAATTAAGGACGTTTTCACCAATCAGGATGAAATATTTTATGCCACTTTCGAGTAAGCTTTCAATAACATCTCTGTAAAGAAACATAATATCATTATACAATAGGTCATTCCATTCGCCCATCATTTCAATAACACAATAATGGAGGTCATAATTAACCATTAGTATTTTAATGAAAAGTGTTTGTGAACCAAATTCGTCCCATTGTGGATGGATTAAATGATCATAAACGGAATTAGTAAAGGTAAACTCGCTATATTCTCTTTTAAAGAAAGGCGATTCGGAATCGTTGGCGGCTATATAGTTATTTCGCCAGCTATAATATGGTTCTATTGCATGCATTATAAAAATCTTGAGATGTAATAACCTACAAATGCTAACGATATTCCAATAATATTTGTTGTGAGGATGTAAATAATTAGGTATTTGAAACTGCCATCTTTGCTTAAACTGAAAACATCGAATGCAAAAGCTGAGAATGTTGTAAAACTACCTAGTATGCCTACAAATAGGAACAGTCGTAAACCTGGTGACACATAAAATTTATCAAAAACTCCCCAAAGTAAACCTATTAAAAATGATCCAATTAGGTTTACAGCAAGTGTTGCCCATGGAAATGTATTGGTGTTTGTTTTATCATTTAATATAAAAATTAAATATCTCAATACTGCTCCTATACTCCCTCCTGCTGCAACCGCAAGTATTTTCTGAATCATATTGCAAACTTTAATCCGGGTACGCCCTTTAGCTTATCATAAAGAGTTTCAAGCTGTAGTTTACTAATTAGAGTAACCTGATAATTGTAACTCACATATGTGCCCTTACTGCTTTTTTTCGAACCTGTGCATTTGTTTTTAATTTCAAGACTCTCTAAAACAGCAGAAATATTTTCTTTATTATTTTCATCTGTTACAGAGGAATCCATAACTGCTTTTAATTGGAAAGTTACCGGAAACTCAATTTTTGCATTATCTATTTCTTTGCTTCTTCCATTTTCGGGAGTAGGTACTTCTGACATGTTTTTTAAATTTTAAATATTAGTTTAATCCGACCCCATCTAAAGTCATATGCATTTTTAAACTCAGGTGATATGTAAAAATTCTGTATCTCCATTCCTGCATTTCTGTAATAAGCCGCAACTCCAACACTAAGGTTTATCACAGTTCTGCTAATGTCATTACTATTAATTGTATAGGAATTAGTATTGCCTGTTAACCCTCCTTGTAATGTGGCGTCATAAAGTACAAAGTTTGTATTACCAGTTATGAAAAACCAAAACTGTAACTTATTATTTTTTTGATTTGAGTTTAGGAAATTACCCTTAACAACTGGTGTAAAGTTACCAATGCGGGTATAAAATCCTCCATTAATTTTGTTAAATATTGTGCCAATATTACCCCCTGCTGTTAAATTTAGTTCATAATGTGGAGTACTAATAATTCCTTTTTCAATATTAATTGAATAGTCGATTACGACATTGTTCTTGATTTGATTATTCCAGCCCACCGGCTCAATATTATGAATAGATGATTGTACCACTCCACCCATGGATGCAGGACCAAGTACTCCAAAGTTTAAGCTACTTTTTATAGATAGATTACGGTTAAGGTTGTAGCTTTCTCGGAATTGACCAATGGTTAAAAACGCAGAAAAGGGTCTGTCACCAACAGATATTTCTTCAATATCGGGGTTGGTTGGTGTATAGATGTTTTGCATAATCGAAAATCCATACAAATCAAGTTCAGTGTTTTTTAAGCCCAGTAATATTCGTGATAGTGGTGAATGCTCAGCTATGGGATTAATTAGTTCTATGTTTACACCATTGGTATAGTAGTAATCTGTATTGTTAAAAATATCATTGTCAAATACAACTCTTAGTAGCCTTGTTGATTTACTAATTTCTAGTTCCTTGGTACAGTTCGAAGTTTGAAACTTTGGCTCATTAATCTTAATGTGCTCATTTCTAGGTTCAAGTTCTCCCATATTTAGGTTTACAATTTCACCAACATTCTTAGAAATATTTGATGAGTAAATAAAGTCAGTTTTAGTATTAGTATCAACCAATGATTCTAACTGATTGTAATTGTTGATTAAGGATTGTTGATAATTAACTCTGCTTGTTATTCGATTACTACTGGATTCTATTTTCTTGTTTTCCGAATTTTGTGAGCATGACATTAAAACTGTCGTAATAATAAACAATAACAGATATGTGCATACTCGAAGCATTCTGCAAAGATAATCTTTTGATAATAAATAATCTGTATATCCGTAATTAGTCATATTCCTGTAATGCTAGCAACAACAAGTCTA
>JAERTF010000090.1 GCA_016845105.1 Bacteroidota bacterium | reverse complement strand
GAGGGTTTTCTGGTGAATATGAAATATCAACCCAGAGTGCTAACATGGTAAAACAAAACTTAAATGACACAAAATATTCTTCATATATAGTTATCATTGAGCGAAATAGCTGGCATTATTTTGATGACAATAACAATAAACACCAAATAAATAAAAATGATTTTAGTATTGAAATAGATAACCATAAAATTACATTTGATGGTGTTTTCAACGCAATACATGGATCACCAGGAGAAGATGGTGGAATATTGGGTTATTTTGATTCATTAAATATTCCATATACTTCTTGTGATATGGATGTATCAGCGCTTACTTTCAATAAGTACCTGTGTAATAATTTTGTTAAATCATTGGGAATAGAAGTTGCCAATTCATTGTCATTTGTAGCTGGTGAAAAAATAAATAAAGAGAAAGTTATAGAAATTCTGGGATTACCCTTGTTTATAAAACCTGCACGTAGTGGATCAAGTGTTGGTGTTTCAAAAGTTAGCTTAATTGGGGAATTTGATAAAGCTGTTGAGAATGCATACAAAGCTGATGATAGAATTATCATTGAAGAATTTATCGATGGCCGCGAAATAGATTGCGGGTTATTTATGAATAAAAATAAATTAAATATTCTGCCATTAACTGAAATAAAAACTAATAATGAGTTTTTTGATTACGAGGCTAAATATACTACCGGTAAAGCAGAAGAAATTACTCCTCCTGTTGATCTTAATATAGAATATGAAACAGATATAAAGGCTGTATCCTCTTTTATTTATTACCAGCTGGGATGCAAAGGAATTGTGCGAATTGATTATATACTTACAAGTAATCAACTATACTTTATTGAGATAAATACAGTACCAGGTCTTTCAGAAGCAAGTATTGTTCCTAAACAAGCTAAAGCTATGGGAATTTCTATTTCTGCACTATTTAATATCACTGTTGCTAACATGTTTGTTTAAAAAAGCAACAAGTTTTTGTGTAGCTATTGCGCGGTGGCTAATTTTATTTTTTATTTCTATTGGCATTTCTGCGAATGTTATATCATAACCTTCGGGAATAAAAATAGGGTCATAGCCAAATCCACCATCTCCATATCTTTTGTTGGCTATGGTACCTGATATCTTTCCTTCAAAAAAGTATTCAATATTATCAAAGAGTAGAGAAATAACAGTTGAAAATGCGGCTTTGCGGTTATTTTGCCCCTTTAATTTAAACAGAACTTTATCTACATTTTCTTCATATGTTGCTCCACAACCAGCATATCTGGCTGAATAAACACCAGGATCTCCACCTAAAGATTCAATTATCAAACCTGTATCGTCCGAAAAACAATTAATATTATACAAATCAAATATTGTTTTCGACTTAATTGATGCATTCTCTTTCAATGTAGATCCAGTTTCGGGTATATCATTTCCAAAACCTATGTCCTGCAAACCAAATACCTCATAATCACCAATTAATATATTTCGAATTTCATTCAACTTATGTTTATTGTTTGTTGCAAAAACAATCTTCTTCATTTCATTTTTTTTATTTTCCAGACAGTCTAAATGAACACGTGTTTCTTATTGAAACAAAAATAATCAGTTTCCTGAAATAATGATTAACTTTGTTCTAAATCAAAAATTATCAATTCGAATTATTGAAAACTTTAAAATCTACTAAGATGAAGATTATCAGATTATTATTTGTATCTCTAGGCTTATTATTATTTGTGAGTGCTTGTAACTGTGACTCAAAAGCAGACACCTGGAGTGATGAGCAAAAGGCAGAATGGACGAAAAGCTGCAAATCATTTATGGCAACAAACGGAGTTGAGGAAAAAAATGCTGTTGACTATTGTGATTGTATGTTAGAAAAGACTTCACAAAATTACACACCTGAAGAAGCCGTAAACATTACAGAAGAAGAAGAAAGAAAACTATGGGAGTCTTGTGATTACACTTGGTAGTTAAATTACCAAAGTTATTCATTAGCGTTTAGTTTAATTATTAAGCGCTATTTTTTTATTACAAGTAATCAATAATAGATTGCTAATGTATGAAGAATAGCATATTCTTGAATAACTCAAAAATATGGATATATGAAATGTTTTACATATTTTAGCACATTAGTTATAAATCAAAAAATGAAAATATGAAAAAAATTACGCTTATTATTATTGGAATGGTGCTTAGTTCAAGCTTCTTAATGGCTGGAGGTTTAGTGCATAACACTAATCAAAGTGCTGCATGGTCGCGTATGTTATCTCGTGGTGCATCAGTTGAAATTGATGCTGTTTACTTTAACCCTGCAGGTTTAACAAAATTAGGAGAAGGCTTCCACATAGGTATTTCAAGTCAGAGCATATTTCAAACTCAAACAATTACTGCAGCATTTAGCAATGAAATGTTCCCTAACGGTTTTTTAAATGATGAAAAATACACTGGTAAAATTAGTGCTCCAGTTTTTCCATCTGTTTATCTAGCTTACAAGACAGGTAAATTTGTTTTCTCAGCTGGGTTTTTAGCCATCGGTGGTGGTGGTGGTGCCGCTTTTGATAGAGGTGTACCAATGATGGAAATTCCCGTTGCTTCTCTGGTTCCGGCATTTGCACCTATGGTTACTGGTTACTCTGTTGATATGGAGTTTAATGGAACATCAGTATACTGGGGATTACAAGCAGGTGTTAGTTACGAGATAAATGATAATATTTCACTATTTGCCGGTGCCCGTTATATAATGGCTAAGAACACCTATAAAGGTCATATAAGAGACATAAAGCTTCAGTTGGCCGATGGTAGTGAAGAACGCGCTGATAAACTAATGACTGATTTAGGAACCACTGCCATAGAAGGTTCAGAATTTTTAGCTAATACAGCCAGTAATATGAATGACTTGGTAAGTTCTCCATTGGGTGGCTTAACATTTGATCAAGCCATAGCTGCAACTGCAGGTGACCCTGCCGTGCAAGGACAAATTATTGCTTTAAAAGATGGGTTAGTTGATTTAGGAACAGAAAATGCTGGTGACATAACCATTGCTCAAGGACAAGGAGCTTATAATGCATATTCAGCTGGATATCTAGAACAAGGTCAAATGCTAATAGGTGGTGCATCTTTAATGGGTGATCAGGAAGGTGATATTACACAAACTGGTAATGGTATTACTCCAATTATTGGTGCAAATCTTTCATTTTTTGAAAACCAATTAAATATTGGTTTAAAATATGAATTCCAAACTAAAATGGACTTAACAAATGATGTGCCTGACAATAAAGGTTTTATAATGGGAATGAATCCTGATGGAACACCAATTTATATGTTCCCAGATGGCGAAAAAACAAATGCCGATATTCCAGCAATGCTATCAATTGGTGCCGACTACAGAGTAATCGATCCTCTTAAAGTATCTGTTACTTATCATTCATATTTTGATAAAGGTACAGGTTGGGCCAAAGATGCCAAGGATGCAGGAGCGCCTGTTATAGATAAAAATTTCTGGGAATTTGCAATTGGATTAGAATATAATATCACCGAACAATTCCTACTAAGTGCTGGATATCTTCGTGCACAAACTGGAGTAACACAAGCATACCAATCAAACTTAGGATTTAGCTTATCAACAAATACAGTTGGATTTGGTGGAGCATACGCCATCAATGATATGTTTAAACTAAATCTTGGCGGTTATTATACCATGTATGATGAGCAAACTTACGATATGTCGTACAGCGGAATGGATGGAACAGTTATTCCTTATAAGGAAACTTATCTAAAAAATACTTTTGCAGTAGCAATTGGTATTGATATTGCAATCGGACCGAAATAGTAAAACAACAACATAAAAAAAGCCGCTGATTAGTTTCATCGGCTTTTTTTTATTTTGTCAAATTCCAATCTATTGGTTCCAACCCATTATCAATGAGTAACTGGTTTGTCTTTGAAAAAGGCTTACTACCCCAAAACCCTCTATAAACAGACAAGGGCGAAGGGTGTACAGACTTTATAATAAAGTGTTTAGAGGTATCAATTAACTTTTGTTTGTTTTGAGCATATTTTCCCCATAATATAAATACAATACCTGCCCTTAAACTGGAAATTGTACTAATTATAGTATCGGTAAATTCCTCCCACCCTTTACCCTGATGTGATCCTGCTTCGCTTTTTCGAACAGTAAGTGTTGCATTTAACAATAATACTCCCTGCTTGGCCCATTTCTCAAGATTACCTGATTCAGGTATTGGAATACCCAAGTCATCGGATAATTCTTTAAATATATTTTTCAACGAAGGTGGATGTGGCACTCCTTTTGGCACAGAAAAACTTAACCCATGTGCCTGACCATCTCCATGGTAAGGATCCTGACCAAGTATAACTGCCTTAACACTAGGCAAAGGTGTATGGTTTAAAGCAGCAAATATTTCTGATCCTTTCGGAAATACACAATGTTTCTCTTTTTCATCATTTAAAAAAGACTTTAATTCACTAAAATATGGAGATTGAAATTCATCCATTAAAGCAATTTTCCAACTCTCCTCTATTTCTGGTTTTAGACCTGTCATTCTTAATAATTAATATGTTTAAAAAACAATAAAAGTAAAAAAATCTTGTTATTTATTTAAAATCTGCTTTTCTTTGTGAATTGCTAAAACAATATAAGTTAAAACACATGAAAAAAATTATTATCCTGATTTCAGCCATTGCATTGGTTGCTATTTTTGCAAGTTCTTGTAAATCATCGAATAAATGTGCTGCATACGGAGAAAATCATAAATACCAAAAGGAAAGCAAATACTAAGTTTGCGAACTCTTTACGCATTATTTTTACTCAATAACTACCCCTACACCAGGGTTCTTATCTCTAAGATGAAAAGATTCGAAAAAATACTGATTCTTTTCTTACTGATAATTATCAGTACACCGCTATTTTCACAATTTGATACCGAATCAAATGACACCATAGAGAATATGATTCTGTACAACAGGCAAAAAACCTATGGTATAGTTGTTCATAATTTAGGGATAGGTATAAATTTCAGAACAGGAAAGCGACTATCAATTTTTAAAACCCGAATGCTTGAATTCGAGTTTGTGAGTATGAAATCATACAAGCAAATAAAAATGATTAATACCTATTATGTAAATTCAAAACGATTTGTGCTTGGAAAAATGAATGATGCTTTCTTTCTTAGAGCCGGTGTTGTATGGAAAAAACTACTAAATAGAAAACCTAATTGGGGAGAAAAAGGAGTTGAAGTAAGATTTACTTATGGAGGTGGATTAAGCATTGGTATTGCTAAACCCTACTATATATACTATATTGATTTTACAACAAACCAGATACTCCCAGCTCAATATGATCCAAACAAACATTCAACTACTGATATTTATGGCCGTGCACCATTTTCCAAAGGATTTAACGAAATAAAAATACATCCGGGATTGCAATTAAAGGGTGGCATAAACTTTGAATTTGGTTCTCAAAGTACCAAAATAAAAGCTGCAGAAATTGGAGCTTCAATTGATATTTTACCAACTGGAATGACAATAATGGATAATAACATTAATCAAATTGTATTCCCCTCTTTCTATATTTCTTTTTCCTTGGGTAAGCGTTTCAACAAATACTAGTTAGTTTAGCAAATTTACTCTTACTCATAGTTGGTATCTACTCGATTCTTTATTAATACCATTGTTACACTTTACAGCCTGGAATAAGTGCATAAATGGTTAGTTTAAAATGCTATTTACCCCTTGGATAAGATAATCCACTAAACAATTTTTAAAGTTTTTAATTATATGAATATCATTGATTAAAAATGCTCAATAGGAAATACAAGCACAAAAAAAGGCTGCCCTTGTCAGGACAGCCTATGATTAAATATATCTCTATTATTTAATAAGTAATCTCTTACTTATTGTATTATCGTTATCGCTAATTATTAAGTTGTAAGTACCACTTTCAATACTATTAATATTAACAGGGATATTATTACTACCTATCTGACAATTAATTGTCTGATCATGGATCAGCTTTCCTGCAATATCAACAACTTGTAACTGGTAATCTTTACTTTCTAAGCTGTTTAAATATACATTGAATTCACCATTTCCAGGGTTTGGATAAATATTAACAGCGTCAGCATTAAATTGCTCATCAATACCTATAGCTCCTTCTGTTTCAAACGACCATGTTTCACTCCACTCTGAGTGATTAACTCCAGAAACACCACGTACTTTCCAGTAATATATAACTCCTTTTTCAAGTGAGCTTTGACACTGGTGCTGAGGATCATCTGATGTGTGCATAACTGGATTACTAAATGATTCATCAATATCTATCCATATTTCATATGATGCCCCTATGATTTCTCCCCAACTATATAATGGACACAAAGCCACTTCTTTAGCATTATTAGCCGGACTTTCCAATGCAACAGTATTTACGGTTGTAAATGTCCAAACTTCAGACCAGTCTGAAATATCCATGGCGTGCTGAGTAGCAACTCTCCAAAAATATTGAACACCAAATGATGAAGTTACAAGTACAATTGTATCAACTTCTGTAGTAAAACTACTTGGGTCGTTAAAACTTGCCGACCAGTCGACCTCTATTATATAATTTGTAATTCCTTCGTATTCCTCCCACTCAAATTCCATTTCAAGATCGGTAGTTACACCATCGTCGGGTGCTACTAACACGGGTGAGGCCTGTGTGGTAAATGATTTAACCCCCGACCACATTGATGTATCAATGCTATGATAGCCACGAAGTCGGTAGTAAAATGTTTGACCGAACAGTAAGTCATTAAATTGCCAACTGGTTGTATCACCGGCTAATTCGTAGGTCTTCAAAAATGGACTGTTAAAACCGCTTCCATTTTTACTAATAATAACTCCATCTACTCCTGTTATAATTCCACTACCATTTGCAACCGAAACACTTTGTAAATCTTCGCCAACACCTGAAGTAATTTGATTCCATTTTCCATTAAACATAAGCACTGTTCCAGAAGCACCAACAGCATAACCTGTTGCACCATCAAAACTAACTCCGTTAAGATTTTTTGAAGTGCCAGTTTCTTCTTCATACCAAATCATGCCATTCCAGTGGAATACTTCACCACTTTTACCTACCACACAACCATTATTTTCATCAACCATTGTAATTGCATAATTATCTTTAGAGCCCACTTGATTAGCAGCCCATTCTGTTCCATTATAGTTTACTACAATCTTACCTTTTCCGCAAGCCCAAATATTTGAAGCACCCAGCATTGATACATCGTACAGGTCGTTATTATCACCAGTTGTTACAACCTCCCAGCTTCCAGTGTTATAAACTACTACTGTACCTCCCAATCCAACAACAACTCCATTATCAGCATCTGCAAAACTAACACCTGTTAAATCTTCAGTGGTTCCAATGTCTACAACTGTCCAGTCTGTTCCATCATATGAAACAACGGTTCCTTCATCTCCTACAACATACCCCATGTTGGCATCAATAAATGATACAGCCTTTAGATTAACAGATACTCCTATATCCTTAACCATCCATCCAGTACCATCATTATGAAGCACTAATCCATCATTACCAACAGCCCAAATATCATCATTTGTAACAATATATGAATCATAAATATCAGTAGTTACTCCAGATTCATCTTTTTTCCAGTCATAAACTGTATCTATCTGTAACTGATATCCAACAAGGCCTGTTAATTCATTCCAAGTTATTTCTGGATTTGTAAAAACTTTATCACCATCTGATGGATTCTTCATCTCGACGTTCCACGCAACTGTAAAACTCCAAACCTCTGACCAATCGGATTCATATCCTCCATCATAGGCTTTTACACGCCAATAATATGTTTGTCCAAACAACAAATCAGTCATTGTTAATGCTGTAAGATCTGTTTTCGGAAATAATTCAGAATTTGTGAAATCAGCATTATTTGCCACCTCAAGTTCATAAATAATTACCAATGAGTCTCCTGTAACAGCATTCCAGTCTAGGGTTGCATTTGGCATCTGTCCAACAGCCATATCAGTAGGTGCAGTAAGACTAGGAGCATAAATTTTTACCTGCCCAAATAATGATACTGACATCATTACAAAGCATAAACTTAGAATTGAATAAATATTTTTCATATTCGTAGGCTTTAATTTTTTCTATTTAGTTAGCGATGAATTTTTGAGTATATACGTCTGCGCCAGCAACTATTTGAACAATATATGACCCAGTTTTTAAGTTCGAGAGATCCAAATTAATTTTATTCTCTCCTTTATTTATTCTATTGGTTTCTGATAAAATAGTTCTACCTGATAAATCATATACAAATACTTCGGCATCAGTAACTCTTGAAGATTCAAATCTAAGTGTTGCGTATGTACTAACCGGATTAGGATAGATGTTCAAATCAAGGCTCGATACAGTTTCTTCAATTTCATAATCATCAATACCAATTGGTTTTTGAAAAACATTACAACTTAATAATCCTCTACCAAAAGTAGCAGCATATATAACACCAAAATTATTTGTTCCAGGATGAACAATATATGTAGTATCACCTCCGCTAATTAGCTCAACACTATCAGCTGTTTTAGATTGAAGCTGCTGCATCAACTGGAATACCGGTACACTTCCCATTAAACTATCTTGTCTCATCCATACAGTAGGACTAGCTTGAATATCTTCAGTGACAAAAACTCCATGTTCGGTACCTATTATCCCTACCTTCGGATTTGACATTTCAATTAAAGAAGAATAAACTGGCATCTGTGGTAGGTTCCCTTGTCTTGAAGTAAACACAGGAACTTCATCTAATGCATTTTCGCTATACAATACGTAATAATCATTTCCATAATTACCTAAAGTTATCATAACTTTTGCTGGATTTATAGGATCAACAGCAACAGAAGTAACTAATTGGGTTATTGGATCTGAAGTTCCGGGAACTGTAAGAGGAATTTCTTGTGTAGAAACAATACATTCAGGGCTTGAAACATCTGCTCTATCATGATTATATGCTAAAGCAAGATTCGAAATTCTAAAAAGCTTACCCTCTCTAGTACCAACAAATACATGATTTGCATCAGATGAATAAGAAATACACTGGGCAGCACCACTAAATCCAACATCTACATTTGAAATCTCAAACCATTCTGGAGTTTTATCAAAACGGTGCAATTCATTTGTCATGTATACTTTATTAAATGAAGCAATAAAGAACCTAGATGAAACTATATCTTTAACTTTAATTGAATCACCAATGTAAAGAGTTACATCAGAAGGGGTAGTATAATAAAATGGTTGACCACTATTATTACTTAATACTTTTATTAGTGTTCCACCTGGAATTGTATCTTTCGCATGATACATAACAGAATCACGACTATTTGGGTTATTGAAACTTTCCCAAAGAGCAAGTGGTGTATTAAAGAAATTTACTGACAAACTTAAATCATCAACAAATTGCTCGGAATAATTTATTCCAGCATCTTCTGATCTGAAAATAAATGCATTCTCGCTTCCAGGTTCACTTACTACAACTACCTCACTATTAATTGTTGATACTGCACATGCACATCCATCACCAGGTTTAATTTCTTCTCCTTGTCTAACTGTATTACCTGTTCCGGTAACCAATATGCTTCCATTATCCTGAGCACCACCTAACACATAGTTTTTAAGACCAGACATTCCAATGCTATAAAACTGGGTTGTGAAATAACTTCTGTTACTACCCTCAAAAACATATTCTCCATCGGTAAATGTTCCAATCGAAACACCACCATCGGTACCTATCATAAATGTATTATTAGATCCAGGTTGAAACACATAGGTATGATGGTCTACATGTAGATAGTTGGACGAAAAAGTAGGAAATATTGCAGATGAAATACTAGTCCAGTCAAAGAAACCGGTTTCTTGTATTTTTTCACCTACCCATGCATTAATACCGCCTAATAATACCTTATCAGGATTTTCAGGAAATACTGTAATAGCATTATCATATACACCTTGTGTAACAAAAATTGGTACAGCAGGTGAGCCTGGTTGAATAATTCTCCATTCCACTCCTTTATCATCCGAGCGATATACATTATAAAGATTACCACTAGTATTAATTGCTGATGCATATACAATATTTGGATCAGATGGAGCAAATGCAAATTCAATCCTAGTTACACCACTTTCAGGCAAACTAATTGAGTCACCTGTAGATCTCGTAACAAATGCATCAACATTACCTGTTGGGGATATATAACAATCATTATCAACACAAGCAATTACAGCGCCATCAGATGAAACTTGAACATCCATTGCGTTCATATTTAGCTCAACACCTGCTGTGTCAGTTGCAATCAACCATGAAACACCTCCATCATTCGAGTACATCAATCCACTATTTGTAGCTGCATAAATTCTTCCACTATTTAATTCAACAGCTAATTCATTAACAAAAGCCCATGGACTATTTTCATCATTGAATTGTGGTTGGGTTGAAGCAATTAATGAGAAATTATTTCCATCATTAGACTTAAACACCCCTTGTCCCATAAAACCTCCATTGAAACCCATCTCGTCAAGGCCCGACATTGTTTCTGCAGCAAAGCTTTCACCTGTTCCTGCATAAATAGTACCATTGGCGTCTTGCTTTAAACATGATACATTTAAATTATAACCACCTTTATTAATCTTAGACCAACTAATACCAACATTTGTTGATTTCCATATACCACCAGTAACACCAGCAGCATAAACTGTATTTCCAGTAGGATCTTGGTTATCAAACAAAATGGCACGTGTTCTGCCTCCAAAATTATCAGGCCCCAGTTGCTTCCATGTTAGGTAATCAGAAGCGCGAGAATTTGTTAAACTTTCCAATTGTCTTTGCTCTCTGTTTAGATCCTCAGGAGCAATGACACCTGTAGTTTGATTATTACGAATCATTGCAAGATACTCCATCGATGGCTTAATTCCATATACCAACGATGATTCATCACTCAATCGAGGAGAGTATTTTGATTCGTTCCGGTTGTTAGAAAAGCCTAATATCATAACTCCTAATACTATGGAAATCAACGTTAAGCTTAAGCGTAAATTTTTTCGTTTCATACTTTATAACTTTATTATGCTCATAATTATGGATTCACATTTGAAG
>JAERTF010000089.1 GCA_016845105.1 Bacteroidota bacterium | reverse complement strand
ACAATACGCAAAGTTAGAAAAACCAAATAAGTAAAAATAACTGTTCTTAAACCTACAACCATTAAATAGGTTTTAGTGTCTTTTTTAAGTTACTTTGTATTTAAATATATTAATTATGAGATTTATCAGACCCTCTTCCTTTATAATTTCACTTTCGATAATTATGTTGACTTATAGTGTTTCATTTGGTCAAGATGATAATAGAAGCATTAGGTACATGCACAATGAAACACCAGATGACCCATACAAACCAAGAATAGAATCAGAAATTGAAACCTCTCCTGCATATAGAACAAGAGGAAGTAACTATACAACTGTACAGGTTAACGTTAATGAAGATGGAGAAAACATACTTTGGGATGCCGCAAATGAACCATCAATTTCCGTTGATCATAACAATCCGGATAGAATGATTATTGGTTGGCGACAATTTGACGATGTAACAAGTAATTTCAGACAAGCTGGTTATGGATTTTCTACAGATGCAGGAGATACATGGACAGTTCCCGGCCCAATTGACCCAGGAGTTTTCAGATCAGATCCAGTATTGGATATCGATAACGAAGGTATCTTCTACTATAATAGCCTTACTAAAAACAGCTTTAATGAATACTGGTGTGATGTATTTAAAACCACGAACGAAGAATTTGAGTGGGATGAAGGCACTTTCGCCCAGGGTGGTGATAAACAGTGGATGTACATTGACAACACAGGTGGAATGGGAGATGGTAATATTTATGCATTTTGGAATGCTAGCTTTTCTATTTGTTACCCTGGTTCGTACACAAGATCAATTGACAATGGAGTTAGCTATGAAGACTGCGATGGAGTTATGGGAAACCCTATTTGGGGAACTTTAACCGTTGGCCCTGATGGAGAGTTATACACCGTTGGTTCGGCAAGTAATACAGGTTTGGTTGTAACTAAATCAAGTACTGCTCCTGATCCTGACCTGTTAACTAGTTGGGATTTTGCAACATATGTAGATGTAGATGGTAGTTTAACAGGATGGGACGAAATTAATCCAGGTGGATTATTAGGTCAGGCATATATTGATACTGACAAATCCAATGGCCCAGGAAGAGGAAATGTTTATGTTCTTGCTTCTGTTGATCGGGACAATGGGGACCCTGGCGATGTTATGTTTGCTAGAAGTACAGACGGTGCTGAGTCATGGGATAATTATGTAAGGATAAATGATGATCCATACAATAATAAATGGCAATGGTTTGGAACAATGTCGGTTGCTCCAAATGGCAGAATTGATGCCGTTTGGTTAGATACCAGAAATGCACCTCAAAACAATCCTTACATGTCTGAACTATATTACTCTTTTTCATTTGACGAAGGCACTACATGGACAGAGAATGAAAGAATTTCCGAATCTTTTCATCCACATCATGGATGGCCAAATCAAAATAAGATGGGTGACTATTTTGATATGATTTCAGATGATAATGGTGCACATCTGGCATGGGCAAACACAATTAATAACGAACAAGATGTTTATTACACACATATAACTCCCTGGTTGGTTGGCAACAATGAAAATCCAAGCAACAGTAACGAACCTACCTTTATTAATTATCCAAATCCGGTTAAAACAAAAACAACACTTAGGTACGAGCTATTGAATAGCGAAAATGTAAATATCACAATATACGACCTACTTGGTAATAGTTTGGAAACAATTATAGATAATAAACAAGATTTTGGGATTCACAATGTTGTATATGATGCAAGTACACTATCGCAAGGCATTTATTTCTGTGTACTAACTGCAGGCTCACAAATTCAAACCATCAAACTCACCGTGGTTGATTAAAAAATATGTGATTAGATTGTCATTTATTGTTGCTAACATTTTTCTAAACTTACAAAACTTTTTGTAGGTTTGCTGCATGATATATAATTCAAAAATAGCCGATCAAATAGCCCTTAACTTATTAGAAATTAAAGCTATTAAATTAAATCCTGCTGATCCATTTACATGGGCATCAGGACTTAGATCACCAATTTATTGCGATAATCGTGTTGCTCTTTCATATCCTGATCAAAGGACCTATATTAAAGAACAACTCGCCAATGCCATTAAAGATCATTTTAGTGGTGTTGATGTTATTGCCGGAGTAGCAACAGCTGGTATTCCCCAAGGAGCACTTGTTGCGGAACTACTAGGTCTGCCTTTTATTTATATTAGATCATCAGCCAAAGCACATGGAATGACCAACAAAATAGAAGGAAAACTAGATAAAGGACAAAAAGTTGTTGTTATTGAAGATCTGGTTTCTACCGGTAAAAGTAGTTTGTTGGCTGTTGATGCAATAAGAAATTCAGATGCAATTGTCATGGGAATGGTTGCCATATTTACCTATGGGTTGGATGTTGCTGAAAAGAATTTTTTAGAAAAAGATTGTGAACTCATCGCTCTATCCGATTACAACGCCATGATTACCAAAGCTGTAAGTGACAAATATGTTACTTCTGAAAACGAGAAATCGTTATTGGAATGGCGAAAAGATCCAAAAAAATGGAGTGATGGAGTAAAATAGATATCCTGAATTGGTGATTGAATTGAAGATATATTAAATCTTGCAATTTTATCACTATTTTTTTCAGCATAAAATCATTAAAAAAAATACCATGTTAATTAACGGAAAGCCTGCAACAATAAATCAAGATATACAAAGTGTTTACAATTTCTTAACCGATTTTAATAACTTCCAACCTTTAATGCCTGACCAAATTACCAATTGGAAAAGCGATAGAGATTCGTGTTCTTTTACAATTCAAGGCATGGCAGACATAAGTCTTATATTTTCAGAAAAAGTACCAACTAGTTTAATTACACTTGTACCGCAAGGTAAGGTTCCATTTAGCTTTTCACTTATTCTAAAATTAACAGAAAGCAATAATGATACAGTAGTTAATGTGGATGTGGATGCCAAATTAAATCCAATGATGGCAATGATGGCGAAACGACCGCTGGAAAACCTTGTTAATGTAATGGCTGGAAATATTAATGATGCAATTGGAAGGTAAGAGTTAATTGAAATATACCACGGAAATCAGAACACCTAATTTTCCCCTATAAATT
Organism: Bacteroidota bacterium; assembly: GCA_016845105.1. GTDB lineage: Bacteria > Bacteroidota > Bacteroidia > Bacteroidales > F082. The sequence goes on along the minus strand of JAERTF010000089.1, from coordinate 10,018 downwards.
CAACCTCCTTAAACAAAAACTGTTTAACAGAATCATTTTTACATACTACAATTAATCTACCATAATCATCTACATCAACTATGCTGCCGTAAAACTTACCACCTTTATCTTTATAACCGTACCACTGATTATATTGATATAAATTACTTAAATACTCGTTTTTTAGTAGTACATAATCTTTTTCTTTCCTGAAATTCTCATACCGTAAATTAATTTCTGAAAGTAGGTTTTCAAGTATTTCATTAATTGGCACATTATTTTCAAAATAATGTATCAACGATGTAGGATTTTTAGCATTTGAATAAAAAATATCCTGATTAACATTAATCCCTATTCCAACAATAGAGAAATCAACAACATTGCCAACAATAATGTTTTGAAAGAGAATTCCACAAATCTTTTTATCATCAATATAAATATCATTCGGCCATTTTATTTTAACAATACCTTTGGCATCTACTAGTGCTAAATACTTTTTCAACAGACTTGCAATTGCCAATGATATTAACTGGGTAAGAACAAATTGCTGTGATGCAGCAATGAATTTTGGTTCTAATATCAAACTAAAAGTAAGATTAGACCCACTTTCGCTTTCCCATAAATTCCCTCCTTGACCACGCCCTTTATCTTGGTTATGAGTGAATATCACATCCCCTTCATTCAATGTACCACTCGAAATTAATTCCTGCGCATAGGAATTTGTTGAACCAACAGTAGTTAAGTTTATAATATTGAAAACCATATAAAAAGAAAGATATATGCAAATATACTCATAATGAAATTACAAGTTATCTAATTAATAAATCATCACATCTTAGGTACCAATAAATTACTAAGGTATAGCTACTATTTTTGTACTTTTGCTGACTACCTTAATAAAACAATATGTCAGAAAATACTGTTAACGACGATACAAACCTGGTACTTGAAACAATCATATCTTCAATGCAGGACAAAAAAGCTAGTAATATAATTAGTCTTGATCTAACTAATATCGTCGACTCAGTATCACAATATTTTGTTATATGTCATGCACCATCTACTACCCAGGTTGATGCCATTTATAATAATGTTATTGATATGGTCCAAAAGAGTTGCGGTATCAAACCATTTCATCGAGAAGGATACGAAAATTCGGAATGGATTTTGATAGACTATTTCGACATTGTTGTTCATATATTCCGCGAAGACATTAGAAATTTTTATAAGTTAGAACAACTATGGGCAGACGCAGTGCTACAAGAGTTTAAAAGTTAGCATTTGTGCGTGATTGCTCAAACAATGAATTATAAATTGCACGACAGAATGGCAGATAAAGATACAAAACACAAACAAAACGAAAAGAGTTCGGGATCAAACCCATTTAATTTAAAAACCAAAGGAAAGGATGGCAAGCCAAAATTTAATTTTTATTGGATTTATGGAATTCTTGCTCTCATTCTTTTCGGCGTTCAGTTTATTGGTTTAAGTGATGAAGGTAAGCAAACCGACTGGCGCGATTTAAAACAGATGCTTGAACAAAATGATGTAAGCAAAATCGTACTGGTAAATAAAGAAACAGCTGAAATTTTCATCAAACCTGAAAATCTCTCAAAAGAAATACACAAGGACATTGAAAGCAAATCTGGCTTAAGTAGAAATTCACCACATTATTATTACAATGTTGGGTCGGTTGATAAGTTTTATGAAGATGTTGAACTTGCTCAAAAAGGTTATACCGATCAGCCTATTTATGTTGAAACAGAAGTGCGCCATAATTGGGGAGCGGAGATATTAAGCTGGATTTTTCCAATAGCACTGCTCGTTGGTGTTTGGTTCTTCTTTATGCGAATGATGAGTAAGGGAGGTGGTGGTGCCGGTGGCCAAATATTTAATATTGGTAAATCCAAAGCACAAGTATATGATAAAAAAACCAGCGTTAACATTTCGTTTAAGGATGTTGCCGGTTTAGAAGAAGCAAAGGTTGAAATTACTGAGATTGTTGATTTCCTTAAAAAGCCTGAAAAATACACAAAGTTAGGTGGTAAAATACCACAAGGTGTATTGCTTGTTGGCCCTCCGGGAACGGGTAAAACCTTACTTGCAAAATCAGTGGCCGGTGAAGCAGATGTTCCTTTTTATTCTATTTCTGGATCAGACTTTGTTGAAATGTTTGTTGGTGTTGGGGCTTCGCGTGTTCGTGACCTGTTTAAGCAAGCCAAAGAAAAATCACCCAGTATAATTTTCATTGATGAAATTGATGCAATAGGTAGAGCAAGAGGTAAAAACCAGGTAACCGGAGCAAATGACGAAAGAGAAAATACTCTAAATCAGCTCCTTACAGAAATGGATGGTTTTACTCCTAATTCAGGTGTTATAATACTTGCTGCTACCAACCGTGCTGATATACTAGATAAAGCTTTAATGAGAGCAGGAAGATTCGACCGTCAAATTCATGTTGAACTACCCGACTTAAAAGAAAGACAACAAATTTTTCAGGTTCACATGAAACCTCTTAAACTTGCAAGAACTGTAAATGTTGACTTTTTGGCAAAACAAACACCAGGTTTTTCTGGAGCAGATATTGCTAATGTATGTAACGAATCGGCGCTTATAGCTGCAAGATCGAACCATAGGAGCATTACAAAGCAAGACTTTATGGATGCCATCGACAGAATAATTGGTGGTTTGGAAAAGAAAAATAAAATAATCTCCCCTGATGAGAAAAAAGTTGTAGCCTACCATGAAGCTGGTCACGCTTCAATTAGTTGGTTACTCGAACATGCTCACCCTCTTGTAAAGGTAACAATCGTTCCAAGGGGAAAAGCATTGGGTGCTGCATGGTATCTTCCCGAAGAAAGACAAATTACTACATACGATCAAATGTTTGATGAAATGACTGCTACTCTGGGTGGTAGAGCTGCTGAGCAAGTTATTTTTGGCAAAATATCAACTGGCGCTTTAAACGATTTGGAAAGAGTTTCTAAGCAGGCATATGCAATGGTTACCTATTACGGATTAAGCAAAAACCTGGGTAATGTTAGCTATTACGATTCTACTGGGCAGCAGGAGTATTCGTTTAGTAAGCCCTTTAGTGAGAAAACTGCTGAATCAATAGACAAAGAAGTTAGCAGGATTGTTGAAGATGCTTATGACAGAGCCATTAAAACATTGTCGGACAATAAAGAAGGACTTGAAAAACTTGCCGAACTACTGCTTGAAAAGGAAGTTATTTTTAGTGATGATTTGGAAAGTGTATTTGGCAAACGTCCTTGGGGTATAACCACAAACCTACTTAAAGAAATGGAAAGTGGAAAACCCAAGAAAAGAGTAGCGAAGAAATCTACCACTACTAAAAAGGTTGATAAAAAAGAATCATCAGCTAAGGATTCTGATGTAAAAGAATAAACCGGTCATAGAAAAGAATTCGTTTTAGGATGAAGGAAAGTACTAGTAAGGAAAAAGTATTGAAAAAAGTGCGTAATGCGCTTCTTAATAAACTGGAAAATCCGTTTAAAGATGTTGATTTTTCAAGCCCTGTTTTTTATCCCCAAGAAGAAGGTCCTGAAGTAGAATTCGCCACAAAACTAGTTGAAAGTGGAGGAACATTTATTTATTGTTCCAACGAAAATGATGTTGGAGTACAGTTAAATTCATTAATTGAAAATGAGAGCTGGACTAATATCCATTGCACCGATAAAAACATTAGTGGATTATTGGATAATTCAAAAATCATATACTCAAATAGTCAAAAAGACTTTAGCTCAATCCAAGTTGGAATAACACCTTGTGACTTTTTGGTTTCTCGTTTTGGGAGCATCATGGTTTCATCTGGGCTTGGATCAGGACGAAGACTATTTGTTTATCCTGAGATACATATTGTAGTTGCAAAGGCATCTCAAGTTGTCCTTGAATTAAAAGATGCAATTATTGGGATGAGGAAAAAGTATTCTAATAATTTTCCATCTCAAATTACTACAATTACAGGTCCAAGTCGCACAGCTGACATTGAAAAAACCCTGGTTATGGGAGCACATGGTCCAAGAAGTCTGTATGTTTTCATGATCGACGACATGTAGTATAAATAGGTTTTAAATACTAAATAATTCGAAATTTATTATTGTTAACAAGCCGATATTGTAGATACAAATTAGACAATTGATTTTGAATATAGCACAGAGTTAAATATTAAACTCGAGACTTAAATTTAAAGTCTCACTGATTTAAATCATTTTGTTAGATTTGCACCCTAAAACATTTTTTTCAAAATAACTATCTTGAAAGATATTTACGTTAGAACCATAACCGGAATTGTTTTTTTGATCGTAATAATAGGATCCATATTTCTAGATCCATTGGCTTTTTTTGTTGTATTATCTGTTTTTACTTTCATAGGGCTTAAAGAATTCTACAGACTTGCCAGTCCAATACCTAATAAAAAACCAACTTTCGAATATTATTTATTCGGAATGTTAATATATATAATCATTGGACTTTCTGGTTTGGGATATATTGATGTACGTAATACTGCCATAGTATTTGTACTATTTTTTGTTCAAATTGCAATTGAACTTTTCCGAAAAGAAAAACCACAATGGGCCAACATTACAACCATACTAGCCGGATACATATATGTGTCATTACCATTTGCTCTTATGAATTCTTTATTCTATACCGGTGCGGTAGATCAACCAAGAGTAGGTATCTTAATTGGGGTTTTTGTTTTAATATGGACAAGTGATATATTTGCTTATTTAACAGGAAGCATGTTTGGTAAACATAAGTTGTTTGAAAGAATTTCTCCAAAGAAAACATGGGAAGGAAGTTTAGGAGGATTATTGTTTGCTCTAGTTGCTGCCTATATTCTATCAGTATTTGTTAATCAGCTATCTTTAACAGAATGGTTAATATTAGCAGTAATTATGGTTATTAGCGGAACGCTAGGAGATCTTGTTGAATCGTTATTAAAACGTAATGCAGGAGTAAAGGATTCAGGAAATATTTTCCCTGGCCACGGTGGGGTTCTTGATAGGTTCGATGCAGTTTTGTTTGCAATTCCGTCGGTTTTTGTTTTTATTAACTTGATTTAATTATGCATCTTCACAAAGAAGGATATAAAATAATTTTCATTACCATTATTGTACTGGTAGTATTATCGTTAATTACCAGATACATAGTACCATGGTGGCAATTACAGTATCTAATATATTTTGGTTTTACAATCGAACTAATCTGGACAATTAGTTTTTTCAGGGTTCCACACAGGGAAATAAATTATAATGAAAACGCCATACTTGCTTCTGCCGATGGAAAGATTGTTGTTGTTGAAGAAGTAAATGAAAATGAATTTTTTAATGATAAACGAATAATGATTTCAGTTTTTATGTCACCCTTTAATGTGCATGTAAACTGGTATCCCATTAATGGCAAGGTAGTTTACACAAAATATCACAAAGGGAAGTATTTGGCTGCTTACAACCCCAAATCATCAACTGATAATGAGCGAAACACTGTAGTGGTTAAAAGCGCAGCAGGTAAAGCTGTGCTGATGAGACAAATAGCCGGTGTAATGGCACGCAGAATTATAAGTTACGCAACCAAAGGTGATGCTGCAAAACAGGGTGGTGAATTTGGCATTATAAGATTCGGATCAAGGGTAGATTTTTATGTACCCATCGATGCTAAAGTTAACGTTAAAATTGGTGATAAGGTAAGTGCGCAAAAAAGCATTCTTGCCTATTTCTAAACTTATTGATTACACTCTAAATAATCAATCCTGATAAATATCCATTGTTATTCTTTAACAATTTGCAGAACTATATCTTACAGTATATTAACAATCTCCTTCAAGCTGTTAATATGATAAGTGCTATGGGCTTCTTTCCTTTTGGCGTAAGGATCAAAAAATATTTGCTTCATTCCTACCTGGTTGGCTCCAACTATATCAACATCATAATCATCCCCAATCATGATACTATTATTTGGCAAGGCACCTGATTTATTGAAAGCATAATTAAATATTTCGGGATTTGGCTTTTTAGTGCCAGCAGCTTCAGAAGTGATAACTTCAGTGAAATATCTATCCATTCCTGATTCCTTCAATTTAATTGCCTGAACCTCTGAAAATCCATTTGTAATAATATGCATTATGTATTTTGGCTTCAGATAATCCAATACTTCGATTGCATGTGGAAACAAGTTCACTTTAAGCGGACTCAACCTAACATAATCATTGCCAATTTTTTCACCCAAATCCTCATCATCTATCCCAAAATCACTAATGGTTAGCTTAAATCTCAATCCCCTAAGCATTTCTTTTTTTATCTCCCCTTTTCGATATAGTTCCCATAACCTATCATTATGGACCGTATATGCATCATGAAAAACCTTGGGAGAAGTGACACCTTTTGAAGCCAGGTTATGCTTAATAAAGATTTCCTCAAAGGTCTCTTTTGCGCTTTTCTCAAAATCCCAAAGGGTGCGATCTAGATCAAAAAATATATGCTCAATATTGTTTTCCATTTACATTTTTTTTTGACCGACAAAAGTAGCTTTTTTAATGCATCTATTTTAAAGCTTTATTTTAATAAAAAAACGCCAATTCATGTTAATTAAATAACAATAAGAATATCTTTTTTCATAATTTCGCTTTTTTTTTAACATAATTATTTGATTGAGCGACTAGTTTTTTGCTCATACAATTATAAAAAATAACAACTCTATGACAATTATTATTACAGGTGCTGAACTAACCATTGAAAAAGTGGTTGAAGTTGCTCGTAACCGTGCAAAAGTAGAACTTCATCAGGATGCATTGAAGCGTATTGTAGTATGCAGAGGCATGCTTGAAAAAAAGATAGATGCACATGAAATTATGTATGGTGTTAATACCGGAATCGGTGAATTCTCTGAAGTTGTTCTTAACGATGATCAGGTAAAGGATTTCCAGAAGTACTTAATATACAACCATGCTGCTGGTATAGGCGATGCAATGCCGGAAGAATATGTAAGAGGTGCAATGCTTGGCAGAATAAACGTACATGCACATGGAAACTCAGGTATACGACCTGAGATAACCCAAACCTTGGTTGAAATGCTAAACAAAGGAGTTACACCATATGTTTGTCAAAAAGGCTCAGTTGGGGCTTCAGGTGACCTTGCTCCAATGTCACAAATCGCGTTATTGTTAATGGGTGAAGGTAAGGCTTTTTTCAATGGTGAGTTTCTAGATGGAAAAGAAGCAATGGAAAAAGCAGGTATACCAATACCAGGCTTAGAAGCAAGAGATGGTTTAGGAACCATTAACGGATCAAATGTACTTACAGCAATGAGTGCTCTTTTTTTATTTGATGCTAATAACTGGCTAAAGCAAGCTGAGATAGCTGCATCAATGTCACTTGAGGCATTAAAGGCAAATATGGGACCTTATACAGCACGTCTTCATGAGGTTAGGGGATTTAAAGGGGCCGTTAGAAGTGCTTGTGCAATTGGAAGAATGGTTGCAAATGGTGATCTAAAAACCGGTAAGGTTGACCATAAAGTACAAGATGCATATTCAATGCGTTCATCACCACAAGTTATTGGAGCCGCGCATGATGCGCTTGCTTATGCTCGTTCTCAGGTAGAGATAGAGTTAAATGGTGTTGGAGATAACCCAATATTTTTCCCAGAAGACAATATTCAACTTTCAGGTGCCAACTTTCAGGGAACTCCTGTTTCATTACCCATGGATATGGCAGGTATAGCAATAACAATGGTAAGCGTGTTATCGGAAAGAAGAATGAACAGACTCAACAATCCAGCACTAAGTGTAGGGTTACCCCCGTTTTTAACAAAAGGTGCCGGAATGTTCTCAGGTATGATGCTTAGTCAGTATACTGCCGACATGCAAATTGTTGAACAAAGAATTCTAAGTGCACCTGCCTCAATTCAATCCATTCCAGCTGCTGCTGATCAGGAAGATTTCGTATCGATGGGAATGAATACAGCCATTAAGAATTTTCAAATACTTGACAATGCTTATGGTGTGCTTGGCATTGAATTTATGGCTGCTGCTCAGGCATTGGATTTTAGAGAGTATAAGTTTGGAGATGGTGTTATTAAGGCAAAAGAAATTATCCGTAAACATGTTGACTTCCTAGATATTGACCGACCTCTGTATAAAGATCATAATACTATGAAAGAACTTGTAAGTTCATGTGAAATTTTAAAAGAAGTAGAAAAGGAAATTGGACCTTTAGAATAGCACAAACAAACTAGTAACAGAATTATATGAAAATTGTAATTCTGTTACTTTAACTACCGAGATAACTATCATATGATACCAATAGTAACACCAGACTCTAACGAACAACCTACTCGCCCCGAACTGCTAAAAATACTATGTATACTTACATTTATTGGAAGTGGCCTTTCGTTGGTATCCAACACAATTATGTTTTTTACCATTGATATAATTAAGGCATATTTTGAAAATGGAGACTTTAATTTTCTTGCCGAGAATATGGATTTAACCGCATTGGAATTATTAATAACCGTAAACCCATACTACTTCCTAATTCAAACATTGGTTTTTGCAGCATCTATTTATGGTGCATATCTAATGTGGAGTTTAAAAAAGATGGGCTTTCATATTTATACGATATCGCAGTTGGTACTAATAATTCTTGCTCAAGTATTTCTTCCGGCTCTTCCTTTTCCTCTTTTTGAGCTAATGTTATCACTAATATTTATAACATTCTATGCACGAAACTTGAAATATATGTCCTAAAGACAACAAAACTTCTTAACCTATTAACTCAAAAAAATGAAATTACTATTTACTTTTAGTTTGTTATTGCTTTCATTGGTTTCACTTTCCCAAATTCAAAATGAAAACGGCAAGTTAATTCTTGAAACCAATGATACCATTGTTGGGTGGATAACCTATTACGATGATCTATCATCTACTGTAACTTATAAAGATGATAATGATATAGAGAATTCTTGTACTATCGATTGCATTAACGAGATAATATTAAACAATGGGATAAGATATACTACTATCAACTACCCAGATCACAAAAATGGCAAAGTTTTCGTTCAAAAGATTATAAGTTCTAAACTAATCAACTTATTTGCTAGCGAAGAAAATGGATCGACTTATTACTATGTTATCAAGGATAGTAATACATACAGGCTCGAAAACAATTATATTATTGTGGAAAAAGATAATAAGAGTTATTCACGGTGGGATTACAAATATTTGGGTACATTAAAACTACTAATGTCTGATAAACCAGAATTGTTTGACAAAATTGACAAACTAAAATTAAATGAAAATGATCTGGTAAATATAATTATTGAATATAACCAAGGAGATATTAACTATTTCATGACAACAGAAACAGCTCAAGCAAAGTCAATTTCAAATTGGGTTACATTTGGACAATACAGCAACTTTGGAACGTATTATTCTGCTGAAGCAACTAATGGGTATTCTTATGGAATCTATGCTGGTTTACAATTGTACTTTACTAGAAACCATCGACATTCACTAAAGTTTGGTTTGGGATACTCACATTATGAATTGAAAAGAACATACGCGCATCAGCTTGGTATTCAAACATTCTATACAAAAAAAAATGCTTATGCAGAGGTATATCGAATTGGGATAACGTATGAATATCTATTTTTCATGACTCAACGAACAAATATTTATGGACTCATTCACTTGGGTGATTACTCATATATTACAGAATATGAAGAAGAAAGTGGAGACGAAATTACTCATTCGTTTTTACCAAAGCCAACATTAAGTCCGGGAGTAGGTATCGAATACAAAACCTTAAAAAAATTGTCCTTCTATTTTGAATTTAACCACTTACTCAACATATCATATTTTCCAAAGAATTTCAGTGCAGGTATAAAATACGACATTGGGAAAATTACAAGAAACTAGTTATTATTTTAATGATAATAGGAGTATAATTCTAGTATCGTATTTATTCTAGAAGAAATTTTTTGCTTGTAATAATTATTTGAACAACCCTTACGCCAA
>JAERTF010000088.1 GCA_016845105.1 Bacteroidota bacterium | reverse complement strand
GCTGTAGTGCCTATCGAATGCCAAAACAGATTGTCATCATATTTATAAATTTCTATTAAACTATTTGTAGACAAATCTTTTACTTGAATGGAAGCAGTTACATCACCTTGTGTTGGTGTACAATCTGGATCATCTTCGATTAGCATAACTGAGGCATTAATCATAGCTTCATGGTCAAATTGGATTTCACTTGTTGTTCCAACATCCGTATGGGTACCATATTCTGGTGCGAATACGTTTAACGAGAGATGATCCTGTGGAGGATAAACAATTACATCCCCAAAATATGTATTAGGCTCATATTCAAACTCATTATATCCTTTTGTTGGATAAGTAATCTTTTTCAACAATCCTTTTTGGGCAAATTGATTAATGGGTTCACGGTTACCAGAATAAAGTGATCCATTAAATAATAGATGATTATCTATTTTTGGTAACAAATACAGATTGGGCTCGTCATTATAATACCCCCAATAATCCTGTGAATAAGATAATCGTTCACAAAGTGATTCAGGATCTATGTAGTCAAAAACGTATTTTTTCGTAGGGTCAGCAAACGTTAAATCAGTAAGAAATACTCTTTTTTTAGGAGTTGATAAGTAATTGAAATTAATCTTATCAATAAGTAACTCATCTGAGTCATAAACACTCAAATCTGAAAGAAGAGTATAACCTGTCACATCGGGATGGTTATAGTTATAATTAAAATCTACTTCACCAAAAATGTCATTATTTGACGATATCTTACTAATTTTTTTTCCATAAATTGCACTTATACTTTTTGTGGTTACTAAGTTATTCATTGCAATACACGACGGCCCACCAGAGCATCCTCCAGAAAGTGAAAATGACCTATAATGTGATTGTGAAATTGAATTATCATAACTGTAAGTATGTCCATCATAAGTAAAGTTTATTTGATCTCCGGCAGGATGTGTAATTTTAGATAAATACCACGCTGTGGTTAGTGGTACATTACCAACCCTATTACTTTTACTTATAACCTGAGATAAAGAATTAGTTTTTTCAATATCAGTAAATTCATAAATTACTCCATCAGATGTTGTTATAGTGTACCCCAACTCAGTAGGAACAATCGCTAAGTCTTTTACTGGTATTTGTACTATTCTTTTATCATTTGCATAAACAAATTTCCCTGAGTGCCCCATAAAATTATACATAAACACATCTGCCTCAGTATCCTTATCTGCCTCAGAGCCCATTGAGAAATAATCAACAGCTACAGGTCCATATATATCTTGCATTTGTGATTCTGGATAGAATTCATACCCTTCTTCATCTGGTTCATCTTTTACTATTCTTGTTATAACGCCTCCAACATTTAAGCTCCATCCTAGTCCAACATTAGAGGAAAGTTGATCAACTTTAATTCCATTTGAATTGTAACTTAACGATATTGGTACAGATAGATTCCCGGCTTTATAGGTGTAAAGAGGTACGGATATATTTGGTGTTCCTGTAAAATACCCAACCGGTATCTGTCCATATTTTCCAAGTTCATACGCTGTTGGTGATGGTGGGATAATTTTGGTGAATTCATCATCATCTCCAATATTTCTGTTTCCAGTATCTTGGGCAAGATTAATCTGATTTATGAAGATAATTGTTAAAAATGCTATAATAAATTTTGTTGCTTTTTTCATAATAAGTTTTATTGAAGAACTGTAATCACCTGTTTACCTGAACTATCTCCATTTGTAACATAAAGAATATATACACCTGGTTTAAAAGATGACACATCAATTATATCTACATATTTTTCATTTTTTGCCACTACCTCGTTGTTCCATATTCTAATTCCTGATTGTGCTACTAATGATAGTTTAACATCATTAGTAACATCTATATTTGTTAAACTAAAGTTTAATATGTGTTTCACAGGATTCGGAAATATTTGCAATTTCAAATTGTTTGGGTTTTGATCTGATACATCAACTAACGTTAACAATATCTCATCGAAGCTTTGACAATTATTAGAATCAGATACAATTACTTTATACCAATAGTCACCCTCAGACATCCATGAGGTTAAGATTTTTACTGATTCACTTTTTGATTGTGTATTCCATAAATACGTTTTAAAAGTAGCATTTGTGGAAAGTGTTATTGTATCACCAATTTCTGATACAACATCTTCACCTATATAAACCTGGATAGGTTTATTTAATATGATATTTATTGAGTCTGACGAAATACATCCATTATTATCAAGTACAGAAAGTATATATAATCCACTGCTATCAGCTTTATATATATTTTGGCCCTTTAAAGTATTCCAATAGTATTCATTGAAGTTTGAATCAGCAATAATGGTATAATCACTCTCACATAAGGTTGTATCTTTGGGCAGCTCTATTAGTGATCCGTGAGAACAGTCATAGAGATTGGCAATTAAGAAATCATTACCAATTACACTATCTAGTTTATTATTAAGGATGTCAACCGAATTAAACAGATTGGCAGATATAATTAGATTAGCAACATCCTTTTTAAGAATACTTTTTCCTAATTCTGGAGTAGTGTCGCCAATACTTTGAAGTAACTCCAAATTTCCGTTTTTATCATATTTAGCATAAAATACGTCATGACTAAAAGTATTTGATTCAATTTCAAAATCTTGCTTTTTGATTTTACCTCTGTAATTACCAGTTAAATAAACTTCATCATTTTGTGTTAAAACCAAATCTGTTAAGAATTCATTACTCGATCCTCCAATATTATCCGCCCAAATCAAATCACCATTATTATTATACTTACAAATATATGAGTCGAGTCGACCTGATGATTGCAGAGCAATATCATGGGAAAGCGATATTTCGCCTGAGTGAGAACCACCAATAATAATGTTAGTATCATTATCTAAAGAAATACGCTTTCCATAGTCTTCATACTTTCCACCAATATGTCTAACTAAAACTTGATTTGTATCAAGGTCAAAGTTCATAAAGAAAACATCAGATTGTCCATTTGAAGTCAAAGTAGTATCAAACAAGGTAATATTACTTTCAAAACTTCCCACACAATATACATTACGATCTTGCACAATAAGATCATTAATATAATCATTTCCATCCCCTGAAAAATGAAAACTTTTCAGTGATCTACCTTCCTTAGATAAGGATATTAAAAAAATATCAGAAAAATAATCTCCCTTGAAGGTAACACTGTCTAATGTTAAGAAACTACTAAATGAACCCGCAAGGAACAGATTGTTTTGCAAGTCGGTTTTCAATATTAAGGACTCGGCTCGAAAATCTCCATTAAAAGTTTTGGTCCATTCAAGATTACCTGAGTTATTAAGCTTTAATACAAATATGTTGTTACCCTCTGAAAGCGTAGTTGTTTCATCAAACGTAAATTCCTCACTAAAGTAACCTGAGATATAAATATATCCTTCTGTATCGCTACTTATACCTGAAACCGAACAATTATGGTCACTTTTAATAGTTTTTAACCATATTACTTCTCCATCAGAACTATATTTAATCACTAGTGTCCGGTAAAACTATTTTAAAACAGGTCAGACATATTTCAGTCTGACCCGCAATGTCTACTTTTGAGTTACCACACAAAAAAG
>JAERTF010000087.1 GCA_016845105.1 Bacteroidota bacterium | reverse complement strand
CTATTATCATAATTGATCTAATTTATAGTTGAATCTTTTTGAACAAATTGGTTTTTGCAGATAATATGAACTACTGATATTGTTAGTATATAGCACACTCAGTCAATAAAATTACACATTTTTTATAAAATATAATATGTTTTAATTTACCAATTTGTCTATTCATGTTATCAATTGAATTGGCAATGGCTAGCTTCCCCAAGTTTCCCTGTCTAAACTGCGATATTGTATTGCTTCTGCAAGGTGATCTGTTTTAATTTTTTGGCTACTGTCGAGGTCGGCAATGGTGCGTGCTACTTTTATAATACGGTCATAAGCTCTGGCTGATAAACTTAGCTTTTCCATGGCTACTTTTAGTAATTGTTGTCCTGACTCATCTAAATTGCAATACTTACCCAGATTTTTTGTGCTCATCTGAGCATTGTTATATACATCTTTGCAATCAACAAACCTTATATCTTGCATTTGTCGGGCATTTATAACTCTTTGCCTAATATCATTGCTTTTTGTGCCAGGTTTTGAATCGGTTAGTTCGTTAAAAGGAACAGGAGTAACTTCAACATGCAAATCAATTCTATCCATTAATGGCCCAGATATCTTATTCAGATAACTTTTTACTATCCCGGGCGAACATACGCAATCTTTGTCGGGATGGTTATAATATCCACAAGGACAAGGATTCATTGCGGCAATTAGCATAAAGCTGGCAGGGTAATCAACAGTAACCCTTGCACGCGAGATTGTAACAACTCTGTCTTCCATGGGTTGACGCATTACCTCTAATACTGTACGTTTAAACTCAGGTAATTCATCTAAAAATAATACTCCGTTTTGTGCCAATGAGATTTCCCCAGGTTGCGGGTATGTTCCTCCACCAACAAGACCTGCATCGCTTATTGTATGATGTGGGGACCTGTATGGTCTTGAAGATATTAGTGCAGAATGTTCGGGAAGTATTCCGGCAACCGAATGGATTTTTGTAGTTTCAAGAGCTTCTTCAATCGACATAGGTGGAAGTATTGAAGGTAGTCTTTTGGCAAGCATGGTTTTCCCAGAACCTGGAGGACCAATCATTATTACATTATGACCACCCGCTGCTGCTATCTCAAGAGCACGCTTAATATTTTCCTGCCCTTTAACATCTTCAAAATCATAACTGTAGCTCACTAGCTGCAACAACTGATCCGTAGCATCGAGTTTAACAATACCCATATTATTATCACCATTGAGCATTTCAATAACTTCATCGAGGTGGCTAAAACCATATACATCAATACCTTCAACAATAGCCGCTTCCATTACATTTTCATTTGGAACAATTATTCCCTTAAAACCTTCGTCTTTTGCTTTAAGTGCCATTGATAATGCTCCCTTTACACGTTTTAAACTCCCATCAAGCGACAGTTCTCCCATCATAACAAATTCACTCAACCTTTTGTCACTAAGCTGTTCGGATGCGGCTAAAATTGCAATGGCGATAGGAAGGTCATAGGCAGATCCTTCTTTTTTAATATCCGCAGGTGCCATATTAATAACAATTCTTCGTCGTGGAAATTTGAATCCAATGTTGTTAATTACTGCAACAAGTCGGTGATGGCTCTCCTTAATGGCATTGTCGGGTAAACCAACTAGGTAAAATTTCTTACCCTGGCTAATATTAACTTCGATAGTGATAATTATAGCATCTATACCATGTATGGCACTGCCAAATGTTTTTACGAGCATGAGAGTATATGATAGTTATAACAAATATAGTGAATAATAAATAAACTACCATATCAATTGATATTAGCGATCTCGATAAAACAAATATGATACTATTGATTAGTTGCTATTGAGGTTTATATCCTGATTTGTTAAAAATAATCTGGGCATCCTTGCTGTCGATTAAATCAACAAGGCTTATTTCCGGATTCTTTTTCATATATTCTCTCACTATTTGCCATCCAAGCCAAATGCCAATTCTTGAAGGTGATTCATTGGAGAAACCACTTGTAAATGGGCCATCTTCAATGAAATTACTTTGTACCTTATAATTCGGAGAATAAAAAAGTTGGTTTTTTACAAGAAATGCCCATACGTTAGAACTATTTTCTTCTACCCATTTCATTTGGGCAGTCGTATAGCCAATTTTTAAACTGTCAGGAATTCCTGGTAGAGTTGCATCAAGGTAATACATTAATTTACCACCGCTTATCATTCGGTCAACCAAAGTTTTTTGTTTCGTATGTTTATAGATGGACTGTTGATATAGAACTTTCATCACGTCTATTACAATATTTTCACTTGTCATCCTTCTAATTTTGTAATAAGGTAGTCCAAGACTTCTGTATTTTGTAAAATCCGCACCTAGATAGACATCCAGAGCGATAATTATAACTGAGTCGTAAATTATAATTGGCTTTTCATAATATAAGTCAGAAATATAAGTATAAACAGTAGGGTCGTAGTTTTTTACGAAGAAATAATTATATCGTGCTAGTGCATCAGACAGTTGGTCTTCCAAATTTTCCAAGCTTGGATATATTTCTCTTACATATTGACTTATTGCCACCAATTGAGTATCAGTAATATATTGATATAGAGGTGCTAGTTTGTCGGGTTTGTCGAGGTTTTCTCCAAGGAACAGTGAATATTCATCTTGTAACTCACCAACTCCAGCTATAAAATTATTAGTGTCGATCTCAAATAGAGCTTTCCCATATCTATGGATAGGTATGTGCACCTTATTAAGTTTTGATCCATCAATTTCCAGCTTTGAATTAGATGGTGATTGACATGATGAAAACACCAAAGAAGAAATAATGAAGTATATACTAAGTCTGAAATATTTAATCATAATCACAAAAAAAATGTCAGTACAAAAATACTGACATTTTTTTAATCGATTATTGCGAAATCGTTTATCGATAAAAATCAATTAGAATATCTTCCAGCCAAGTGTTACAGTAAACATATTTGATTTTGATTTTAGGGTTTTGCCATCCCACTGAAAATCATTTTTGTTTATATCATTTATCCCGCCCATATATTTTACGTCAAGTGCGAACATAAGAACATCAACACCAGCACCCAATTGATATTGCCATAATAAATCATTCCAATCGGCGTCTTCCAATGGTTGATCAATACCATCTATTTTCATCTTCTTATTTGTAGCTATATTGGCTGCTGCTCCACCAAATATTCTAATATTAGCCAATTTAAGATCAATGATTCTCCAACCAACACTAACTGGAATCTGGATTGTCTTATATGTCATTTCCAACTTATTCTTGATTTGGTCAGGGCCTACACCAGCAGAAGTTTCCCATATGCCACCCTGAGTTAACCAGTTTATTTCTGGCTGCACATAAAACTTTTCTCCAATTCTAACAAATGCTCCAAATAGGAAATTACTTTTAAAATCAGATGTTATCTCACTTGTATTAGTGGTAAGTTTTGATGCGGTATACCCGATCTGTGGTCCAAAATGAATTTGAGCCTGAATGGTTGATACAAACAAAATGGCTGTAATTACGAATGCTATTTTTTTCATAGTTATTGTTTTTGATATTTATTTCAATCAAAAATAACAAAAATAATTCTCCCTTCATTAAGTGAGTCGATTATTTATCTTTGTCATTGCAATAGGCATAATGAATATTTTAACAAACTGAAGAAAATGACAATGATATTGTGCTGGAAATTATAAGATAACAAGAGTTAATCAGATAAGGATATGAGAAATACTTGGTTTATTATTTTTTTACTAATGACAGTTAGCTATAGTCTATCTGCTCAACATAAGCCCTTTCAGTTTGGTTTTAAAGGAGGACTAAATTTAGGTTGGTTTAGCTCAGTTGATGATAATTATCAAAACAGAGGATCAAAGTTTGGTACCAGTTGGGGATTTGCGGCTGACTTTTATTTAATGGAAAATTACTCCTTAACTACTGGTATAGAAGTTTTAAATGTTAATGGAGCGATGGATTATCCCGATGGTTATTGGCCAAGTAATAGTACATATATATTGCCAGGAACAAGGCACCGAGACTATAAAATAAAGTATCTAAGGGTTCCTGTATTATTTACAATGAAAACCAATGAAATAAATAAAGTTAAGTATTTCGGACAAATTGGGATTGGCATTGGTTTTTCACTTACTGCAAAATCGAGCGATAATTTTACTCTTGAGAATGGTGAATCGATGGAGAGTGAAACCAATAATATTTATGATGAAATACGAACTACACGCGAATCTGTGTTAATTGGTGCCGGTGTTGAGATTCCCATACATAAATCAACCTATACTCGAATAGGGATACTATTTGATAATGCTATTTTTAACATACTTAAGGGTAATAATTCGATTAACACTTCCATCAAAAACAATGGCAGAAATAGCTTTATAGAATTAAATGCAAGCTTATTTTTCTAAATTGAAATATGGTGTATCTTAATTATCAATATTAGTAATATTAAGAAAATTTGAAAATGAAAATATCTCTGGCCCAAATCAATTACCACATAGGTAATTTTGAAAGAAACATATCAAAAATAATAGATGGAATTAAAAAAGGTGAGATGGATGGTTCTGATATCGTAGTTTTCTCAGAACTTGCTGTTTCAGGGTATCCTCCACGCGATTTTTTAGAATTTAGTGATTTTGTTAATCAATGTCAGGATGCGGTTAACACAATTGCAAAAAAGTGCACAAAAGTAGCTGCCATTGTTGGTTTGCCAACATACAATAATAATGCGAAAGGGAAACCTCTTTATAATTCTGCTGTTTTTCTTTATAATGGAAAAATACTATCAATCACCAATAAAACACTTCTTCCCAATTATGATATTTTTGATGAGTATAGATACTTTGAGCCAAATAATGTTTTTAAAGTTATTAATCATAAAGGCAAAAAGATAGCACTCACAATTTGCGAAGACTTATGGAATGTACAGGATAATCCCCTTTATTCAGTAAATCCGATGGATGAACTCATTGATCAAAATCCTGATTTTATGATTAATATTGCTGCATCACCCTATAATTATCATCAAACAAAAATCAGGAAAGAAGTGCTGCGAAAGAACGCTCAGAAGTATGATCTACCTCTCTTTTATGTAAATCATGTTGGGGCTCAAACCGAGCTGCTATTTGATGGTGGGTCACTTGTGATAAATTCTATGGGTGAAACAATTGATGAACTGCTATATTTTGAAGAGGATTTTAGAACATTTGATCTAAAAGATGTCTTATCACATAAAAATGTAGAGTATACCGAGAATGAAAGAATAGAGATTGCTGATATTCATGATGCTTTAGTTATGGGGATTCGGAATTATTTCCATAAGTTGGGTTTTACAAAAGCCATACTTGGTTTATCGGGAGGTATAGATTCAGCCCTAACTGCTGCATTGGCAGCTGAGGCGTTGGGAAGCGGAAATGTTTACAATGTTCTTCTTCCATCAAAGTATTCATCCGATCACTCAATTAGTGATTCGATAAAACTGTGCGAAAATCTCAATATGCCCTATGATATAATAAAAATAGAGGATGCTGTATCTGCATTTGAAAGTACTCTTGATCCATTCTTTAGGGGATTACCATCAGATATTGCCGAAGAAAACATTCAGGCAAGAAGTAGGGGAGTAATACTAATGGCTTTATCCAATAAGTTTGGGTATATATTGCTGAATACCAGCAATAAAAGTGAGGCAGCAGTTGGGTATGGAACGTTGTATGGAGATATGAATGGTGGGCTTTCGGTTATCGGAGATGTTTATAAAACTCAGGCTTATGAACTTTCTCGTTACATTAACCGTGATAAAGAAATTATTCCGGAAAATATAATAACGAAAGCTCCATCTGCCGAGCTTCGACCTGATCAAAAGGATTCTGACTCTTTGCCCGATTATGATATTCTTGATGAAATTTTATATCAGTATATTGAGAATCGAAAAGGCCCAAAAGAAATTGTCAAAATGGGTTTTGGTAAACCTCTGGTAGATAGAATACTAAAACTGGTTAATACTAATGAATACAAACGCTACCAAACGCCGCCAATGTTGAGAATATCAACCAAAGCATTTGGAATGGGCCGACGAATGCCCATTGTTGCCAAGTATTTGGGATAGTTACGTAGGCATATATAGAGAATAGTTATACTTCCAGGCATCTTTATTATACCTAAATTCGTCTTCTATATATTGACCTAATTATATGGAAAAGCTAATTGACGGATGCAAAGCAGGGAAGCAAAAAGCTCGTAAAGAGTTATTCCGTCGATACCATAAAATGTTGCTTGGAATATGCATGAGGTATTCACGTGATAAATCAGAAGCTGAAGATATCCTCCTCGAAGGGTTTATACAGATATATTCGAAAATTGGCACCTACTCTAATAATGGATCCTTTGAAGGTTGGATGAAACGAGTAATGGTTCACACTGCAATCGATTATTTCCGGAAAAATCAAAAACACAATATTCATCATAATATTGATGACTATAATGATATCGTAGTTGAAGATGTTGATGCGTTGAAACAAATATCTGCAAAAGAAATACTGGAGTTGATACAAACCTTGCCACAGGGATATAAGATTGTTTTTAACCTTTTTGTTATCGAAGGATATAGTCATAAAGAAATTGCTGAAAAATTGGAAGTAACTGAGAGTACATCTAAAAGTCAGGTACGGAAGGCAAGAATATGGTTGATGAACCGACTAAGTAAAAGCTACGATTAAAAATCTTACTATGGAAAACTCAATAAATGATATAGATAATATAATTAGAGATAAGTTTGTTAATTATGAGGAAGATGTGTCTCCGAAATTTTGGGGCAGGCTGAATAGAAGGCTATCTGGAAATACCATTTCAACAGGAGTAATTTTTTTAATAGCAATACTAACAGGTTTTGTTTTTTGGATGATGATGCCAGATAAGGTTGAAAAGGTAGGAGATACTCAGGTCAATAATCAAATTGAAATTTCAGATGTTGGTACTACACAAAAGAATAAAACACAAATAGTAGAAAAACAATCGAATGCAATACCAGGAGAAGCAGATTTGGTCGAATCCCAAAATAAGGATAAAAAAATAAAAGCCGAGCCAAAAGAAGTATCATCAATACTAGATGAAGAGGAAGTCAATATAGTTAGTAATGAAATTGATGAAAATGTTATCCGTGATAATGAAGAAATCGTTCTGGATAATTTCTCAATAAACAAAATTAAACCAATATCTCTAGCTGGTCAAAATTTGAATTATACAAATCAATTTAGTACTATCAACAGAGAGCAGAAAACCGAAAATGATTATTCGTTAGGTGATGTCAAGACCACTGGAAGATTTAGTATGTCGATGGAAATTGGATATGGTAAACCATGGAGAACCATAAATTCTGAACCAAAATATGAAGATTTTAAAAATTACAGAATTGAAAATGAAAAACTAACTTCTAATTTATCATATGGAATTAAATTTAACTATCAATATAAAAACTGGGTAATAAGTACCGGACTCGATTATACTACTATTGGGGAAGAATTGAATTACAATCTATATGAAACTGTTGTTGACCCTGATGGTGGGTATTATGATGTTGATACCATATGGGCATTTTTCTATAATCAGGATGATAACGTAGTTCCTATGATAATAGGATATGATCGAACTTGGGTTGATGAATATAAAGATGAAAAATTTCAAATCAATAACACAAATCTATATTCATATATTGAAATTCCTGTCCAATTGGGATATAAATTTAATTTTCAGAAATTCTCTGTTTGTCCTACAATAGGCACATCGTTTGGTTTTTTGTATAGTGCAGTAGGAAGATTGCCTCTACCCAACTCGAATGATTTTGTAGATTTAGAAAAGAAAACAAAATATCTGGAAACTTCCATTACAAGTTTTAACCTGGGGATGGAATTGGAATATTCAATAACACCCAATTATGGTATTTACTTAAAACCTTTCTATAAGCGTGGTATGAGTTCCATATATGTAAATTATCCATTATCAGCAGTATACAGTTCTGTCGGAATAAAATTCGGGATAAATATTTATTTACAATAGTAACTAATTATTAATATTATGAAAACTATAGCAATATTATTCTTGTCGGTTTTGTTAATCTCTGTAAATCTTATTGGTCAGTCGCATCAGGGGTTTGATAACCCAAAACATAATCAATATAATCCTAATAAAGAAAGGTTAGAACCAAATTTAATGGATGACGACGAAGTGATGCAGTTTGAGAAACCAATTATCATTAACAAAGATGTACTTGATTTGTGGAGAATTGATTCTACAATTAATTATTATTTTCCCGAAGGTTTAGACTCAATTCCGTGGGGAAGAAGGATATATCTATACGATAATATTAATAATACAATAGATAACACATTTCAGCGACTAAACGATAGTTCTGTTTGGGAGAATCAGGATAGAAATCTGCTGACCTTTAATGATAAAAATCAGCAAACTCAGTTAATTTATTTTAATTGGAATAGTTATCAGGAAACATGGACCAATGATCGAAAGACTGACTACATCTATGATAATAATGATAATTTGCTGGAACGCGCTACATATGATTGGAAGCAAGATCAATGGGTCGGTAATATAAAGTTTGTTCATGTATATAATAGTAATGGAGATGAAATACTACAGACAAATTATAATTGGGATGTGGTTAATAATGTTTGGATTAAAACTTCAAAATATGAGCATTATTATAATTCTCAAGGACTTAAGTATCGCAGTATTGGTTACACTTCCAATTCAGGAACGGGTAACTTGAAACTTTTATATAAAGACTCAATAAGCTTCAATAATCTTAATCTTGTAACATCACGATATTTTTATTACTGGAACGACTCGTCGCTCAATTGGGATAATTACGATAGAGACATATTTACATACGATGGCGATTATAGATCAAGTTTTAATGATTATTGGCAAGATAATGCTTGGAAGCATTGGTCGAAAGGTATAGAATACAAGATAGACTCAATAAAAGATGGGTATAATGGTTATAGTTATAGAGGTGATAGTGCCTGGTTCCATAACAGAAAATATGAACGTATTATTGATGAATTTGGTAATACTATTCTTTATGAATCGTATATAATACCAGATGGTTATGATAGTTGGATAGGGGACTCTAAACAATATAAAATTTTTAATGAAATAGGACAGATTACAGAAACTTATTATTATGATTGGGATTACTGGAACGAAGAGTGGGTTAATTCTTTAAATTACAAAAATGGATATAATGATGATGGAATTCATGTATACAATAGTGAGTATCTATGGGAGGTAAATAATTGGGTAAAATATACTAGCAGAGTTTTTTACTTTTCAAATATTTCCACAGTGAATGAATCTTATTATACCAATATTCCAATTCAGGTTTATCCAAATCCATGCGCCAAACAGATCAAAATTGATTTTGAGGGCACTGAAAAAAGTAAGGCTGTTTTTAAGATTTATACTTTGTCTGGTAGAATTATGGATGAGGGAGAAATCAATTTTACCAATACCGTTGATGTTTCTAAATTAAGAAGAGGATATTATTTGATAAAATTAGAGTCAGGGAATAAAATATTTTCAGGTAGATTTTTGAAACTATAGATTATTGACAGGTTTTTTATTAGGTATCTCGCTCATTGCTAGCTCAGTCATTGCTGTTATGGTCAGTGAAGGGTTAACACCTGGATTTGCAGAAATAGCCGATCCATCACAAACGTACATATTTTCGTAACCAAATACTTTTTGGTTTTCATCTATCACACCTTCATCGATGGTTTTGCCTATAACCGCGCCGCCTAGTAAGTGAGCAGTTGTAGGTATACCTGTAAGAGCTTCAGTAGCTAATACAAACGGCTTTCCATTTATTACTTTTGAGGTTCTTTCGGCAAGTTCTTTTGCTTCTGGAATAAATGCTGTTGGTGCTTTCCCTTTTGATAGGTGCGATGTAAGATTAAATAAACCTCTTTTAAATCTAACAGTGCTGTCAAGGTGTTGCATAAATAGCAATACAATGGATTTTTCTGCAAAGTTTTTTGTTGTATATATTCTTAACCATGAAACTGGATTACTTACCAGATGATACAAAAGTTTACCCAATCGCTTAAAAAAACTACTCCCAAAGGTTAAAGGTACACCCATTAATTTCCAAAAGTTTGATCCACTACCATATCGCACAGGTTCAATATGGGAGTTTTTATCCGACGGAAAAATAGATCCAATTGCTACTCCTTTTGAGAAGTCTTTTGAATCATCTTTTGATACAACATATATCAGGCTTTCATTATTAGTGCGAATATCATCACCAATTCTATCACTTAGTTTTGGAAGATTCTTTTCTTTCATATTTAAGAGTAATCGAACTGTTCCCAATACTCCTCCAGCAAATACTACACCTTTTGTTTTTATTTCTGTTTTTTTGCCTGGAAAAAATGAATATGAGTTTTTATAGGTTACACTGTATCCCACTTTACCATTTTTATCTCCAATGGGGCTTACACTAGTAACAATATTTTTTGGAATTATTCTTACTCCATTTTGTTTCGCAAGGTAAAGATAGTTCTTGTCGAGAGAATTTTTTGCATTATATCGGCAACCTGTCATGCACGCACCACAATGTCGACAACCTTCTCTATCTGGTCCTTTTCCTTCAAAATATGGGTCAGGAACACTTTTTTCGGGTTCACCAAAAAATACACCAACATTTGTTGGTACAAAACCATCTTTACATCCTGTATCATTTGCTACTTGTTTAAGAGCAATGTCTGCATCATACAAAATGGGATTGAGACTTGCACCTAGCATTTTTTCAGCCATTTTGTAGTGAGGCTCTAATTTTGATTGCCAGTCATCTATTCCATACCAGCTTCCTGAATTAAAGAATGCTTTTCTGGGTTGCGGAAGTGTATTGGCATAAACCAATGATCCACCTCCAACTCCAACACCACTCAATATGCCTATGTGCCTGAGAAACGTGATTTTGAAAAAACCAAAAAAACGTATTGGTGGTAACCAAAGCCATTTTCTAAGATTCCAGTTTGTTTTGGGAAAATCATGTGGTTTCCACCAGCTGCCTTTTTCAATAACAAGTACTTTGTATCCTTTCTCACTCAATCGTAACGCTGATACTGAACCTCCAAATCCAGAACCTATTATTATAAAATCGTAGAAACCCTTCTGGTATTCATTCATAGCTAAATACTTATAACTTGCCAATGGTTAACAAATATATAATAATTAATAGAGTGATTTTTGTTCTAATTCTATCTCGAAATCAATATAAGTTTTAATAGTATCGAAATTTAACTAACTCTAAT
Organism: Bacteroidota bacterium; assembly: GCA_016845105.1. Classification (GTDB taxonomy): domain Bacteria; phylum Bacteroidota; class Bacteroidia; order Bacteroidales; family F082. The sequence continues at coordinate 994 of JAERTF010000087.1, read as the reverse complement.
ACTTGATTTGTAGACTAATAATGTATTATATTTGGCAAAATGCTCATGGGTATTCACTAATTTGGATTCCAATAATGGGAAAGTAGTCTGGTTTTGGAGCCCCGGCTTTAATTTGGAATATTTTGTATAGTCACGTAATGCGCAGATAATCAGAACATAATAGATCATGCGCTTTTTTGGTATTCAATTTGATAATTAAACAATCTAATAACTATAAAAACGATGTTATGAAACAACTAATTTATTTACTTGGAATTGCTTTCCTCGTGTCAGTATCTTTTACTTCATGCAAGAAAAATGACACAACAGATGATGGTGGAAGCACAGCAAAAAGCATGGACGATCTTGTTGTAAGCAGTAGTTTTGATTGGAAAACCACTAAAACAATTAATGTAAGTATTACTTTGCCTATCGCTAATAGTGAGCAAATTGTAAGCATATATTCAAATGATTATGAGGAGCTATACTTTTCGGGTTATTCTGCTGGGAGTAACATCTTATCAACAAAATTAACTCTACCAACAAGCGTCGAAAGTGCAGTTATTATTTATGGCTTGGAAGAAAATTTTGAACCCATAACAGTTTATGTTGGTAATGACATAACTGCTGATCTAAGTGATTTAAAAGCATCCTCAACTGAAAAGGGTGTTTTAACTTGTGGATGTGAAGGAGGTATATTTAGTTTAAAAATGCGCTACAATGGTTCTTCATCTGCTAATATAAAAGTTAGAGAGAAGAAAAATAATGTTAGAATATATTGTGGAACAGTTGCTCCAGATGGAGAATTTACAATTACTGGTGGTTCAAAGAAGAATGGTAGATTTGATAATACCATCAGGTTTTATATAGATAATGTTTTAAACACTTCAATGCATGTTAGTTGCTCTGATCCTCTTGAAGTAGGAATGGATTTTGGTGACTTTACTATTGTGTCAGGTGTTAGTAAAAATAATAAGCCACTATGCGGAACTGCACCACCACCACCACCACCACC
>JAERTF010000086.1 GCA_016845105.1 Bacteroidota bacterium | reverse complement strand
GAACTGAAATATACACAACTAATCGAACATCGACAATGTGTCGTTTTCTTTATTGAATAAATCCAGCTGATTATGCTGGACATGATATTTTTTTGGCACAGAATTATGAAAATTTTCAATATACGCCCTTATGCTTTTTTTAATGAGTTTATTTGGAGTAGTTTGACGTGCATCGCAATAGTTATCCAATGACTTCTTCTGACGTTCGGATAGCATGAAAGTAAGCTTTTTGAATTTCTTCTTTTTATACCTTTTCTTCATAGCTAATGTATCGTTGCAAATACATCTGCAAATTAGTAAAAAAAATATTACAATAGTTAATTAATTGAAATAGGCCAATAACAATGAATAGCTTAATAAATATATCGAGTTGAATAAAGTAGATTGGAGTTTAACATGCATAAATATGATATCTGACTATCGATTAAGAAGCGCTCCTGGATAGGGTTATACAGAAGCTGAGATCACAGTAGCTGGTTAACTATTCTTAATCCATTTAACAATCTTTTTATTATCAGGCTTAACCCATGGATTTAGAACAACTTCCAACTCTCCATTTTCATTGATCAGGTATTTCTGGAAATTCCATTTAATTGAAGAATCTTCAACTCCATTTAATTCTTTTTCAGTTAACCAATGATATATCGGAGCCATATCATCTCCAACTACCGATATCTTAGACATTATTGGAAATGTAACACCATAGTTTAGTTGGCAAAATTCTTTTATTTCCTGATCAGACCCCGGCTCCTGCTCCTTGAAGTTATTCGCAGGAAATCCAATTATAATAAAATTATCATTTTTATATTCCTTATATAGAGCTTCAAGTTTTTCATACTGAGGTGTTAAGCCGCATTTTGACGCAACATTGACAATCATAATCTTTTTACCCTTTAATTGGCTCATATCGAAACTATTTCCATCAATATCTTTAACCGTGTAGTCATAAAATCCCTGGGCACTAATTGTTGTTCCCATAACTAAAATAAGACCTAATACGAAAGTGAAAATTTTATTTTGCATAATACTGTTTTTAGCAAATTTAAGAAATCAGATAATTTAAATTCTTTAGTTAACAATTACTTAACAAAAATAACTCTTCATATTATTTTTAGTTTGTGATGAAATTACAAACTAGAAAGTATTATTTGCAGTATATGATTGCTGAAATAGGAAAGTGATCAGAGCTTCTGAAATTGTGTTTTGTATACTCCCCTGTTTTAAAACTATTGCTATGCAGGATATAATCAATTCGCAGCAATGGCAGTGGTCCTGCATATGTTACACTTATCCCATTACCCTTGCTAACAAAAGTATCTGACAGGTAATTTGCAAGTTGGTTATACACCCATGATGAAGGGGTATCGTTAAAATCGCCACAAAGTATAATAGGATAATTACATGATTCAATCTCACTAATTAATACATCTAATTGACGCTCTCTTAATTCATAGGCAAGCATTAACTTACTATAAATATCATAAGTCTTATTTCTAAAGCTTTCGCTATTTTCAACCTCTGGATTAACAACAAAATCAAGATCTTCGGGTTGAAGCTTTATGCTAGCCAAGTGGATATTATATATTCGTACTGTATCGGCTCTAATTATTACATCTGTGTAAATACCAAATAGTCGGGTTCCTTTAAACTTAAGTTTACCCTTATTTACAGCTTTATATTTTGAAAATGTAACTAAACCAGATAGCTGATTATAACTTGGATTAAAATAAGACTCATAAAAATAGGATTGTGCTTCTAAAGTATCTCTAATTTCTTTCAAGGGTTCGTACAAATTATTACTGGTTGAATGATATTCTTGCAAACAGACTATATCATCATCTTGTTCCAACAAAAAGTTCAAGATCCTTTTTTTAGTGGATACACCTCCATTACTAATTTTTAGCTCATTGAAATTTTGAACATTATACGAAAGCACTTTAACCTCAACTCCATTTCCATTCTTGGAGTTAAAAAAGGTGATTTGAAAATTGTCAATAACATTATTTAACCCAAATAACACAACTACTATGGGAATAATTACAATCTTGCTCTTTAACAATAACCAATATAACAGGATAATCAGGTTCACTATAAACAATATGGGGTAAATCAACCCAAATGCCTGAAGCCATGAATTTTGAGATGGTGCTATCTGGCCTGCATAAGCAGATATGAGTAATGCAATCCCAACTATAATACTGATAAACAGGATCAGGTTATTTAATATGTAGTACCTACTTCTAATCTTCGATTTCTTAGAATTTATATCCAGTCAAAGGTAATGTTATTGTTGAATAGGTTATTTCTTATTACTTGTTTTAAACAGCATTTCCTTTTCCTTTTTTGTGAGGCTACTGTAACCCGACTTTGATATCTTATCCAATATTTTATCTATCTCTTCTTGGGATGCAGCTCTTCTCGAATTGTATTCATCATCGGTCATTGGCTTGCCACTCGCAGGTCGCTTCGTACTGAATTTTGCATCTTTTTTATTCCATGTAAATTTTGGCAGTGTGAATGAATCGAATACCCTATAATAATCACTACCTTTCTTTAATGAAAATGCATAGATGAATCCCCATAGTGCACCTCCCAAATGAGCAATATGACCACCCGAATTACCACTTTGAATACTAACCACATCAATAATAATAAATATTATGGCCAGATATTTTAACTTCAACTTACCGAATAGAAACAAATGAACGGTAAAATCAGGCACATAGGTTGATATTGCAATAATTATAGCTAATACCGATGCTGAAGCACCCATTGCAATGTTTATATTATTATTTGAAGTAAAGGCTGGAAAATTATTAAAGGCTATCACAAAAAACAATCCTCCAAACAAACCACCTATTAAATATGTCCAGAGTAGTTTTTTTTGATTTAAGTATTCTTGAAAGATCATACCACCAAAGTATAGCATCACCATATTAAACAATAGATGAAAAAAATTCTCCTGTAAAAACATATAAGTAAACAAAGTCCATGGCTTAGAAGCCAATGCACTTAAGTTTGAGGGCAACGATAGTGCCTTTGCCAATGGATTAAAAACAGCACCGCCATCACTAAACAATCCGGTTACTACTCCTACTAAATTTACCAGAAGATAGACTATTGTATTTATTAGAATTAACCTCGACAGAATATTCTTCCCAAAAAATAATTTCTTTAAAAAGTCTCCTGTATTGGATTGAGGTTGATTATATGAGAACATAATACTACACTTGATTAATTAAAACTATTAATATCTCCTTTTTTCTTCCAGAGCATTATTAGGAAAAAGCCAAATATCATCCCTCCCAAGTGTGCAAAATGGGCAACATTATCTCCAGGGTTATTTGAGAATCCCATGTACAATTCTATGGCTCCATATATCATAACAAAATATTTCGCCTTAATTGGTATGGCAAAATACACATAAATTAATGAATTGGGGAACATCATTCCAAACGCAAGTAGTATTCCAAAAACAGCGCCTGAGGCACCTACTGTTGGTGTATTTATAATAAGGTTGAGGGAGCTCATACCTGGATCCTGATAATTCATCCCTCTACTTAACACATCTGCTCCCTCTTGAATCACCATTGCAATTTGATCAGGGTGTAAGCCCGTTTCAATTGATTTAATTCGTAAGTAAGCTATTAGAATTTGTATTACACCAGCACCTATTCCCGTGATAAGGTAATAGTTTAAAAACCGTTTTGGTCCCCAAACATTTTCCAGAGTATTGCCAAACATCCATAGGGCAAACATATTAAATAGTATGTGGGTAAAACCGCCATGCATAAACATATATGAAACAAGTTGCCATATTCCAAAATCAGTGGATAGAGGATAATGTAATCCCAGATACTTTACAAGATCAATATGTAGAGAACTTTCCAAGGCCATTGTGGCCAGGAAAAAAATACCATTTATAATTAATAAGTTCTTAACTACCAATGGTAACATAGAAAAACCTGATGGTCGATATTGTTGCATATGTATTTTCTAATTTAATTTGAAAAAATCAACCTACAATATAGTAGGCCAATCCATCATTTAATCTTTGCAAGTAGTTGTTCAATCTCATTTACAGTTACTATTTTAAGTATATTTCTACCATCGGGTGATACCTTTGGCATCTTGCACATAAATAACTTGTCGAAAATTTCTTGCATTTCTCTATCATCAAGTTTAGTGCCAGACTTAATAGCTGAACTTATGGCAATGGAGCGTGCCAAGTTAATATTTTTATCATAATTCAAATTATCCCTATTGGCCTTATGATTTTCGATGATTTTTTCAATGACTTCGACTACATTATCTTCAACCATATCAGTAGGAATACCAACAATTACAATATCGTTTCCACTCGCTTCCTCGATTGTAAACCCAATGTTTGTTAATTCAGAATCAAGAGCTTTAATTATTTGTAAGTCATCTGGAGAAAGGTGTATATTTTGAGGAAACAGTTGCTGTTGAGAGTGTTGTTTTGAACCTTTCAATCTATCAAGAATTTCTTCATATTTAATCCTCACATGAGCCAGATTCTGATCAATTAACATAAGGCCCGATTTAACATTACACATTATATACCTATTATGAACTTGCATAAATTTATTTGGCTCGTAAACCGAATCAGGATCAATGTTTTTATGTTGAAAACCATCACTCTTATTGGTTTTAACATCAGGGTTATCATTTTTTTGATAAAGCGACTCCCAGTTTTCAACACTTGGTTTACTATACGAATGTTTACTTTGCGAAAAATCAGATTCCTGTTTCTCAAAGGGATTAAAATCGGGATTAATGTTTATGGTAGGTTGCTTAAGCTTATCGGATGGTAATGTTTGAAACGCTGCCTCAATATCTGGTATTACATCAAAATCGAGTGTTGGGGTTAGCGAATACTTGCCTATTGATTGTTTAACTGCGGCATGCAATACTGCATAAATATATCTTGCATCCTGAAAATTAACCTCTGTTTTAGTAGGATGAATATTAATATCAATGTCTTTGGGATCAATTTCAATATTTATGAAATATGATGGAAATGAATCAACCGGGATTAATTCATTGTAAGCATTATTAACAGCATGGTGTAAATAAGGGTGTTTAATAAACCTTCCATTTACAAAGAAATACTGTTCGCCTCTAGTCTTTTTCGCAAACTCGGGTTTGCCTATGAAACCTCCAATTTTAATTATATCTGTTTCCTGTTCAACAGGTAGAAGCCTTTCATTATATACATTACCAAATAGTGCCGCAATTCTGGATTTAAAACTCCCCGGCAATAGTTTATATGCAAGCTTATCGTTATTATAGAAGCTGAATCCAACATTATAATTAATCATCGAAATTCTAACAAACTCTTCGTTTAGATGCCTTTGCTCAACAGTATTTGATTTTAGAAAATTTCTTCGTGCCGGCACATTATAAAACAAGTTCTTAACCAATATATTTGTCCCTTTTGCGCACTGACATGGGTCTTGACCTTTAATCTCTGATCCCTCAATAACAACAACAGTTCCTATTTCTTCACCTTCTACCTTCGACTTTAGCTCTACCTGAGCAATTGCCGCTATTGATGCCATTGCTTCGCCACGGAAACCCATGGTTTTTATTGCAAATAAATCATCAACCTTGTTTATTTTTGATGTGGCATGCCTTTCGAAGCACATTCTGGCATCAATCTCCGACATACCCTTTCCATCATCAGTAACCTGAATAAGGGTTTTACCGGCTTCCTTAATCGAAAGTGTAATTTTAGTAGCACCTGAATCAACTGCATTTTCAAGTAACTCCTTGGCTGCTGATGCAGGACGCTGGATTACCTCACCTGCAGCAATTTGATTTGCAACCGAATCAGGAAGTAGTTTAATAATATTAGACATGAATTTATAATCGTATTTTAGTTGGTAACTCCAAAGGCCTTTAACATGTTCTCAATAATATCTGTGAAAAGTATGAAATAAATACTAAGTCCGATAAATGTAGCATATACCATATATGTTACTACTTTTGATAATACCGACTTTTCATTACTAGTATTATATTTCCCCCATCTATTCGACATACGTAATTTTAGCCCTTCGTTATGAGAAAGTTCATTTTCAATTCCCATTACAGCTCTCCTTTTTTCAAGTTCATCTCTCTTTTCATCGAAATACCTAGGTTTATAACTAAAGGATTTTGGTCGTGGAGTTTTAAAAAAAAATAGAGCCATGTTTTTAACTTTTGTTCGTTACAAAATTAGATGATTTTTAGAAAATGCTAGGTAATATCCTAACTTGTCCTAGTATTATAACCTAATTAATTAATCTTAAGTATGTATGATGTCAATTATTGGGGAATCTCAATAATGAATGTACTACCTTCATTTAATTTACTTACTGCTGATATTGTACCTTTATGCAACTTAATCAAATCCTGACAAATCGACAATCCCAACCCTGTACCCTTCTCTTCTCGTATACCTAATTTACTTTCTATATTTTGATGTGTACTAAAGATACTTGCCAGGGTTTTGTTTGTCATCCCTATACCATTATCAGTTACCTTAATAACTATACTTGACGGAGTTGTGTGGGCATCAATAACAATTTCACCACCCGATTGTGTATATTTAAAAGAATTAGAAATAATATTTGTAATAACTATTCTTAAAATTGCCTGATCAGCTAAAATATTATGACTTATTGAACTATTAAACTTCAATAATACATTGGTTTTTTGTGATGTAATATTGTAATAGTTCTGAATTTCACCAAACAATTCGTTAAGTGGGAATAGGGTCTGACTATATGCAACCTTTCCGGTTTGTGATCGAGCCCAGGTAAGCAAATTATTCAAAAGATTTAAGGTTTCATTGGATGAACTTTTTATTACCTGAGCGTATTCCAATGCATTTTCATACTCTTTATTTTTTAGTACTTCAATAAGTATTTCGCTAAACCCCAAAAGTGAATTAAAAGGGCTTTTTAAATCATGTGAGATAACCGAAAATAATTTATCCTTACCTTGGTTTGCAATTCTCAACTTCCTATTCATATTTCGCTGAACATATAACCTCCAAATTATTGCTGTAACGATTAATACCATAAGTAGTATTAAAATTACCAAATAGTTACGCTCCAATTTTTTATTTTCAATCTCTAATTTTGCATTACTTAGATTTTGGCTAATTTCGAAATTATTCTGAATCTCACTAAGTATTTCGAATTGTTGAACAGACAATATTGAATCATACATTACCAAAAATCTATCAAAGCTTTCTGCTGCTTTTGCATACTTCCTAAGCAGTCTGTAGAACTTTCCGTATGTCTTGTAGGTTTCTAATATTCTTGATTGTAATCCTAATTCAAATGAAATCTCCAGAGCATTGGATAGTACTTCTTCACCTTCCTTCTCCTTGTTTTGCTGTGCATAAACCAACGCTAAACCAATATAATTATCAATTAGGCCATAAAAATGATGATTATTTCTGTTTATTTCCAGTGCCTCAGAGAAACTTTCAAACGCCTTATCATATTGCTTCTTCAGATAAAAAATGGTGGCCATGCCGTTTAAGCAATAGGCGGCATAAGAACTATTATCAAGTTCTACATGCTGCCCATACGATTTTTTAAACATATCCATTGCCAACTCTAGGTGACCTTCTTCCAAATATGTTTTAGCCAATTCTAAATTTGCTGAAGCTATTCCAGTAGAGTCTCCTACTTCTTCTCTAATCGCAATAGCTTTTTTAAAATAATCTATTGCAAGATGATGTCTATTTTCATTTCGATAAACTAATCCCAAATTAATATATCCATATGCAGTTCCCATTTGATGACCATATTTCCTAAATATACTTAGTGAATTCTCGGAATATTGAAGAGCCAAAGGAATATTACCAGTTAGCATAAATGCATCACCCAAATTATTATAAGTGAATGCCAATTGAATAGAATCACCATATTTTAAACTACCTTCAAGTGAACGATGAAAATATGGTATTGCCTTTTTTATATCGAATAAATAGTGAAGATATATAACCCCTATATAACCTTCAAATACTACAGATAAGTGGTCGAGATTATGTTTTTTAGCAATCTGAAGGCCTTCATTTGCGATTGCAATGGCTAATTCAGGATTTTTTTCTCGCAATGCCCAACATTCATTGGATTTTTGATTCACTATTTTAACGGCTTCACTATTAGATAAGTTATCTGTACCTCCTTGTAATTGAGAAAACGACTCAAGATTACAAAGTGAAAAAAAAATCAATATAAAATAACGGTATAGTGGCATTTGATCATCAAACATTAAAACCTAAAGATATTAATATTATGCTATGAATTAAATCTAATTATTGAATTTGTTTACTTTTTATTACTATTAACTTTTCGCGTGTCATTTCCTTAATGGTATATGGTATGCCCCCAATACCTATTCCTGATAAATCACGGCCTCCAAATGGCATCCAGTCAACCCTAAAAGCTGTATGATCATTTATCATTACTGCAGAGGCATTAAACATAGCTACCGCCCCCATTGCCTTATCAATATTCTTGGTAAAAACAGAAGCCTGAAATGCCGTTGGTAGAGAATTTGCAATTCTAATGGCTTCATCTATATCTTTATATGAATACAAACAAACTACAGGGCCAAATACCTCGAGCATAGAAACTTTAGCATTATGAGATGGATTTAGTATTACTGTGGGTTGATAACAACTATTGGAAATACGCATACCACCGGTTAATAATTCTCCTCCCATCTCAACAGCTTCTTTTACCCATTGGTCGACTCTATCTAATTCTTTATTAAGTATTATTGGGCCAACTTCGGTATCCTTGAGCAAAGGATCTCCAACTATTAGCTTATTGGCCATTTCAGCAAAACTCTTTGAAACATGAGCAATTATATCTTCATGAATGAAAACTTTCTGAACAGAAACACAAACCTGACCAGCATGATACATTCCACCTTTTAAAATTGCTGGCAATAATTCATCTATATCAGCATCAGGTTCCACAATAACAGGCGCTACTCCACCATGTTCCAACGCACATCTGGTTCCAGGAGATAATTTTGAACGCAGATACCATCCAACTTTTGCTGACCCTATGAATGAAAGATAATTTACTCTGCTATCAGTAGCTAATTTTTCTGCATCCTCATCACCACAAATTATACATTGGCACCACTCACTGGGCAATCCAGCCTCATACAGAATCTTCATAAATTCAATACATGTAAGTGGAGTTGTAAGAGCTGGTTTAATAATAACTGGTGCTCCGGCAGCAATGGCCGTAACAGTTTGGTGAACTATTAAATTTAAGGGATGATTAAATGCACTTATCGATACAACAACACCAATTGGTTCTCTAATGGTAAATGCCAATCTATTTTCCGACGAACTGGTTTGCCCCATAGGTATTTGTTCACCAGCTAGTTGACTTATTTGTTCAATTGCAATCTTAACCCCAACAATTGCGCGATTCACCTCAATTTTCGAGTCCATATAAGGTTTCCCACCTTCCTCAACTGCTATATTTGTTAATTTTTCAATCCTTGACTCCATTATTGAAACAACTCTTTCGAGTATCTCAATCCTTTGCCATCTTGGTAACCAATTTGAATTATCTTTAGAAAGCGCATATGCATTTTCTAGTGCCTTTTCTACATCTTTAATATTTTGTAATGGAATTTCCTTAATCAATTGAGAGTCGAATGGTGAAAATACTTTTAACATATGATTTTGTTTATTGATGCAGATTGTGTTAGGATACGAAATTAATTATTTTTGCAAATCACAAAACAAAACTATGACTGATAAATTTGATGGACGAATTGACAAGCTTATTGTTGTGGGAGACAGAGTGTTAATCAAGCCCAACAACCAATCCAACAAATCAACAGGTGGGTTATTATTGCCTCCGGGATATAAAGAAAAAGAAGAGGTACAAAGTGGATGGGTTATAAAAACAGGTCCTGGATATCCTATTCCTGTTCCTTCTGATGATTTTGATGAACCTTGGAAAAAGAAAGATGACAATGCTAATTATATACCATTGCAAGCCAAACTTGGTGACTTAGCGATATTTTTAAAAAAGGGTGCCATTGAATTTCAGTATCATAATCAGAAATATTTTATTGTTTCACAACACTCCATCCTTCTGCTCGAAAGAGATGAATAATAATGTTTCTAATTTGTGACTTTCACAATAAAATTTTGAAATTATAAATACTTTATATCTTTGCCGTTTGGAATCAATCTAAATAGTGATATAACTAAATAAATATAGCATGTCATATAATCTATTAAAAGGAAAAAGAGGAATTATTTTTGGTGCTTTGGACGATAAATCAATTGCATGGAAAATAGCCGAGAAAGCAACCGAAGAAGGTGCAACAATAACATTAAGCAACACACCAACGGCTCTTCGTTTTGGACAGATAAATGAACTTGCGAAAAAATGTAATGCTGAGATTATTCCGGCTGATGCAACAAAAACCTCCGACCTTACCCATGTTTTCGAAAGGTCAATGGAAGTACTAGGTGGCAAAATTGATTTTGTACTACACTCAATAGGCATGTCACTTAATGTTAGAAAGAAGCGTGTTTATAACGATTTAGATTATAATTTTCTTAATAAAACCCTCGATATTAGTGCTGTTTCGTTTCATAAGATGTTACAAGTTGCATTTAAATTGGATGCCATCAACAAATGGGGTTCAGTTGTAGCTTTATCATATATTGCTGCCCAACGAACACTATATGGATATAACGATATGGCAGACGCCAAAGCATTACTCGAATCGATTGCCCGAAGTTTCGGATATATATATGGTCGTGAACGTAGAATTAGAGTAAACACAGTGTCTCAATCACCTACATTAACAACTGCTGGTTCTGGGGTTAAAGGAGTTGGTAGTTTACTTGATTTTACCGAAAGGATGTCACCATTGGGAAACGCAGATGCCAAAGAGTGTGCCAATTATTGTATAACTCTATTTTCAGACCTAACAAGAAAAGTTACAATGCAAAACCTTTTCCACGACGGGGGATTTTCAAATATGGGTATGAGTATGAGGGCAATGCATGTTTACGATAAAAATCTTGAGAGTAAACTTAAAGAGCTTGAAGAACAAGAAGAATAGTTCAAACTTTAGTCTTTTCTTTGAGCCGCAAGAAGCTTTTCATCTTGTAAACTGCATATAATAAACCAGCGGAAATTAGAATATAGATACCATTTCCTATGGGGGCACCACCACCAACCGGGGGTCCTCCCCCGGAAGGATCGCCGCCAGGATCAGGTGGGGATGTCCCTGCAAACACTTCCATAGAAATGAAGCAAATAATTAGAATTACAATCAAACTTATGGTATGTTGAGCCGGGGTTCTCATTTCGGTAATTTATTTATCTTACAATTATCTTCTTAGTGTAAACATCTATATTATTAGAAATCATTACTATATACTGCCCCTGATTAAGAGTTAGTGTAAAAGTTTGTTTGGAAGCACCTGATAAAGTATCTGCAAAATGCAGTCTACCAAGCATATCAAATATTTTTAGTTCACCTACAATGGCATTATCATGAATATTCTCAATTACTAAATTTTCGTTGTCTACATACACGATATTCTCGATTTGTTTATCAAACTGCTCTATAGAAACAGGATTGTGATCAATGTGCAAAATAAACCTATTTGGATCATCACCTGGTGATGCAAAATATGTGTATACCGAATCGGTTCGAAGATTAATCAACATATCATCCTGAATATCTTCCAAACTAATGGTAACATTTTCGTTGAAACTTTCTGTACCATCTATTGAAATGGAATGCATCTCCTGACTAGCAGCATGAAAGCCCAAAGGAACATCAACTTTAAGATTATTAGTTGGCAGGTGATTTACCGATAGTATGTCATTTTCGGCAACACTGTAAAACTGTGGTGCACTGGCTATTCCATATAGTTTATATGCATCATATTGCACATCAAAACCCTCCGTAGCCATATCGTTAGTTGATACTATAAGCTCATCCGAATAACTTGATGAATGAACAGTTAAACTAATTGTTTCCTTAAATGACTGGGTATTTCTAAATGCCTGACTATTATGTAACCTTGAAGATGCTGGTATTGTAATTGCAGGAGAGGCATCATTGGCATGAACAAAAAAGCCTTGCATTGATGCTATGTATCTTGATCCACCATTTGTACCCTCACCATCACCGCCATTACCGGCTGGGTTATATGTGGCATATTGTGATCCGTTCCAGAAATAAATCGTATTATCAATATTTGTTAATATAAAATCGCCATTGGGGTCATTGTCAGTTCCCCAGTCTATGGCAGAAGTGAAGTCATTTCCAATTAAATTCCATCCGTTTTCATCAGGATCACCTGTTAAGGAAATTGGCGGGCTATATGTACTTGAGTTCATGGTACCAACAAATGAAAGTGTTACATCTCCTGTTGTTCCTCCACTGGCCCAGGTTTTATATCCCTTACCAGCAAGCAAATCTTCGGTTGCCGATGTAATAGATATCCATTCACTACCACTTTCCACCCAATAATCAAGCCATAATCCTGAAAAAACTCCTGCCTGACCATCCGAAATTGGAGGGGTAATATAATGCCATTGTTCATCTGTAATATATCTTTCAACAGTAACAGCACCTGATACTGTTATCGTACCATTATCAATAAATGAAGCATATCCACTATCGTCTGACTCTAAAGTAAAATCACCTCCGATACTCAAACTATTTCCTGTTTCAACAGTAACAGCTGCCGTAGGAATAACAGTAACGTCATATGCTTTACCACCTATATCTACACTAACTGTTCCTGTTTCAATAATAGCGTTCGATATCTCATATGGTACGCCATTCGACCAGTTACTGCTATTCGACCAAACACCCGTTCCATTCCATTTAGTAGTTAAACTACCTGGTTCTTCAACTAGCTTGTACAAACCTGTTGTTGTCCCAAGCAAAGTTGACCCAGTTTCAAGATCAGGAACAAACTCACCCGGAAGTCCGGTAAATACTGTTGTTGCTGAGTTTAATATTGTATTAAATCTGAATAGATTTCGTCGAGCTGATATAGACACTATTTCATTATTATTTTTGTTAATAAGAATGGATGAATATGCTCCATGAGGAGTTATACTACTTATATAATTGTATGTGGTTCCACCATCAAGTGATTTAACAAATGCATAATCAAGGTTTTGCCCCGAAGCTATATATACTACATGATTACTGTCGGGATCGGGATGCACTTCCATATCATATATTGGCATATTGGGGGTAGAAGAACCACTCTGACCTGTTGGACCTGAGTTTACAAAACTCCATGTAGTGCCATAATCATCGCTACTCCATAATTGGCCTGGTTCATTTGGACTATTAGAATCGAAATACCCACAACCTATATAAATTGTTGTATCACTATTACCCCATCCTACTGCAACAACATTACCCTGTTCAAATGTATTACCACCATCAGAGGGTGTTGATTTTGTCCAACTATTTCCTCCATCCGTGGATAACCAAACATTACCATAATCAAGTGATGAATTTGGTAATACGTTTGAAGCTGTTCCAGTACAGGCAATTATTGTATCACTTGATACAAATTTAATATCGGTAACACGAGCATCACGCTGTGTACCAGTATCCCAGCCCGAAGGTGTAATTGATGAGAAACCAGCAGGACCAGTTGTTGTTACATGAAAACCACTACTTGAACCTGCAACAACATGTAATGAATCGGTTGGGTCGATAGACACACATTGTATTCCATCATCTCCACCTACTCCTGAGATTGGAAAATCTCCATATGGTGGCTGCCATTGATCAACACCAGTAACGGATGTGTTAAAATAAGCTGTTGTATATCCTAAACCTGCTTTGGTCGACACATAATAAATACTATCTGATGTAGCAATTTTATTCATACTCACTGCCGAATGCCCTTCATTATCGGGGTTGTTAAAACTTCCCATTGCCCCGGTTGTGCTTAGCTGAGGTCCTTTGTTTTTCGATCCAACTACTTTATTTGTGTCGGAAGGATGAGTAGCACTTGCATTATCTGGTAGCATATGGCTACTCCAACTTGTACCAAGATTATCTGATTTATCAACTCCGGGGAACGATAGTCGCAAGCCATAACTATCAGGCATTTGCGATACCCAGGTTGGGTTGTAATCAGCATTTTGTAATGCCCAGTTAGTGCCACCTGAAGGTGTAATATCAGTCCAAGCCACACCACTATCAGTTGATAAATAAATTTTTCTTGTATTTCCGGTAATAGAAATTGCAGAAGTAACAAGTGTATCCAATGAATTATCAGCGGGGTGAATAAATATCCTTTCAAAAGCATACCCGGTTGGCAAACCCGTAATCTCAGTAATATACGAGCCGTCAAAACTATATAGATTACCATAGTTAGTACCCATTGCGTTGGCAACAAACAATACAGGATAACCTGTTGTATTGCTTGAAACAGCTAACCAGTTTATTTCGGTATTGCTACCAACAACTGAAGAAGTATCCAGATCGAGTACTATATTATGTATTCCCAAAGTGCTAGTATCATTAACCCTGGTCAAAGCACTTTCCAATCCAACATAGAACCATGAATCACTCAGTGTTATTGCTGATGTTCTCATATTTGTGCTGTAGGATGAGTTTATTTGGTTCATCAAATAACCATCAAAAGCAGTCTTAAAAGATGCACTATCACCATCATTATAACTTATTACCGAAGAGTTTAATGTGCCACCTGACTCTGAGGTTATTACACCTACCCAACCATTCCAGTTCGTTACAACTCTTACTGCTCTTCCACCCCATCCTCTTCTGGTACTACCAGTTGTATATTCCAATGAATCAACCGGAAACGGCTGTGTCCATGTTAAGCAATCATCATCGCTATAAAAAATACTAGCTGGTGTTTCCACTGCAGAAAATAATCTATTGGTTGAGTAAGCCCAGGCAAAGTCATTACTCCGACCGCCATACAATCCCAGATTAATAACCTCTCCGGTTTGAGAATATATGTCAGTCGCAAGTAACAGCAATGCTGTTGTTAACAAGTAAATTGATTTAATAAATTTGGTTTTTTGATTTGTATAATTATTCATTTTGTATGTCCGTAAACACTAATAATTCAATATAAATACTTATCTTTGAGGAAAATAGAGATGATGAATATATTTAGCTTTACAGCACATTTTGATAGCGAAGAATCTTGTAGAAATCATTTTAAATCAGAGCGAGAT
>JAERTF010000085.1 GCA_016845105.1 Bacteroidota bacterium | reverse complement strand
TACTTAAACTAAATAAAAGAAATTTACTAATTTTACGCCAAAATATCCAGGCATGAAATTAAATAATAAAAAAGATACATATGATTCCGTAAAAAAACTTTTTACAGAACATCTTGAATCTAAGGGTTACCGTAAAACACCCGAGCGTTATACTATCTTAAAAGAGATATATGCCACCGAAGGACACTTCGACATAGAAACGCTCTATATTAGAATGAAAAATAATAAATACCGTGTTAGTAGGGCAACTCTTTATAATACAATTGAATTATTACTTGATTGTAACCTAGTTACAAAACACCAATTTGGAAACAATTGTGCTCAATTCGAACGATCTTTTAAGTTTAAGCAGCACGATCATTTTGTTTGCACTACTGATGGTAAAGTTTTAGAGTTCTGTGATCCAAGGATACAAGAGATCCAAAAATCTGTGGAAGAACTTTTGGGAGTTGAAGTCGCATACCACTCCTTAACTTTTTATGGTAAATGCAGCTCGCATAAAGATGGAGCAAAAAAAGATAGTTAGTAAAATTTGATAACTATTTTACCTGAACAACTACATTTTACTACTTTTGCTATTTTAAGAAAACCCTGTTAAGATGCACAGGGTTTTTTAATGTAACTATCTGTTAGATTACTGATTATTAGTTAATATACACACAAAAGTAACAATTTAAATAGCATGAAGATAGATGTATTACTAGGATTGCAATGGGGCGATGAAGGTAAAGGTAAAGTAGTTGATGTACTAACACCTCAATATGACATTATTGCTCGTTTTCAAGGAGGACCTAACGCAGGACACACCATAGAGTTCGATAACAAGAAGTTTGTTCTTCACACTATCCCATCTGGTATTTTCAACCCAAATACTATTAATGTTATTGGTAATGGTGTAATTATTGACCCATTTATTCTACAAAAAGAGATAAATAAGCTTGATGAAAGTGATATCAACGTTAGAGAAAACCTCCTTGTATCACGAAAAGCACATATGATATTACCTACCCACAGATTACTAGATGCAGTTTATGAAAAAGCAAAGGGTAAAGATAAAATAGGCTCTACACTTAAGGGTATTGGCCCGTGCTACACTGACAAAATAAGCAGAAATGGTATAAGGGTTGGTGACATTGAGAAAAGTAATTTCGAGAACAAATACAGATTGGCTCGGGAAAGACATATTAAAATAATTGAACAATATAATCCAGATTATAAGAGCATTGAAATTGATGGTCAACTTTTTATCGAATATGAAAAAAACTGGCATGATGCGTTAAAAGTTCTTAATGAGCTTAAAAAAGTAAATAGTGAGTATTTTCTTAACAAACAACTCGAAGAAGGTAAAAAGATTCTTGCCGAAGGAGCTCAAGGAACTCTACTTGATATAGATTTTGGTTCATACCCATTTGTAACTTCATCTAACACAACCACAGCTGGTGTTTGTAATGGCTTAGGTATTGCTCCAAGCAAAATTGGTAAGGTCTTTGGTATATTTAAAGCATATTGCACAAGAGTTGGTAGTGGACCATTTCCTACTGAATTGTTTGATGAGGACGGTAAAATGCTACGTGATGTTGGAAATGAATTTGGTTCAACCACAGGACGCCCCAGGCGTTGTGGATGGCTTGATATTCCTGCCTTAAAGTACGCAATAATGCTAAATGGTGTTACCGAATTGATGATGATGAAGTCAGATGTAATGAATCAATTCAAGGAAATTAGGGTCGCATCAAAATATATGGTCAATGGAGACGAAACCATGGAGCTTCCTTTTGATGACGAAGAAGACATGATTACTCCTGTATATTCAACGCTACATGGTTGGCGGTCTGATATAACTATTGCATCAAATTATTATGATCTACCGTGCGACTTAAAGAACTATATTAAGTTTATTGAAGATAGTGTTGGTGTTCCAGTAAAAATGGTTTCTTATGGACCAGACAGAAAAGAGACCATAATTCGTTAGTTTACTTCTTGATGAAATACAATAGTTTATTTCCATTGTAATCAACTCTTACTTATTACAATACCTTTTTATAACATTATATGCCTCGGTGATGCCCAACTCACCTGCTTTACTTAAATCTTTGCAGGCCAAGTTTATTTCATCTACAAATAATAGTGTAAGGGCTCTATTGTAATAGGCCTCAGCAAGTGTGGGTTGTAGTTTAATTGCAGTTGAGTAGTCATCTATGGCTCGCTGAAACTTCTTAATTGTTAACTTTACATTAGCCCTATTATAGTAAACAAAAGGCAAACCAGGGTTTTGCTTAACAACCTCATTGAAATCCTTTAATGATTGTTTATGATCTGGTACTTTAATATTTGAATTTTGTTTTCCGGAAAATGAGCTGCTGCTTATGGTAATTGAGTTTGTATACTTACTATCATGATAGATAAACTCATCCATTTCATATCTCAAGGTTCCCCTGTTTAGTAGGGCATATGATATGTTTGGATCGTACTCAAGGGCTATATCATATGCATTAATAGCGGATGTGTAGTTTTGTAACATACTATTAATCACCCCCTTTAGAAAATAGGCACCAGCTGTATCACCTGCAATTAAAATTGTGCTATCTATTCTTTGCAACTCTTTAAGCGCTGTTTCCTTGGTTACAGGCCAGTCACGAGTTGTAAAAACAAATCTAATCCCCAATTTATTATCTGCATTAAAAGCTGATATGTTCTCATCAAAATACTCATATTGCTTGTATTTCATATATACCGAATCTGGTAGATCAAAGGCATATATCAAATAAAAATTTGATTTAGGAACAATACTAATTCTATTAAACTGTATTCTACCTTTCTGCATATTCCCATTTACAAAATCGGCCTCAAACTCAATTATTCTATTGAAATAGGCAGAATCAGCATATCTGCTATAGAGTATATTCGCATCCAGTTCATCACTATTTGTTGCAGCAATAATATCTGTAGCTCTATCATGATCTTTTTTAGCCCCAACTCTATCCTTAAGTGCTTCACGAACTGATGATCTATTGATATAAGCACCAGTAAAATCAGGAAAAATCTCGATGGCTGTAGATAAATCTTTTTCTGCATTCATGTACTCTTTTCGTTGGGCATAAAGATTTCCTCGATTAAAATAGGCATAAATGTTAAAAGGATTTATTCGGGTAACCTCATCATAGGCAGCAATGGCTTCATCATATTTGTCAGATGACTGATATACAATAGCTAGATTATAATAAGTCAAAGCATTATTTGGATCAAGCTCAATAACTTTATTATAATTGGATATTGTACTTACTGTATCTTTTAATTTCAAATAGGTAAGTCCTCTTTGGAAATATACATATGGATTATCATCATTTAGGGATATTGCATGGTCATAGTCTTGAAGAGCTGATTCTAAGCTATCTAATTCATATTTAATCATGCCCCTTTTAACCCAGGCTTCCGCATTAAAATAGTCAAGATAAATGGCCTGATCAATGTCTTCAAGAGCTCCGATATTATCATCCAAAAAGTGCTTTGCAATACCACGATTTAACCATGCAGATGCAACATTCTTTTTTAAATTAATTGAAGAAGTAAAATCATCTACGGCACCATTAAAATCTCGAATATGCATTTTTGTATCGCCACGAGCCAGAAATATATCTGGATTAAATGGATCAATTTCAAGGGCTTTATTAAAATCCCGCACCGCATGAGCATAATCAAGCAAACGATCATATGAAATCCCCCGGTACTGATAAGCTCGTGCATACAAGGGGTGAAAATTGACCGTTTTGGTAAAATCATTAACAGCACCTTGATAGTCACCCAAACTAAATTTTGCTATTCCCCTCAAAAAGAAGGCTTCAAAGCCATCTTGCTTCGAACTAATTGCAATATTGAAACTCTTTATTGCATCCAAATAATTCTCCTTTTGCAATTCCAGCTGACCTTTTGCAATGAAATGATGATAATTAATCTGACTTTTGGATGCCATTGCAAAAATCATAAAAATAAATAGTGTAGTTCCTGCTCTTTTTATGGACGAAATGTTTGTCAGCATTTAATTTGTTGTATTTTTCGTTATCATATATCGTTCATGCAAATATAAAGTTAATCAATAGTTGAGTTATAAAGGATATTATGGTTTATGAACTTTTAACTTTTATAAGTTGCCCATATTGATTAGGATTTTGACTTTATTTTCAAGTACGAATATGTTTCAAATTGAGATCTCACTTTGTCACCATCTACTGCTTCAACATAATCATTAATTGGTGTTGAATTCACTAATCGAGCTTTAACATTGTCACTTAACTGGATATTAATAATATCCATTATTTCTTTTTTAAGTGAATCATCGTAGATGGGACATGCAGTTTCAAATCTATGGTCAAAATTTCTAACCATCCAATCAGCCGATGATATGTAAAATAAAGGATTATCATTATTTGAGAATATCTGAATACGTGAGTGTTCAAGATATTTATCAACTATACTTGTAACAAATATATTTTCACTCAACCCAGGAACTTGAGGAATTAATACACAAATACCTCTACAAATAATTTCAATTTTAACACCTGCACGTGATGCTTGATACAACTTGTTTACAATCTTTGTATCCACAAGGTTATTGAGTTTAATAATGACCCAGGCACTTTTCCCTTGTTTTGCATTTCTTATTTCTGTGTTTAACAGCTTGTTAAAGCTATTGCGAAGTTGATATGGTGCAACCAGCAAGTGTTTGAACTTAGGAGGATTATAAGGCATTTCAAATAAATGAAAGAGCATATTAACCTCGGCGGCAATGCTTTGATCAAATGTCAACAAACTATCATCAGCGTAAACTTTCGCTGTTGATTCGTTAAAATTTCCGGTACTAAGGTTTGCATAATATTTATTCTTTCCACTTTCTTTCCTTCTAATCAGCAGTAGTTTGCTATGAACTTTATAACCTGGAAGGGTCTTTATTATTTTAACTCCTTCTTCGCGTAGTTTTCTGGTCCAATAAATATTTGCTTTTTCATCAAACCGAGCTTGAATTTCTAAAAATACAGTAACATTCTTCCCATTTCTAGCAGCATTAATCAAAGCATTAATAACGTTGGAGTCACGTGCAGCACGATAAAATGTCATTTTAATAGCTCGTACCTTTGGATCAATGGAGGCTTCTCGCAATAAATCAACAATATATTGAAAAGACTGAAAAGGAAAGTGCAATAGTATATCCTTTTTCCTAATTGCTTTAAATATACTATGACCAGGAAGCAATGCAGGATGCGACAATGGTTTAAGTTTCAAATAGTTGAGTTTCTTTGATCCGATTTTGGGAAATGACATGAAATCCTTAAAATTGTGATACTTACCTCCACCCCTTAAATTATCAGAAGCTGTTATATTTAATTTTCGCAATAATTTATTAAGAAAAACTTCTGGAATATCTTTATCATATACAAAGCGAACAGGAGCACCTTTTTTTCGTTTCTTAATACTATCACTCATTTGTTCAATGAAACTTTTCGAAATATCATTGTCGATATCTAATTCAGCATCACGAGTAAATTTTATCGTAAATGATTGATAACAATCAAAACCAAATGGAGCAAATATTTCGCTCATACAAAAACGCATTACATCATCGAGCATAATAACGTTATTCATATCATCTTCTGATGGTAGTATGAGAAATCTTGATACCATATTGCTCGGAACTCTAACAAGTGCAAAATCATCGTCTTTATAACCTTTGCTATCTTTTAGCAAAACAGCAAGGTAAATAGCATTATCCTGTAATGCATCCGAAGTTTCAAGATTTTTTAGCATTATTGGAAACAAATGTGGAACAACTTCAGTTTTAAAAAACTGTTGCACAAAAATTCCTTGACTATCATTAAGCTCTGTTTCATCAAGGAACTCAATTTTTTGTTTTTTTAATTCTCTAAGGATTACTTCAAAAGTATTGTTAAACTTTTTCTCTTGTTCTTCAACTGTTTCCAATATCTCTTTTAGGACTTTAGTAGCCGGTATTTTTCTACTTTTTTCCCTTTTCTTATCAACCAGCACCATCCTTTTTATTGTTGCCACCCTAACTCTAAAATACTCATCTCTATTATTCGAGTATATGCCAAGAAATTTGAGGCGTTCAATAATAGGGTTATTTTCATCCATAGCTTCTTGTAAAACTCTTTCATTAAAATGAAGCCAGGAAATCTCTCTGTTAACAAACCTTTTATTAATAATCATTACTAAAGCATTCGTGGAAAAACAACAAATTTAACTTTAAATTTAGCATCTACTATATTTTCCCAGCTATTCGTCTTAAATTCAATACATACAGCACCTGTTGTTGGTAAGTTGTCTAATTTCGGATCGACAAAAAAATTAACAAAATAGGTTAATGTTGGATTATGGGCAACCAACATTAGTGAATTAACTGAATTGCTTACTGAACATATTTCATCGAAAATGCTTTCTTCATCTGTCAAATAAAGAGACTTTCTTTTCTCTATTTTGTTTTCATCATAGTTAATGCCATTAGATATTAGAGAAGCTGTTTGAATGGCTCTTAAGGCAGAGCTTGACAGTATATGCTCAGGAAATATTTCATTTCGTTTAAAAAACTCAACGACTTTTTTGGTTCTATCAATTCCTGCCTTTTTTATCGGGCGATCATGATCAGATAGTTCAATATTGCCCCAATAGGACTTTGCATGTCGAACTATTATTAGCTGTTTCATATTACAAATATATTTAACTCACACTGCCTTAAATGTGTATGAAGTTTGACCGACAAAACTCTCTTTTTATCACATACCAGCTGTACCAGATATCTCCTTGCCTCTGTCAGATTTGAATCATGATATCCCTTTTATATAACATCACAGCACACTGCAATACAATTCTAAACAGACAGGATTTCAGTCAATTAATTTTGTTCTTAGTAACCCAAATCCAATTAATTCAAACGAAACATCAGGATAAAAACAACCAGATAGAACAAAGAAATATTTAATATCCAAACAATGGGAAATCGCACATCATCTTGTTAACTCGTTTTCTTACGGATGCAATTGTAGCTTCATTATTAATATTAGAAATTACTTCATCAACAAGATCCACAATAGGTTCCATATGAATTTCTTTTAGACCACGTGTTGTAATTGCCGGAGTACCTACCCTTAACCCACTGGTTTGAAAGGGAGAGCGACTATCGAAGGGAACCATATTTTTATTAATCGTAATATCTGCTTTAACAAGTGTATTCTCAACAATTTTACCTGTAATTTCAGGGAATTTACCACGCAAATCAATTAACATTAAGTGATTATCAGTACCACCTGAAATTACTTTATATCCTCTTGAAGTAAAGGCATCTGACATTACTGCAGCATTTTTCTTTACTTGCAAGATATATTCAAAATAACTGTCTGTTAATGCCTCTCCAAAAGCCACTGCTTTAGCAGCAATTACATGCTCCAATGGGCCACCTTGTATTCCTGGAAACACTGCTGAGTTTAAAACAGTTGACATCATTTTTGTAACTCCTTTTGGAGTTTTGAGTCCCCATGGATTCTCAAAATCTTCTCCCATAAGAATCATACCTCCTCGAGGACCTCTTAGTGTTTTATGGGTTGTTGTTGTTACAATATGACAATGCTCAATTGGATCATTAAGTATACCCTTAGCAATTAATCCTGCAGGATGAGCAATATCGGCCATTAAAATTGCACCAACCTGGTCGGCAATACCTCTCATACGCTCATAATCCCAATCTCTTGAATAGGCTGATGCACCGGCAATAATCATTTTTGGCTTACCCTCAAGTGCAACTTTCTCCATTTCATCATAATCAACTGTCCCTGTTTCTTCCCTTACTTCATATGCAATTGGGTTATACAGGATTCCTGATGAATTTACAAAAGAGCCATGTGACAAATGGCCTCCATGCGATAAATCAAGCCCCATAAATGTATCTCCAGGTTTAAGGCAAGCAAGAAAAACAGCCATATTAGCCTGAGCACCAGAGTGAGGCTGAACATTTGCATATTCCGCATCAAATAATTCACATGCTCTATCAATTGCCAACTGTTCACTTTGATCAACTATTTCACATCCTCCATAATACCTTTTACCGGGGTAGCCCTCAGCATATTTATTGGTCATAACCGAACCCATTGCTTCAAGTACCTGCTCACTAACAAAGTTTTCAGAAGCAATTAATTCAATTCCGTTCATCTGACGTTCTTTCTCGAGTTTTATCAAGTCAAATATTTTCTGATCTCTTTCCATTTTCATCTAGTATTTAAGTATGTGAATTTTATTTTTTTCAAAAATAATTTGTGAAACAAAAGTATCAATTATTTCATAATTACAGCAAAATATTTAGCTCATTTTCAAGTTATATCCTTATGTTTGCATGTACTATTATAAAAGAATAACAAGCAATCCTATTATATCCCACAACTAAGCTAAAGTA
Source organism: Bacteroidota bacterium (assembly GCA_016845105.1). Taxonomy (GTDB): domain Bacteria; phylum Bacteroidota; class Bacteroidia; order Bacteroidales; family F082. The sequence goes on along the minus strand of JAERTF010000085.1, from coordinate 61,191 downwards.
AGAGGTATTTATATGATAAAATTCGACCGTTTTGAGTTAAACAATGGACTAAAAGTAATTGTCCACCAAGATAAGAGTACTCCCATTGTTGCCATGAATTTAATATATAAAGTTGGTTCGAAGAATGAGAGTGTTCGAAGAACTGGATTTGCACATTTGTTTGAGCACCTTATGTTTGGAGGTTCTGAAAACATACCTAAGTTCGATATTCCCCTCGAAAAAGCAGGAGGTGAAAATAATGCATTTACCAATGCTGATTTCACAAACTATTATTTAACCATACCGAAAAATAATATAGAAACTGCGTTTTGGTTGGAATCTGACAGAATGAATAAGTTAGCCATATCAGAAAACAGTCTCAACATCCAAAAACAAGTAGTAATTGAAGAATTTAAACAGAATTACTTGAATCAACCATATGGAGATGCCTACCTTCTGCTAAAACCATTGGCTTACAGAAAACATCCATATAGGTGGAATACCATAGGTAAAGAAATTGAACATATCGAAAAAGCTTCAATGAAATATGTGCTAGATTTTTATGCTAGGTATTATAATCCTAACAATGCAATTCTTTCACTTTCTGGAGATATATCAACATCACAAATAGAAAAATTGTCAAAGAAGTGGTTTTGGCCAATTGAAAAGGGTATAGAGTTTATCAGCATATACCCCAATGAACCAACTCAAATATCACAAAGAAGAAAAGAGGTTAGTAGAGATGTTCCACAAAACGCAATATACATGGCTTGGCATATGCCTGATAGACTAGATAATGGTTACTATCACTGTGATTTAATATCAGATATACTCTCCAATGGAAACTCTTCAAGGCTTTTTCGAAAATTAGTAAAGGATAAAGAAACTTTTTCAGATATAAACGCGTTTATATCTGGCGACATTGATAATGGACTTTTTGTTGTAATTGCAAAATTGATGGATGAAACTTCCATTGCAGATGGAATAGATGCCATAAATAATGAAATTAATACTATATCAAATGAATTTGTTTCAGATTATGAATTGGAAAAAGTAAAAAACAAAATAGAATCCACCCTACTATTTTCAAAGATCTCAGGACTATCAAAATCAATGAGTCTTGGATATTATGAATTATTAGGTGATGCAAATATGTGGAATGATGAATCGAATAATTACAATAGTGTTTCAAAATTTGATATCTTAAACACAGCCAAAGAAGTTTTCAAGACTACTAATCAAAATATTCTGGTTTATAACAAAATATAGCGATCTAATATGAGTAAAATAGTAAAGTTAGATAGAACAAATATGCCAGTAAATAGAAAGCATATTAGTTTAATTACCGAAGAACCGGAGCTTATTATATTAGATAATGGTTTAAAAACATTTATTATAAATGAAGGAGATATAGATTATTCAAGGATTGATGTCGTTTTTAATGCAGGAACTGCTATACAAAAAACAAACCTAGTTGCAGAAAGTACAATCCAACTGCTTGCAGATGGAACTAGCTCCAAAACTTCTGAGGAAATTGCAAATGAATTGGATTATCATGGCTCAGTCCTTGAAACAAATTTAAATAAAGATACATCTTCTTTAACCCTTTACTCGTTAAACAAACATTTACCTAAAATCATACCATTAATATTCGATATAATTTCAAACCCTGTATTTACAGAAAATGAATTAGACAATTATATAGGTAGAAAAAGAAATCAGTTTTTACTTAATATCGATCGGGTTAAATATAAAGCTATGCTGGAGTTTAACAAGTTAGTTTTTGGTCCGGAATCGGCCTATGGAAAAGTTAAAAGTATAGATGATTACAATATTATAGATAGGAATGAACTAATAAGTTTTCATAAGCAACACTTTAATACCAACAAAACATATATTGTAGTTAGTGATAAAATAAACGAAAAACTTTTGACACTAATAAATAGATATTTTGGTAGATTACGCATATCAAATACTCATATTCAAAATGAGATAAGAGCAGTTGATAGAGTAGAAAAACCTATTTACAGATTTGTAAAAAAAGAAAACGCCCTTCAATCTGCAGTCAGGGTAGGGCAACATATAGTGGGATATAGTCATCCCGATCATAACAGTTTAGTTTTATTAAATACCATTCTGGGAGGATATTTCGGTTCGAGACTAATGTCAAATATACGTGAAAATAAGGGATATACCTATGGGATAAACTCATTTTTAATGAACTATAAACATGGAAGTTACTGGTGTATTTCAACCGAAGTAAACGCAAAACATACACTTGCCACACTTGACGAATTAAAAATTGAAATAGATAGATTAAGAACAGAAAAGGTATCCGACTCAGAATTAAAACTAGTAAAAAACTATATTTATGGTACATATTTAAGGATGTTCGACGGACCATTGGCGAAAGCTGATAGATTTAGAAGTGCATATGACTTAAATTTTGATTTCAAAGATTATACAAACAACCTAAATGAAATAATGAGGCTAACACCTGATCAAATTATCAATATTGCAAATAAGTACTTCTGCTATGAAAGTATGATAAAGCTGGTAGTAGGTGTACTCGAAAATGATTCATTTAACTAAAATAACCATCGATGCATTAGTAATTACAATTCTGTTGTCTTACTTTTGATTTTGTTTTATTAAAACTAGCATAAACTTGAAGAATATTTTAACTATATTATTACTGATTTCAATCGTACAAAACGCTTTTAGTATCGAAGATCCACCATTGATTACATGTTTAGAAGTGCATGAAGGTGGGGATGTTACCATTTATTGGGAGTTGTTAGATCCTAGTGCTACAGATTTTCAAATCTTCTATTCATTGGACAATGTTAATTGGACATGGGCATATTCTGCGGAAGCATTAAACACTAGTTTATCATACAATCACTCAAGTGCCAATGCCAATATTCAAATATATTATTATAAGGTTGTAGCTATTTATCCCAGTGGATCGAGTCGTGAAAGCATTTCAAGCACAATATTCTTTGGTGTTATACCTAATCTCATCGAAGGAATAGCAGAGCTAGGTTGGGCAAACTTACCTTTTAACTCAACTTCATCAAGCTACTATACCATTTATCAAAGTAAATATATAGTTGGTGAACCACCTAGTTGGATTCTTATCGATAGTACAACACATGTATCCTACCTTGACACAATTGCAAATGGACTTTGCTTTGATTCGCTCAATTATAAAATCGAAGTCTCAAATTCATATGGTTGTAGAAGTGTTTCAAACATTGCTGGTGTTAATATTGGAGAGAAAATAAAACCTGATAAACCCGTTTTGGATTCTGTTAGTATTAATGCTGAAGGGAATGTTATTATGGGTTGGGAACCAATAAGTAGCCCCGACATAAGCAACATGGTTATATCTCGAAAAGTAGGAATCGCCTGGCCACCAACTGCTGAAGTTATAATACCCTATGCAACTTATTATGAGGATACAATACAAAACCCTTGTACTGATATGAATATTATCTACGCCATAGCCTCGGTTGACAGCTGTGGTAATCTAAGCCCTAAAACTGAAGATACTGAACAGCGACCAATATTTTTACACAATATTGATTACGATCTATGCTCAAGTACAAATTCCATAGTTTGGGAATCATACATCAATGCTACCCCCCCACTTGACAGTTATCAAATATGGGCCTCAACTAATAATGGAACACCCATTAAAATAGATGAAGTTTCTCCAACCCAAACATATTATGATCATATTAATGTAGATAATGTTACAGAATACAGTTATTTTGTAAGAGCTAAGTTTGGAAGTTTTAGTTCTACCTCATGTACAAAATCAATTACTACAGGTAGTTATGTTGTACCCACATCAATTTACCTCGCAAATGCAAATGTACAATTCGATAATTCGATTGATTTAACGATTGATGTTGATCTATTGCCTCAAAAATGTACATGGGAGGTTTTCAGAAGTGATGCTGGTGGTGGTACTCAGTCATTGCTTACATCATTAAATAGAAATGAGATAACGGCATCACCGTATATATATGAAGATAACCTTGCTGATGGATCTACAGGTTACTACACATATTCAATAGATGTATTTGATAGTTGTGGAGCGCAGGTTTTAAAATCAAATACACTAAAGACGATATTCCTTCAAGGTTCACAAACTACTGAAAACAAAATTAATTTACAATGGAATTCGTTTGAAGGCTGGGATGAAAATGTTGGTAAATATTATATTTATAGATTTTCTGATGATATTATACCAACTAAACCAATTGACTCCACCGATGGAGTAACAAATGAATACACTGACGATATATCGTCTGTAGCTACATCCATGAGTAAATTTACCTATTGGGTTCAGGCAGTTGAAGCATACCAAAACAGCTATAATTATATGGAGAAAAGTAATTCAAATGCCATTACTTTCTTCAGGGATACTGAATTATATATGCCAAATGCTTTCCGACCAGGTGGAACAAATAATATTTTTAAACCCGTAACAACAGGGTTTGGCGGCTCCAAGTACTTATTCCAGATATATAATCGTTGGGGACAACTTATTTTTGAATCAACTGCCCCACAAAAGGGATGGGATGGATATTATAAAGGAGAAAGAGCACCTCAAGGAACCTATATCTACCGGCTTGTTTACGAAAGCGTTTTTGGATCACCCAAAAGTCAGAAAGGTACGGTGACATTAATCGAATAGCACAAGCTAAGAGCCTAACAAATGCCATATAAGCATTATACTTCATTCTAACAATTCTAATTTAACTTCATCGTTGCCTGATATTATCCGAAAACATGGATATCTCAATAATATTATTAGAGTAATTATGTTCCATAACCAGCTAATACAAACAACTCCGTTAAATCATGTTAAATCTCCTATATATCTGACTTTTCTATTAAATACATAACGTATTTTTTGGTACTTTTGGCAAATTTTAAATTCAAGAAAAATATGTCTGTGGATAACGAAAAATTCAAAACCGAAGGTCTTACATATGATGATGTTCTTTTGGTTCCAGCTCATTCAACCGTATTGCCCAGAGAAACTGATCTAAGCACTAAGTTTTCAAAAAATATAGAACTTAAGGTTCCAATTGTATCTGCTGCAATGGATACCGTTACGGAATCTAAAATGGCTATTTCCATGGCCCAAGAAGGAGGTATCGGAGTAATACATAAAAACCTTAGTATTGAATCCCAGGCACATGAAGTACATAAAGTAAAACGAGCCGAAAACGGAATGATACCTGATCCCATAACATTAAACAAAGAAGCACAAATAAAAGATGCTCTTGCGATTATGGCTGAATACAGTATTGGAGGAATCCCGGTTGTTGATGCTGATAATAAACTGGTTGGTATAGTTACAAATCGAGATTTAAGATTTGAAAAAGATCCTGAAAAACCAATTTCAGAAGCAATGACAAGTGATGGTTTAATAACCACTTCCGAATTTATTGACTTTGAAAAAGCGGCAGATATCTTACAGGAACACAGGATTGAAAAGCTACCTGTTGTAAACGATCAAAATAAACTTATTGGACTCATTACATATAAGGATATTATAAAAATTAAAGACCATCCCAATAGTTGTAAAGATAAACATGGCAGATTGCGTGTTGCTGCAGCTGTTGGTATTGGACCTGACACCATGGACAGAGTTGCTGCATTAGTAAATGCCGGTGTTGATGCTATAGTTGTTGATACGGCACATGGTCATTCACAAGGAGTGCTCGATACAGCTGCCACAGTAAAGAAAAAATATCCAAATATTGATCTAGTTGTGGGGAATATAGCAACTGCAGAAGCAGCTAGAGATTTGGTAGTAGCTGGGGCTGATGCCATTAAGGTAGGAATTGGGCCTGGGTCCATATGCACAACCAGAATTATTGCGGGTGTTGGAGTTCCACAATTAACAGCAGTTTATGATGTGTCAAATGCATTAGCAGGTACTGGAGTCCCAGTAATTGCTGATGGAGGAATTCGTTATACCGGCGATATTGTTAAGGCTATTGCAGCCGGGGCAAATACAATAATGGCTGGTTCATTATTTGCCGGAGTTGATGAATCACCGGGCGAAGCAATTATTTATGATGGTCGAAAATATAAATCTTATCGTGGAATGGGCTCAGTTGAAGCAATGAAAAAGGGTTCAAAAGACAGATATTTTCAAGATGCGGAAGATGATATCAAAAAATTAGTCCCCGAAGGTATCGTAGGAAGAGTTCCGTATAAAGGATCATTAAACGAAGTTGTAACACAAATGATAGGTGGTTTAAGAGCTGGTATGGGATATACCGGATCACACTCAATTGATCAACTGCAAAAGGCTAAATTTATTAGAATTTCAGCAGCTGGTGTTGTTGAGAATCATCCACATGATATTACTATTACAAGAGAAGCACCTAATTATAGTAGAAGTCATTAGAGCAATTAACAATACCATATCTTAAGATATGGTGCATAATTATGAATAAATTAATTAAATAACTATAAATTAATCAACAATGAAGTACCTTATCAAAGGAGTATTATTAACATTTGTACTAGCAATAATAACAGGAAGTGCTATTTCTCAAGTTTCAGTTGGAAAAAAAGTTTTAATAACTGTAGGAGATGATGAAGTTACTGCAAATGAGTTTATGAAAGTATATGAGAAGAACAATAATCAAGAAAACTTATATAATGCAGATGCTGTTAAAGAATATTTGGAGTTATATATTAATTTCAAACTTAAAGTAAACGAGGCCGAATTTCTTGAAATGGATACTGCTTCAAGCTTTGAAAAAGAACTAGCTGGTTATAGAACTCAACTTGCAAAACCATATTTTATTGATGAATCGGTTAATGAGGAGTTATTGGCCGAAGCATATGAGAGATTAAATACAGATATAAGAGCAGGCCATATTCTAGTGATGGTTGATGAAAATGCAATACCTGAAGATACATTGAAAGCCTACAATAAAATATCTAACATAAGAGATGAGATTGTTGCAGGTAAAGATTTTGCTGAAGCAGCAGTTGAACACTCCGAAGACCCCTCTGCAAGAGATACAAAAGGTATCCCAAACCAACAACGATTTAGGCCAGGAAACAAAGGTGATCTAGGTTATTTCACAGTTTTTAATATGGTATACCCATTCGAAAATGCTGCATTTACTACTGGTGTAAACCAAATTTCACCAATCACAAGAACAAAATATGGTTATCATATACTCAAAGTAACCGACAATAAACCAGCCATGGGAAAAGCTGAAGTTGCTCATATTTTTGTTGCTCTTCGCCCTGAAGCTACATCAGAAGATTCATCGAGAAAAGTTGAGAAAATCAATAATATTTATAATAAGATTCAAGAGGGATTATCATTTGAAGATGCAGTTGCTGAATATTCAGAGGATAAAGGATCAATTAAAAACGGTGGAAGGCTTTCCAAATTTTCATGTAACAGAGTTGTCCCTGAATTTGTAGCTGCAGTTGATAAACTTGAAATTAATGAGATATCTGAGCCAGTTAAAACTGCCTATGGATTCCATATTATAAAACTGATAAGTATCGAAAAACCAGGAACCTTTGATGAAGAATCAGGAATTTTAAAAGAAAGACTTGCCAAGGATAATAGGTCGCGCAAAAGTGAAGAGGCGGTAATTGCCAATATCAAGAAAACAAATAAGTTTAAAAAATACCCAAAGGCAATTAATGAGATTTTTGCTGCAATCGATACATCAGTACTAAGTAAGCGATTTGTTGCTGATAGTTTAATTGGAATGACACTTCCTGTTATGAAACTTAAAAAAGATAAATATACACAATGGGATTTTGCAAAATATGTTCAAGAAAAACAACAGCCACAAGATAAAATCAATAAGGAAGTATATCTAAACCAACTTTTTGCCGATTATGTAAATAGTAGTTGTATTGAATACATGGACAACCATCTAGAAGAACAGTACCCTGATTTCAAGGATCTTGTGCAGGAATATCATGATGGTATTCTATTATTTAATCTTACGGATGAAAAAGTATGGACAAAGGCCGTTAAGGATACGCTAGGCTTGCAAGAATATTTCTACGAAAATAGAGATAAATTTAACTGGGATGAACGCGTTGATGCAACAGTTTACCAGTTGCGTGACAAGTCTGTAATTGAACAGGTTAAGAAAGTTATTCTTGAAAATGAGAATGATGGAGATATAGCAAAAGTACTAAGTAATGATAGTATTAAATCCGTAAGAATATTACCCGACCTCTATGAGCTGGGTGATAATAAGTATGTTGATATGGTTGAGTGGAAGACTGGTCTTTCAGAACCAATTAATTCTGATGTTGAAGACCTTACAGTTTTTATTAAGATTAACAAAATTATCCCTCCACAACCAAAAGAACTTGATGAAGCACGTGGATTAGTTACCGCTGATTATCAAAGTTTCTTGGAAAAGGAATGGATTAAAGAATTAAAAGGTAAATATCCCGTTACTGTAGATGAAGACGTTCTTAATAAAATGATTCTGGAAAAGAATAAGTAATCGCCCATTGAAAAATATACTGTCATATTTGTTTGTTTTATTATCGCTCACAGGATGTATTGATACTTTTAAACATACTGACAGCCCTATTTTGGCAAGAGTACACGATACGTACTTATATACATCTGATATAAAGGGTCTTATTCCGGAAAATATTTCACCTCGAGATAGTATCTCATTGGTAAGAAGCTATGTAAACGACTGGGTAAGAACCAATGTCATGATTTATCAGGCTCAGCAAAACCTTCCTGTGGATCAATTGGATTTTACTAAACAATTGGATGATTACAGAAACTCTCTTATTATATATTCCTACGAAACCGAGTTGATTAGTCAAAACCTCGATACCATCATCAGTGAAGTTGAAATTGAAGAGTACTATAATAACCACTTAAAGGATTTTGAACTAAAGGAGAACATAACCAAGGCAATTTATGTTATCGTTGAAAAGAATCCTGAAAATGAGGATCAATTTGATCAGATATTTTCACTACCTGATTCTACTTTATTCGATTCACTGGATTATTACGCTCCTCAGCTTGCCACTTCTTCATATTTAGATACTACATCATGGGTCAGTTTCTACGACATACAACAAATTATACCCATCGAAACTTATAATCGTGAACTATTTTTGAAAAATAATAGGTTTGTAAAAATAGTTACAGAGCGATATGCCTATTTTGTAAAATTCTTCGATTTTAAAATTAAAGATGATATTAGTCCTCTTGCTTTTAAACGAAATGATATTTTTAACATTATAATGTCTCAACGAAAAGTTAAGTTAGCAAGTAAGGTTAGAGGCGATATATACGAAAGAGCTCTGAAAAACAATGAATTTGAAATTTATTATCACGAATAATTATTAAGCTATAAATTTGTTGTTATAATTTATAATACTGACATAACACACAACACAATATAATGAATATATTAACTAATAAAAGTACATTGGCAGCTAAGGGTTTAACAGGTATACTGCTTCAATCAATCTTAGTAATAATTGCGATTACCATATCAAATACAGTTGCATCTCAGGAAAATAATGAATATATCATTGATCGTGTGGTTGCTGTTGTTGGTAATAGTATTGTGCTTGAAAGTGACATTCAAAATCAATATCTTAATTACCGCGATCAGGGAGCAATAAGAGGCTCTGCTTCTGACATTAAATGTCGTATAATTGAAGAAATACTTTTTCAAAAACTCATGGTTGCACAAGCCGAAGTAGATAGTATTGTGGTTAGTGATGTGCAAGTTGAGGCTGATTTAGATCGCAGATTATCAGGGTTTATACAGCAATTTGGATCCCAAGAAAAAATGGAAGAGTTTTACGGTAAGTCATTAATTGAGATTAAGAAAGAGTTACATAAAATTGTACATGAACAGATGCTGGCTCAGCAAGTGCAATCAGGTATTGTAAGTAATGTTGATGTTACCCCATCTGAGATACGATCCTTTTTTAAATCTATCCCCAATGATAGTATTCCTCAAATTACTACCGAGTATGTTATAGCTGAAATAGTTAAAAATCCTCCAATTAGTATCGAAGAAAAACTTCGTGTTAAAGAGGAATTAGTTAGTATTCGAAAAAGAATACTCGATGGGAGTAGCTTTTCAACATTAGCGATAATGTATTCACAGGATCCTGGATCTGCTTCAAAAGGAGGTGAACTCGGCTTTTACGGTAGAGGCCAATTATATCCTGAGTTCGAGGCTGTGGCTTTTAAATTAAAGGAAGGTGAAATAAGTAATGTACTAGAAACTGAAGCCGGGTATCATATTATTCAAATGATTGAACGAAAAGGCGACTATGTAAATGTTAGACATATATTACTTGCCCCTAAAGTTAGTCCCGAGGATTTACAATTGGCCAAACAACAACTTGATAGTGTTGCAATGCTAATTAACTCCGACTCAATTACATTCATTGATGCTGTGGCAAGATTTTCAGAAGGTGAAAATATTAATAACGGTGGTTTAATAATTAATCCATATACTATGAGTACAACATTTGAGGCGGAACAACTTGACCCTCAGGTTTCCTTTACAATTGAAAAAATGGAAGTTGGCCAAATATCGAACCCGGTTCCAATGAAAACAGAAGATAATAAGGATGCATTTAGGATACTATTTTTAAAAGACAAAACAGTGCCCCATAAAGCTAACCTTATTGATGATTACACAAAAATCCGTGAATGGGCTCTTCAAAACAAACAAATGGAAACAATGCAAGAATGGATTGAAGACAAAGCTAAAGATACCTATGTTAAAATTATAGATGAATACAAAACATGTAATTTTGATAACAATTGGGGTTATAACGACTAAGCTTCAACAATTTTAATACGAATACAATGACAACAAAATACCCCTCCGACGTTGAGGCATTAAATGCCTTTGTTGAAAAATACAATGCACTTAAACTAGAGATAGGAAAAGTAATTGTAGGTCAAGACGATATAGTTAAAAATTCATTAATTTCAATTTTTAGCCAAGGTCATGTGCTACTAGTTGGTGTTCCCGGACTAGCTAAAACACTGCTTGTTAATACCATAAGCGATGTGTTAGGACTGAGTTATAACAGAATACAGTTTACCCCAGACCTTATGCCTTCGGACATAATTGGCACCGAAATTCTCGACGAGAATCGGAAATTTAAATTCATAGCTGGCCCTGTTTTTGCCAATATAATTCTTGCCGATGAAATAAATCGTACACCCCCAAAAACCCAATCTGCTCTGCTTGAAGCTATGCAGGAAAAATCGGTTACAGTTGCTGGTAAAGCCTATAAACTAGATGCTCCTTTCTTTGTACTTGCAACACAAAACCCAATTGAGCAGGAAGGAACTTACCCCCTACCTGAGGCTCAGCTCGATAGATTTATGTTTAACCTAATTCTTGACTACCCTGAGTTTAACGAAGAATTAGATATTGTTAAAAGAACCACAGGAGGCGATATTGATAGCGTGAGTAAAATTATTGAGGCTGATGAAATTTTATTTTTCCAACAATTAATGCGTAAGATACCTGTTGCAGATAATGTACTCGAATATGCGGTTAAACTGGTGGCAAAAACACGCCCCAACACTCCATCTGCTCACCCATGGGCAAATAGTTACTTAAATTGGGGTGCAGGACCCAGAGCATCACAGTTTTTAATCGTAGGAGCTAAGGTTCATGCAGCTATTAACGGTAAATATTCACCTGACATTGAGGATGTTAAAGCAATCTCCCTTCCTGTACTTCGTCATCGAATTGTTCGAAATTACAAGGCCGAAGCCGAGGGTATTAGTGTTGATAAGTTAATTAGCGAACTGCTTTAATCTTTTGCATAAATAACAACAGTAACTATTTCTAGTTTCTTTTAGCTTAGGACAGCAATCGTGCTATCCACTTAAGCAAATTTATATAATTCATTTGTTGTAATTGCCGTACAGGGTCTGGCTAAATATTGCCAGCCTCTGCCGTCAAACAACACAATATAATTATATTTCATTTGGCTATCGTTTCTATCACTGCCGCATAAAATAACAATATATTTCCCCCTTAATATCTATTAGCTATTTTATTTACCTATCTATTTATCTAAGCAAACCAACTTAATCACTTTAAAATACTTATCTTTACATTACAATCACATATCCTATAATCAAGATAGTCATCCTTAATAACAAAATAGTCTAAAATTGAAAACAAAAGTCTGTGTAATACAAGATAGCCCTATTTTTTTCAATAAGGAAGCAACATTAAAAAAGGTAGAACAAGCTACAATAAAGTATGCCAAACAAAAATGCAATTTAATTGTATTCCCGGAATCATATATTCCCGGATATCCCAGAGGTTTTTTGTTTGGTGCTAAAATTGGTTCTAGATCCAATGAAGGCAGAAAACTATATTTAGATTACCATAACAATAGTTTTGATGTTAGTAGCACTGATCTAAAACGGCTGGAAAAACTATGTAAAGAAAATAGTATTTATATGGTTATAGGTGTAACTGAAAAGGAAACTACTAACGGAAGCTTATACTGCTCAATGCTTTACATATCACCAAAAAATGGATTACTGGGTGTCCATCGAAAACTTAAACCTACCGGAACCGAAAGGCTAATATGGGCAGAAGGTGATGCAGAATCGTTGGTAAGTTTTGATACCCCAATTGGAAAATTAGGAGGATTAATATGCTGGGAAAATTATATGCCACTTGCCCGTATGGCAATGTATTTAAAAGGTGTTAATATATATATAGCCCCAACAGCCGACTCAAGAGACGAATGGCTATCAACCATGAAACATATTGCTTTGGAAGGAAGGTGCTTTGTCATTGGCTGTAATCAGTATTTCACCAGATTGATGTATCCAAAAGAATATCAATCTCTTGTTAAAGATGAAGACGAAATAATTTGCCGTGGTGGAAGTGTAATTGTATCACCATTGGGGAAAGTTATACAAGGTCCATTGTATGATGAGAGTGGAGTTCTTGTTGCCGAACTGGATTTGGAAGATATAGTTGCTAGCAAATTCGACTTTGATGTAGTAGGACATTATTCTAGAAACGATATTTTTGAATTTAATGTGCTAAATCAACCCAAAATTCGTAAAGAAAACTAGTTATGAATTCTTATATTTCAATACTCCGTGGGATTAATGTTGGAGGTAGGAGAAAAATACTTATGAAAGATCTTAAAGATTTATACTTATCTCTGGGGTTCGAAAATGTGATTACTTATATTCAAAGTGGAAATGTTTACTTCTCCTCTTCAACCGACATGCTAGAGCATGAAATAGAATTTGCAGTACAAAAAGCAATCTACACCGCATTTGGTCACGATGTACCAGTTATCGTAAGAAATACCGACAGATTTATTGCCATGATCAACAATAACCCATTCATTATCAGTAGCAACTATGATATAAATAGTCTGTATTTAACATTTCTCAAAAACAGACCCATCAAGCAAAATATTGATAGGCTTAATAAAGTTAACACATCCCCAGATTGTTACAGACTAATCAATAGTGATATATATATCCAGATAAAGGGTAAATCACAGGATTCAAAATTTACCAATAACTTCTTTGAAAGTAAGCTACGAGTAAAAGCAACCAACAGAAATTGGAAAACTATCATGAAGCTTCACGAAATTATAATGATAAATCAATAACCAAGTGAATATTATTCAAACTAAAAACTTAACAAAATCATTTGGTGATACCATCGCCATTAACAATGTTTCCATAAACGTTAGGGAAGGTGAAATTTATGGTTTTTTGGGATTAAACGGAGCCGGAAAAACGACTGCAATAAGATTAATGCTTGGAATGATATTTCCAGATACTGGCTCTGTCTCTCTATTTAATCATAATGTACATAAAGCATATCAAGACTGGAATAACATTGGTTACATGGTCGAAACTCCTTACTCCTATCCTAATTTAAGTGTATATGAAAATCTGGAAGTTATTTGTCGTTTAAGAGGATTATCAGATCGTACGTTGATTGATAAAATCATTATCACCCTTCAGCTTAGTAGTTACAAGCACAAAAAAGCAAAGCAACTTTCTCTTGGTAATAATCAGCGATTAGGACTTGCTAAAGCTTTAATTCACAGCCCGAAACTTTTATTGCTTGATGAACCAATAAATGGCCTCGACCCTGCAGGCATAGTAGAGATCAGAGGGTTTCTAAAGGATCTGGTAAAAAATCACAATACCACTATTTTTATATCAAGTCATATTTTATCCGAAATATCAAAAATCGCAACACGAATTGGTATAATTCACAATGGAACTTTGATCAAAGAAATTGACACAGCTGAGCTTGAAAACCAAACCATTAAGAAGGTCTGCATAAACACTAGTGATAATCCAACGGCACTTAAAGTACTTAGCAATGTAGGTGTTACTTCATCAATTTCAACTGAGAATATTATTGAAACTTCAAATATGGACTCAATTCGTAATCCTGAAAATATAACACAACTATTAACAAGTAAAGGCTTGCCTCCAAAATCCATATATATTTATGAAGAGGATCTTGAGAGATATTTTTTGAGAATTATTGATAATAATAAAAAGGATTATGAAACAACAATATAATGCATTTGTTGCTGAAGTCCTTAAAAACAGGCATTCACCAATTATTTGGGTAACTTTTTTAGCCTTTTCTTTGGCTCCTGTTTTTGGTGGAGTTTTTATGCATTTAATAAAGGATGGTGGTATGGATGGACTGTCGGGTGCATTTAAAATGAAAGCAGAAATGTTATCATTTGAAGCTAATTGGAATTCGCTATTGGGTTTACTATCCCAAGCCGTTGGTATTGGTGGGGTTCTTATTTTTGGGTTTGTAGCCAGTTGGCTATTTGGACGTGAATTTTCAGATGGAACATCAAAAGACTTGCTTGCACTTCCAATTTCTCGTATAGAAATTATCAATGCAAAATTTATATTTTACTTAGTGTGGTGTATCGCATTAGTTGTTTCAAATCTAATCCTAGGTCTTATTATAGGTTATCTACTCGAAATCCCGGGATGGGATTCTGATATGTTTACAGTTAATCTAAAAATATATTTCACAACCACAATCCTTATAATTATGCTAAATACACCCATTGCTTTTTTCGCATTTTGTGGTAAAGGCTTTATTACTCCACTTGGTGTAGTGGCATTACTCCTTGTTGTTGCACAAATATTTGGTGCAATGGGATTTGGAGCATATTTTCCATGGGCAGTTCCAGGTATCTACGCAGGTAGCGGAGGTATAGAATTAGCTGCAACACTTGATTATTACAGCTTTGGTTTGATTATACTAATGAGCGTATTGGGATATCTTGGAACAATCTATTGGTGGAAATACACTGATCAAACTAAATAAACAAATGAATTAACTTACAATTAGTACATTTGCTTTTCAAAATTATCATCAATGAACACATATATCCAAATCGGTACATCAATAGTTTTTTTTGCACTTATTTCCTACTCCATCGGTATAATTACAGAACAAAGAATAAGGCGGATTTCAAAAATAGTAATTACATTTCTATCACTTGGTGTAATTCTCGACATTACCGCGACAATATTCATGATAATTGGATCAGATAAAGGAGGTTTTACAATTCATGGTTTTATTGGATATTCATCATTATTTGGAATGTTATTGGATGCAATATTTATGTGGATTCGCATTTCTAAATATGGTATAAATAATGAGGTCCCGAAGAGTCTTCATCTTTATTCAAGATACGCCTACATCTGGTGGGTATTGGCATTTATTACTGGTGGATTATTAGTATTATTTCGATAAATAATATGCTCTTAACCAATAAAGTACTACATCTATTAACTAGAATATTATAATTGGTTTTGATGTCATATCAGTATCCGCAACCAATACAACATGATATAACCCTGTACTAACATTTTCAGTAAATGTAAAAGTGTGTTTTCCTGAATCTAAAACTCCATTATAGACATCTCTTATCTTTAAACCATTGTTATCAATAACATAAAGTTCAACTTTGGAATTTTTAGATATTGTAAAATCAATATTTACTGGTCCTTTTGAGGGATTAGGTGATAATGAAAAGGTACTCAATGGATCTGAAATAGGTTCAATCGAGACTATCTTTGTACCAATATCCATAACCGCTCCTTCCACAATTGTTAAATTATATGGAATCCCCTCGGGAATATTGTACCAACTATTATAAGATCCACCCCATCCAAAATTAAGATGATAAAAATCGTTTGTATTATAGCCATCTGCCACAACATTATGTCCTCCAGGTCCGTTAGCAACAAGCAAGGCAAGTAATACAGGCATTGCATTTTTAATATTATCCTGCATATGAGTATAAAAATTTGTATCGCTATCATAAACGAGATTAGCATTGTCAAATCCAAATCGTTCGAATGCATCAAAAGCCTGATTAACACCGAAAGTACCCGAGCCACCTGAAGCATACACCTGACGAGCTGCTACTCCACAACCAAAAACCAATGCTGATATTTGATCTGTACTTAAAGTCGAATTATTATCATACAAATACTCTATGGAATCAAAATTATCGTTTATATCATCAAAAGAAGCAAAATCATATTCCATGTAATCGTCATCAATCCAATAATTGTTACCACCATAATTATGATAGTATTTATCATCATTGCCTAACCTTGTGCCATTTATAGTATTTGTATAATTGATTATCATCGAAATAGCAATTGAAGGACACCCAGCTACACTTCTACTTCCGCTCACCAAATCCATCGGACAATCGTTGTTATAAGGTGCTGATTGTGACCATTGTGTTTCAACCCAACCATCTGTTGCTGTGGATCCAGCCGGAGGCCATTGTTCAAAAGCAGGATACTTAATTTCAGTACCCAATAACTGATCCCAGTTACTATTATTTTCCTGCAATACTTCATCAGGCATGATATTAATATTATCAATCCTGTTGGATAAATCTTTAGTTAATAACAATAGTAAAGGATTATCTTCATTAATAATGAAGTCTGTTTCAAAAGAATATGCAATAATCGGTGCTATCGATTTATTAGAAGATATTACAATAAATCCACAAGGTTCAATATTAAAACTATAGGCTAGTAAAGTATCATCATTGATTATTGGCTTGAAATTAGCTATCAATAAATCTTGATTATTAGCTTGTGATTTTATCCAGGTTTTTGCAACTAAGGTTGCTTTTTCAACTCCTATCTTTTGGGCGACCATACCATTTCCCAAAGCTAAACCAATCACAAATAGTAATATAGCTTTTTTCATTTTTATAAAATTTAGCAGGTTATTTATAAGTATTAATTACTCGAAATACCAGAAAGGGTGTATTGCAATCCAATATAAGATTATTAAGTATATTTTTAATTAAAGAAGAGAATTCCTAAGGAATCTTATATCCCCAACTATGCTTTTTTGTGACGGTATTACCTGAAGTGTAATTATATGAATCTCCGTTCTCATATGAATATCCTTCGGCAGTTACTGTAGCCATCCAGCTGTAGGATAGTTTAAGGTCTGGCATATTTTCAATTTCAAAACTTATAGCAACTGAATCTCCTGACTTAAGTCCAGTATATTCCTTTGTCCATGGATAAGCTGGATTTGACTCCTCTTGCCTCTCATTATTTAAGGCAATCCAAGATACCTTCGAATTTAGATGATTCTCATTTACTTCCATAGTATACACTACTTTATAAGTTTTTTGAGGCTCAGGGTCAGTTCCAGAATCGTCATCTTTTTTACACCCATAGTTTAAAACAATCAAAACGGACAGAACCAATAATGTTAAAAATTTTTTCATAATTAAGGTATTAATTTGTGACTAAGTTAGTAATTTATTACGAGTTTGATATCGACAAACAAAAAAACATTTTATATCGTACATAATTATACTAATATAACTTATGTTTGTAAGAGACTAAACCACAATTATCATGAAGATATTTTTTACATTATTTATCAGCTTAATTTATTCATTATCAATACTGTATGCCGATAATGGTGATACAATAGTTGTTCAAACAATTGATTATAATACACCTGTTCTTCCTGGTTGGAATAGTCCACGATCTGGAACATATCTTTTTCCTCCCGACTCAATAAGTTTTTCCAAGATATTAATGTCCTACAATCTGAAATGTGACCCAAGCCAGAGTCCGGCGTGTGGCGAGTGGGATTATACAACCCATACTAAAATAATGGAGCATACTGGTGTATTCGACTCTACCCTATATTTTTATCCAAATTATATAGTGAATAATCAAAGTCCCGACAGTTTTATGATGATGTTCACACCTTCATTTTCTTATATACCTATACTTGAATATTCAAACCAAACAATGCCAACAAACTCCGCTGAGCCTGGCAATAATCTGGCAAATATTTCAATACCATTTAATGAATACTCAGTTGATGGTAGGTCACAGTTTATCTATTCGGCTAGTGAACTGCAAAATGCAGGACTTCAAGTAGGTGATATCACAGGTATGCAACTTAATATAGTAAGTGGTTCAGTTGAATTATCACACCTAACTTTTAGATTATCACACTATAATAAAAATGTACTTCCAGTTAATGAATTTGTTGAAGATGGATTAGTTAATGTATATTCTAGTAACTCTATTTTATCAGCAACTAGTTCCCAAATAAACTTTGCTTTTCCATTCAGCTGGGATGGATCTCAAAACATTATTGTAGACATTAGTTATGCAGGTCATAACGGGGCTATAACAATGGGAGCTGATGAAACCAACACAGGAGAATCAATCATTTCAGGTAGTAAAGATTACTTCCTTGATTTTAAAGGATGGGACTTTATTGATCTACCTAAAGAGGTTTTCAACACTGTTGATAGCGCCATAACCATATCCTTTTGGCAATATGGCAACTCTGATATTCAACCAATTAATTCTTCAATTTTTGAAGCAATAGATAGTTTGGGAAACAGAGTACTTAATGCTCATTTACCGTGGAGTAATGGAAAAGTATATTGGGATGCTGGATTTGATGGTCCTGATCGCATATTCCGTCAGGCATCAACTCATGAGTATGAAGGTCAATGGAATTTTTGGACATTTATTAAAGATGCACGGTCGGGAAGCATGCAAATACTTCTTAACGGCAACCTTTGGTTTGTTGGTAGCGGACGCACCAAACCCATAATTAATATCGAAAAGTTTAGAATTGGTGCTGCGTTAACATTTGATGGTTATTATGCAGGAATGATTGATGATTTCAGAATATGGGATACTATCCTGGCATGGGATGACATCTCAAATTGGATGTATAAAGATATCGATGCTAGTCATCCAATGTATAACCATTTAGTTGCTTATTATCGCTTTAATACGGGAGACGGGGTCCAAACAATTGATGATAGTCAGAATAATTATATTGGTACTCAATTTGGATATCCGGGCTGGAAAAACTATCAAGGGAGATCAATTTTCAGAAATTCAATGGAGAATAATTCACGCCCCCATCTAATATTAGAAAATGGGAATTATAACTTTTCAAATCTTGACTCCCTAGTTGTTGTGGATACAGTAGAGCAAACTCCGGTAAATATTATTCTTATCGATCCTGATAACCCGCCTGCTCACATGGATACAATAACACGCTGGCCATCTTACTATGACAATTATGTTTTTAACGATGGTGGAATAGCAATCGATTCAACTTTTGTGCAACCTGACGAAATTATTTATCTCAACGAAATGCCATATTATGGAACTCCATTCGAGCTGTTAATTCCATGGGAAATTGGAAGATTTATTACACCATACGGCAACAACCTAACCCTTGGTAATGACGGTTTTACATGGGTTTATGATGTAACGGATTACGTAACATTATTATCTGATTCAGTGCATATTACAGCTGGCAATTTTCAGGAATTACTAGACCTTGAGTTCCACATGATTGAGGGAACTCCACCACGGGATGTACTCAAACTAGAGAAAATTTATTCAGGTTACTGGTATTTAAGTGATTTTGAAGAAAAGGTTGTTCCTGACACTGTCGCACTATTAGCAAATGCTCAATCGTTTAAAGTTAAAACCAGAACCACAGGGCATTTGTTTGATAACCCCACAAACTGTGCCGAATTCTGCAATAAACTTCAAAGTTTTGATGTTAATGGCACTATGATAAAGGAATGGGAAATAATACAGGAATGTTCTGATAACCCTCTATATCCGCAGGGAGGAACTTGGATTTACGATCGCGCCGGGTGGTGTCCGGGAATGAAAGTTACAGAGCAAGATATTGAGATTACACCATTTATCAACAATGACACAGTTATTCTCGACTATAATACCCAATACGACCAGTACGGTACATATTCATTGGAAGCTCATTTATTTTCTTATGGATATGCAAATTTCACACTTGACGCAGCAGTTGAAGAGATAATTGCCCCAAGTAAACTTAAAAGATATGCTAGGTTTAACCCAACAGCCTCAACACCAATTATTGTGATTAGTAATTTGGGACATGACACCTTAACCTCATTGGATATAACTTATGGCCCCTTGGGAGCTGAAAAAACTATGTCTTGGACAGGTCAACTGCCATTTACTAAAAAAGAAGAAGTAACATTAGAAGCATTTGATTGGGAAGAATGGGTAATTGGTGATGGAAATTTTTCGGTAAGTATATCCAACCCCAATGGTGGATCCGATGAAAATAACATAAACGACTCTTATTATTCTCAATATGAACTTCCGGTTGTATATCCAAGTACAATTGTTATACATCTAAAAACAAATAAAGCCGCCTATCAAAACTCTTACGAGATATTAAGTAACACTGGAACACAATTATTTGTGAAAGATGATTTTGAAAATCAAACTTTATACATTGATACTTTAACATTCTTAAATGGGTGTTATGATTTCTATTTGCACGACACAGGTGATAATGGAATTGCTTTTTGGGCTAATAATGAAGGAAGTGGATCTTTAAAATTTTATGACATCAATGGTAACATGCTTAAAAATTTCAATGGTGATTTCGGAGATAGAATTTATCAAAGTTTCTATGCTGATATGTATTTGGATATTGCCCCTAATCCTTCTCAAAATATTGCTTTTGATATAATCCCAAATCCAAATAATGGTAATTTCATTATATCTTATGCATTGGAAAATGAGTCAGAAGCTAATATAATAATATACAATTCAACCGGACAAATTATACACAGGTCTAACAACCAAAATGCAATAAATAATAAAATCGAAATGTCATTGGGTTTTTTACCCGATGGAATTTACACATGTTCCATGGTTTCAAGAAATGAAACAATTAGTAAGAAGTTTATAATTTCCAGGTAGTTAATATCCAATATTCAAATTTTGGCATAATAACTATACAACTAGGATTGTTTAATACCTTTGCTTTAGGTCATAAATTATTAGATATGAAAACTACATTTACCAAACTATTGGGAATTGATTACCCCATAATAATGGCCCCCATGTTTTTAGTTTCCAATACTAGGATGATACTAGAAGCATTAAATAATGGGATTACTGCTGCCATTCCCGCTCTTAATTTTCGTACTGATGAAGAACTACAAAAAGCAATAAATGAAATTAAAAGTGTTACAAATAAACCATTTGGGGTTAATCTAATAGTTAACAAATCTAATCCTAAGTATAAAACACAACTTGAAACTTGTGTTAAACTGAAAATTGATTTTATAATTACATCATTGGGAAATCCCAAAGAAGTTATCAAGTTATGTAAACCAGCTGGAATTAAAGTATTTTGCGATGTTGTTGATCTTTCATATGCTCAAAAAGTTGAAAGTTTGGGTGCAGATGCTGTTATTGCAGTTAATTCAGAAGCGGGTGGACATGCCGGCTCATTGGCATCTGAAGTTTTAGTACCCATGCTAGTAAATGAACTCTCGATACCAGTAATTAGTGCTGGTGGTATAGCGACAAATCAACAGTTACAAAGTGCATTAAACCTAGGTGCTGAGGCTGTGTCGATAGGAACACTATTTATTGCTTCCAACGAAGCAGGAGTTTGTAATGATTATAAAAATGCATTAATCGAATACGATGCAAAAGATATAATACTAAGCAAAAATTTAAGTGGTACACCTCTTACTGTTATAAATACTCCTTATATGCAAAAGCTTGGAAATAAACAAAGCTGGCTATCAAAAGTCATGGGTCGAAATAAACGTTTAAAAAAATACATAAAGATGTTTATTATGCTAAAGGGTATGAGATCGATAAAAAAATCTGCCACCAAGCCAACTTATAAATCAGTATGGGTAGCAGGTCCAAGTATTGGGTCCATCTATGAAATTAAATCAGTTAAAGATATAATTAAATCTCTAGTTTCTTAAATATATTTGTGTAGAATTCTATGGAGTATTATAAACAACTTTTTCCAAGAATAGTCCATGTGCCGGAACTGAGAAACCTGCTTTACCCCTATCCTTTGCTTCTATAATACTCTTTATATCATCAGCAGAAATTTTACCTTTTCCTATTTCAATCATCGTACCCACAATAGCTCTTACCATATTCCTTAAAAATCTATTTGCTGTTATTGTGAATATTAACTCATTACCAATTAACTCAAATCCCGCATTTTCAATATTACAGTTATTGGTTGCTGTTTGTGTATGAAGTTTCGAAAAGCTTGTATAATCAGTATAATCAAGCAGGTAACAGCATGCTTTATTCATTTCAGCAATATTTAACTGTCCGTTAAAGTAGTAACTGGTGTGTTCGTTAAATGGATTCTTCACCAATGTAATATAATAACTATAGGTGCGACTAAGTGCATCAAATCGTGTATTAAAACCATGCGGTACAGTATACAAATCGAAAATAACAATATCAGATGGAAGAAAGCCATTGAGTTTATATACTAGATCATTGAAATTCCATTCGATCGTATTTGAATCAAAGTGTGCATAAAATTCGGATGCATGTACACCTGTATCAGTCCGTCCGCAGCCAACTACATTTATTTTTTCTTTTAATATAATTGATAGCTTTTCATTTATTTCAGACTGGACAGTATGAGCATTTTCCTGCATTTGCCATCCATGGTAATTGCTACCATTATAGGCCAATTTTATAACATACCGTTGCATATTCCGAATTTATATGTATAGAACAAAAATAGTTTGTTTTTATGATAATATACTTCATATTAGTTGTGAATTAATTAACAAAAAGATTAATTTTGCCGTCACTCTCGAACTGAAATCAATGGCAGAATCATTCTCAAGTTTTCCGTTAATATTTGGATTGCTAGCATCAATTATCCATATTGTAGCAGGTCCAGACCATCTTGCTGCAGTAAGCCCCTTGGCACTAAATGCGAAATTTAGACCATGGTTAATAGGCATGTCATGGGGTATTGGACATGTAGCCGGCATGTTACTTATTGGATTGGTTTTTTTCTTTTTCAGAGATTTAATTCCAATAGATTTTATTTCTGAAAATAGCGAAAGAATCGTAGGTATTCTACTCATTGTTATTGGAATTTGGGCATTAATCAAGGTTGTTGGTCACAAGAAGTCGAATCATGCTCATGCCCATACACATACGAAAGAAAGTGGTGATGCATATATACATCGTCATGATCATTCACATGATGAAACAAAAACGCACAGTCATGAACATGAAATGGCAAAGGAAAAGCAATCATACTGGGCAGCAGCGGCTATTGGTGTACTTCATGGTTTTGCAGGCGTTTCGCACATTGTTAGTATGCTACCAACTCTTGCATTTGAAAGCAATTATCAAGCAATACTATATTTAATTGGATTTGCTGCCGGAACAATAATTGCAATGGTTCTTTTCTCATTTTTATTAGGTATCCTTGCAAAGAAAGCCTCTGAAAAGAGAAAGGATACAGTATTTATTGTAATAAATGTTATTGCAGGATTAAGCGCTATTTTTGTCGGAATTATTTGGATGTGGAATACATGGTAAGCTTAATTAAACTATCATTGTTTTATATATGATAATTGACAAATTAGAGCTGTTTTAAAATATTTATAAGTGTTATTTAACAATAATCGAACATATATTGGTGTAATTGTAACTACAACACTACTTATTATTTCACAACTCTTACATTCGCAAAGTCTCGATATTAACAAAGGTAAGGTGAATATTGGTCTTGAATCTGGTATTCAATTTACGGGTGTTGATGATCCATATTCACAAATATCTGACGGTGGAGTAGGATATAATATAGGCCCTTTTTTTGAGTACTACATTTCCAATCAGTTCAAAATCAGAGCTGGTTTACAATTTGATAATAGAGCGTTTAAACTCAAAAGTTTTGGAATTTTCTATGGGGATTCCATTGATCATCAATACAATAGCATATTCAACGAAGCGGTAAAGTATAAATCTAATTATCTTACAATACCCCTTAGCCTGATTTATATAAAAGGAAGTGATAAGCTTAAGTTTCATTTACAAGGTACGCTTTATTATTCACTTTTCATTAATTCGGTACAAACAGGTGGCATTGATGTGGTAATAAGTGATAATGATGCAGGTTACTTTAATATTCCTGATTATCCAGAATTAAGCGTTCCGGGAAGTTATCATTATAACCATATTGATAATGCATTTAATTCTAGCGATATAGGAATAAATCTATTTTTTGGGTGTACATATTATATCAACTCAAAAATAGGTATTTCATTATCACCCGGTTTTACATATAGTTTTTCCAACGTATGGGAAGATCCTCAACGCGCAACAAATTGGTCAAGAATCTATAAGGTTACAGGTGGATTAATCTATATAATTAAATAAACTATGATAAAGGATCTGCCACCAAACACAGTAGAGCGCCTTAGTTTGTACCGAAGGAAATTATTGGTGTATGCTGATAATAATAAACCGTTCATACATTCTCATCAATTGGCACACCTTATCAGGGTTAACCCAGCACATATTAGAAGAGATCTAATGCTCATTAAATTTACTGGAGATGTTCATAAAGGATATGATATTGCTAAACTTATCGATAAAATTGGTCAGGTAATAGATGGAAATGTTAAAAGAAAAGTAACTTTTGTTGGTATTGGCGACTTGGGAAGAGCCGTTGCCGAATACTTTAACAGTAGTAACTCTAAACTAGAAATTGCTGCAACATTTAGATTAAGAGAAGAGCCAAAGGTTCAGTTTAGTGATGTTAAGTGCTATAATATTTCCAAGATGAAGGATATCATCAGAAAGGAAAAAATAGAACTTTGTGTTATAGCTGTCCCTCAATCCTATGCCAGGGAAATTAGCAAAACAGTAGTTGACTCAGGTGTAAAGGGGATACTCAATTTTTCGTCCGTAAACCTGGATGTACCCGAAAGCATCTACGTTGAAGATTATGATATGATAGCCAAACTTGAGAAGATGGCATATTTTGCATACGATAGCGAGAAATAGTTTTAGCCTTATACAAAAAAAACCTGCCCCAAGGAGCAGGTTTTGTTGTTTTTGGCTTTATTAATACCAAAAAACGACCGGTATTTTATTCCATATTTCGCTTCATAAACTGAATTCTCTCAAATGATGCAAGAGTTGTTTTGTCATGAACTGATTTCCCTCTAAACTCCTCTATTGAAGTATACTTATGTTCTATCATCCAAGCTTTTAAACCCTCTAGAATAACATCAATTTGTGATAAACCATTCAAGTACAATGTACTACACAATTGACCTATGGTAGCTCCCGACAGTAATTGCTTTATTAATCCAGTATGATCATGAATTCCTGTTGATGCTGCCAGCTGACAACCAATTTTATTTCCAGTTAATAATGCGATCCAACGCATCGAAATATTTAATTCTTCGGGAGATGACATATTATTATCATCTATTACATTCAATGTATTGATATCAATATCAGGACGCATGTATCTATTAAACAATACCAGAGCATCAACTCCACTCTCAACAAGCTGAGTTGCAATGGAACAAATATTTGTAAAATAGTATCCAAGTTTAATTGAAACAGGGATAGTTACATTTTTGTTAACTTCCTTAAGAATACTAACGTATATATCTTCTATTTCATTACCTTTTAAAGAATCATTAAATGGAAAAACTCCAATGTTTAATTCTAATGCATCGGCACCAGCCTCCTGTATAGCAGAAGCAAACTTGGGCCATTCGTCAGGTGAGTTACAATTAATACTTGAAATTACAGGTACATCTATTTCATTTTTAACGTCTGATATAAACTTCAAATATTTATCGAGTTTTGTATCAACCGAAAGATCCATAATATGATCTTTTGCTTCGGGAAACCAATAATACATATTGTTACTGTGCTTAACAGTAGATTCGGCTTCCGCTCTAATTTGCTCCTCAAACAATGACTTTAATACGATAGCGCCTGCTCCGTTAGAAACACATTTCTTAATCGATTCAATGTCACCAGTTAGTTTTGAGCTACTTACAACCAATGGGTTTTTAAGCTTTAAACCCATGTAATTTGTTGATAAATCCATTATAACATACTTATAGGTAAATTCTTTTTAATTAACGCCCAACCAGCTAGTTTGCGGGTAAGGAATTGAAAAGCCTGTTCGAGATTGAGTTTGGCACAATCACTTAAACCTTCCTTAAAATCCCATTCATAACCTTTAATTGCAAGCACGTAGGTTTCGGGCGTTTTATTAAAAAGCTTTTCACATAAATGACGTACATAAGAAGGAGATACTGCATGCATTGTAAATTCGACTTTAGCATCAGAAGGTTCAACCTCGGTAAATCTATATTCCCGGAGATTTTCCTGTTTCGATGCATCTACAAAAACCACGATATCCCATTCAGAAACCTTATCAGCATCCTCAATATTAAGCTGATAGTTACTATCGGTTGTCATACAACCAAGTTTATGTTCATCTATCCAGTTTTGTACCATTTTGACCATTTCATTGCCCAAACCATCATCTTCACGGCCAGGATTTCCATAGCCATACACGAGTACTCTCTTTCTTAATTCAGTCATTACTATTTATTTTTAGTATCAATTACATTGTCGTTGCTATCAACAAGCTTCATCTCCAATGGCATTTGACCAAGTGCATGCGTTGCACAACTCAAACATGGATCATAAGCTCGGATGGCAACTTCAACAGCATTCATCATGCCTTCAGTAATTTCTTTCTGACCATTCATAAATGACTTGGCAGTATGATTAACCGCCTGATTCATTGGCTCATTGTTATTGGTAGTTGAAACAATAAGGTTGGCCAAAGTAATTTGATCATCTTTATTAATTTCATAGTGATGGAATAGTGTTCCGCGAGGAGCTTCAATTACACCAACACCTTTATTCAACTTCTCACCCTTAACAACTAGATCTTCATTCTGTAAGTCAGGATCTTTAAGAAGGTTTCTGATTTCTTCAGCTGCATAAAGAGTCTCAATTAATCTAGCCCAATGATAGTGTAAACTCATATTATTTGGTTTACCATGGGTATATGCTTTAAACTCTTCAAATTCTTTTTGTGCAAGAGGTGTAGGAATAAAATCACAAACATTTAAACGAGCGAGTGGACCAACACGATACCAACCTTTTTCTTTACCCAAATGTTTTAGGTAAGGGAATTTCATGTAACTCCAGTTACGCACTTCCTCTTCGATGTATTTATCATAATCCTGATAATCAACATCATCAAGAATACGTTTACCGTTTGTATCAACAGCTCTAAGAACACCATGATAAAGATCTAAAGCTCCGTCTTTTCTCACTAAACTTAAGTGATTTGAAGGAAACTCAGCAAAGGTATCTACAAGAGTTTTATTACTCTTATGGTATGCTTTAAAGAAATTTAGAGCAGCTACTGACCACTCAACCATTTGATCCGCGTTTAATGGAGCTTCGCCATTAAGTAGTAAATCGCGCTCAGCTATGCTTAGGTTTTTATTAATACCACCTGGGATTGCACCAGTACCATGGATTTTTTTACCAGCAGTGTGATAAATAACCTCTTGGCCATATTTTCTCATCATAACACCCTGAACAGCAAGGTCTTTATGATGCTCAATTACTCCAATTACATTTCTAATTGCTGGATCAGCATTTATTCCAAATAGGAAATCAGGTGAACTTAAATGGAAGAAATGTAGTACATGTGACTGGAAAAACTGTCCCATGTGCATTAATCTGCGCATTTTATCTCCAACTGCACTTAGTCCATCTCCAGTTCCTGCACCAACAATTACATCAAGTGCTTTTGCTGCAGCAAGGTGGTGACTTACAGGACATATACCACATAATCGTTGAACAAGAACTGGGGCTTCCCAATATGGACGACCCTGAACAAAACGTTCAAATCCTCTAAATTCTACAATATGTAACCTTGACTCACGTACCTTTCCTTCGTCATCTATTTTGATAGTAACTTTCCCATGTCCTTCAACACGGGTTACAGGTTCTATAGTTATTTTCTTTGGCATGATCTATTAGTTTACAATGTTAATCAAATTTTATTACTTCATATGGAAGGTCCATTTCGCTACCAGTTAATAATGCAACAAGAGCATCCCAAATTAAATCGGCTCTTGGTGGACATCCTGGAAGATAATAATCAACCTTAACAACTTCATGACAAGGATAAACTTTGTCAAGTATCATTGGTAATTCCGGATCATTTGGAATTATTTTTTCGGTATTTAATCCAACTGTTGGACCATCACAATATGCCTCCTCAAGACATTCTTTAATAGGTATACCGTTGCGTAATGCTGGAAGACCTCCCATAATGGCACATTCGCCAAGTGAAATTAGCACATCACAGTTCTCTCTGAAATACTTCAGATTTTCTACGTTTTCGCTATTACAGCATCCACCTTCGATTATACCTACATCTACTCTTTTGGTAAACTTCTTAATATCATCAACAGGGGATTTATTAAATTCAACTAACTCAACAAGGTCAAGAATACGTTCATCAATATCTAAAATCGACATATGACAACCGAAACATCCTGCTAAAGAAGCTGTTGCTATTATTTTCTTACTCATTTTTTCGAATTTTTAAGTTTAAACATCAATGTCTGTTCCGATTGGTTCTTTGTCGTATTTACGTGTACCTATTGGTTCAACAAAGCCAACTTCTTTTTGTATAATTGATCCAACTGGACAATTGTCCATTGCAAGTTTAGCAATCTCGTCGGTCATTTTTTGGCCCAATTCTGGATCTAGTATAACTTCTAATTTGTCGCCTCTATTTTCAAATGCGAAGTAACGCTCACCATCTTCAGTTTTGATAGTTTTCATGCACCTCTGACATAGGACACATCTATTTTGATCCTTTATAATCTTAGGACTCGAAGCATCAACTTCCTTTAATGGAAAAGAATAAGGGAATTTCGGCACCATCATTTGATACTTATATGCAAGTGCCTGCAATTCACAATTTCCACTTTTTTCACAAGCAGGGCAGAAATGGTTTCCACTTACAAAAAGCAGTTCTATTATACTTTTACGTAGGTCATTAATTTCCGCAGTATCACTTTCAATTTCCATTCCTGCAGCAGCGGGAGTTGTACATGAAGTCATAAATCTGCCATTAATTTTAATGGTACACATTCTACATCCACCTTTTGGAGGAACACCTGGAAAATTACAAAGTGTTGGAATATAAACTCCATTTTCTTTGGCAGCTTCAACAATTGTTTTTCCCATTTCAGCAACTATTTCTTTGCCGTCAATTTTAAATTTTATAGTATTATTCATGGTTTTCAGATTATCAATTACATATTATGAAGAATTGGTTGTCTACCAACAGCAGCACATGAAGCTTTTACTGATTCCTCTAAATCAAACCCAGTATCAAACTCAACATTCTTTTGAAGAAGGTTTTCATATAGATGACGGAAGTTAGTAATGCTTGATGTAATTGGATTTGCTGCTGTTTGTCCTAGTCCACAACGGCTTACTTTAAGTAATTCACTCCAATTAAGAAGATCATCAATATCACTGGGAACACCTTTACCGTCTAATATTTTGGTAAAACGTTCTTTCAACACAGTTGTCATATTACGACATGTTGAACATGAACCGCATGATTCCTCGATGAAGAAATTGATAAAATTCATTACTACATCGGTAAGAATATTTCGTTCTTTCCCAAATACGATCATTGAGCCACCAGTTGGCAAATCGGTATAACTAATTGTTCTTCCAAAATCCTTTTCTCCTATCAATGCTCCGGATGGACCTGCTACCTGAATTGCTTGAACGTCTAACGCACCACACATATCTAATATATCCTTGATGCTTGTACCCCACTCTACTTCGTAAATACCTGGATAATTACAATCGCCAGATATACTAAGTATCTTTGTTCCTGATGATGCCTTATTTCCAAGGCTTAGAAACCAATCAGACCCCTTTGTAAGTATTTTTGGAATAAGTGCGAGTGTTTCAACATTATTAACTACTGTAGGGTAATTTAAATACCCTTTTTCAACTGGGAATGGTGGTTTATCGCGTGGCTCACCACGTTTTCCTTCCAATGACTCAATTAATGCAGATTCTTCACCACATATATAAGCTCCAGCTCCTAGCTGGATTCTAATATCAAAGTTAAATCCATCTATACCATTAATATTTTTTCCTAATAAATTATTGCTTCTCATATCATCAAGTACCTTGTTCAGATAATTAAGCAAATATTTGTACTCATAGCGAAGGTATAATAGTCCAATATCAGCACCTACAGCATAAGCCCCAATAACCATACCTTCAAATACTAGCTCAGGAAATTCTGTAAGTATTACTCTGTCTTTAAAAGTTCCAGGCTCACCTTCATCTGCATTACAAATAATAACATGATGATCACCTTTTGCCTTACGACCAAATTTCCATTTCATTCCTGTTGGGAAACCAGCACCACCTCTACCGCGAATATTTGATGTTTCTACAACATCAATTATCTCATCAGGAGATGTATTAGATAAAACAGTTTTAGTTACTTCAAATGGTGTATAATCATGAGTTAATAATGCACCTCTTCTACGAATGTTATTGCATACCATTGAATGGATTTCTGGTAAGGCATTTCTACCTCCACCATCGCCTTCATAAATAAGCTCTTTAATGTCTTTTCCACCCTTTAAATCCTTAACAATTTCTTTAACTCTATAAGGTGTTAAGCGTGTAAACATTTTCCCATTGATAATTGCAGCCGGCTCCTGATCATTCATACCAATACATGATGTATGAAACAAACCAAATTCACCATCCTCACTTACTGACCCCTCCTTAACATTACATTCCTTTTCAAATGTTTCAAGTATAGCTTCACGACCATGCATTTCAGCAGTAACACTATCATTTAAATAGATATTAACTTTACCTAAAGGCTCATTGGAATAAAAATGGTAAAAAGAGATAACTTCACGGACTTGTGATGTGGATATTCCGAGTTCTTGATGCAAGAGCTCAATGGACTCATCATCAACATAGCCAGCAACACTTTGGATATCATGCAAAATATCCATAAGTCTGGTTTTGTCTTTATTATAATTACTGATAATTTCAAGAATTTTTTCTTTCATTGATATTGGATTTAATTAGAGGAAAAAGAAATAAATTTGCACTGTTAATTAATTCACAGCAAATATAACTCTTTTATTGTTATTCTTTTCACAAAAGAGAAAAATTATAATGAATTTATAATGAATTTAAATTAGTTTTGTCCCTGCATTACTTACACCAAATGATAACATCTAAACAAATAATAATCAAAGGCTTAGTACAAGGAGTTGGGTTTAGACCCTCCATCTATCGAATGGCGATTTTACATAAACTTAACGGAACTGTTGAAAATAACAATACAGGTGTAATTATTAACATTGAAGGTGACAAAAAAAGTGTTGAAAATTTCATTAATGACCTGCCAATTCGAACACCAATAGCGTCTAATATTACAAGTATAGTAGTTACAGATAAACCTTATAGTGATTATTCAAATTTTGAAATAATAAAAAGTTCATCTCAATCCAATGAAGTAACCGAGGTAAGTCCCGATATAGGTGTTTGTAATGAATGTTTGGAGGATATTAAAACCCAGGTTAATAGAATTGATTACGCATTTACCAATTGCACAAATTGTGGACCACGATTCACAATTATCAAGGATTTACCCTACGATAGGCCACTTAC
This sequence comes from Bacteroidota bacterium, assembly GCA_016845105.1. Lineage (GTDB taxonomy): Bacteria > Bacteroidota > Bacteroidia > Bacteroidales > F082. The sequence goes on along the minus strand of JAERTF010000085.1, from coordinate 28,979 downwards.
AACTATGAGTGTTTTTCCTATGTGTGACAGTTGCAAAAATGAATACATTGATATACTCGACAGGCGATTTCATGCCCAACCAGTGGCTTGTGATAATTGCGGACCACAATATTCCATTGATACTAAAGGTGAGTGCCTAACAGATATAAAAACAGTTATAGAAAGAACATGTAGCTTAATTGAGAATGGAAAAATTGTAGCAATAAAGGGACTAGGAGGTTACCATTTGGGATGTAGCACCTTTAACGACAAGACTATTAACAGGTTAAGAATTGCAAAGAATCGTGAAGGCAAACCATTTGCAATTATGTTTAAAGACATTTCATCAGCAAAAGAATATCTGCATATTAACGAGGAAGAAGAACAAGTTCTTTCAAGTTGGAGAAAACCAATCGTACTCCTTAAACTAAAAAAGAAAATTTCTAATAGCATCAGCATAGGTCTTGATTCAGTTGGTGTAATGTTGCCATATATGCCATTTCATTACATGTTGTTCGATAGTTTGTCAGTTAATTCAATCGTCCTTACAAGTGGAAATATTAGTGATGAACCTGTTTTAATTTCAAACACTGAGGCAATTGAAAAACTTGGTGAAATTAGTGATGCTGTTGTAACCTACAATCGTGAAATTTACAATAGAACAGATGATTCTGTTGTAAAAGTAATTAATAATGTTGCCAGAACCATTAGAAGATCGCGTAGCTATGCACCTTCCCCCATTGAATTGTCAATAAATACCGAGGGAATTTTTGCTGGTGGTGCTGAATTAGTTAATTGCTTCGCTATTGGGAAAGGTAATCAAGCCATTTTAAGTCAACATATTGGTGATCTAAAGAATTTAGAAACTCTTGAGTTTTATGAGGAATCAATTGAAAGATTTAGCAAATTATTTAGATTTAAACCTGAGCTGGCTGTAATGGATATGCATCCCGATTATTTATCGTCAAGGTTCGTTGAAAAACTGGATATACCTATTGTTAAAGTACAACATCATCATGCGCATATTGCCTCATGTATGGCCGAACATAAACTTGATGAAAAAGTAATTGGAATTAGTTTCGATGGAACTGGTTTGGGAGATGATGGTAATATTTGGGGTGGTGAGTTTTTCGCTTGTGACTTAGAAAATTATGAAAGAATTAACCATTTTGAATATATACCTCAACCTGGCGGTGATGGTGTTTCTAAACATCCTTGGCGTATGTTAATTTCATACCTTATCCATTACTTCGGCATAGAATCCATTTCCAATTATGAGTTTCTATTCAATGATATTAATCCAAATGAGATTAGTACAATTAAAAGTATTATTGAAAGTAATTTAAACTGTCCTTTAACAAGTAGTGCAGGCAGATTATTTGATTCAATATCTTCTTTGTTAGGAATTTGTCATAATGCCACGTACCACGCTGAGGCTCCTATGCAACTAGAATCAATGGCAAATGAAAATATTGATGAGAAATACTCATTTTCGATTTCGCACGATATAAGTTTTAAAAGTACATTTGCAGAAATTATTGATGAACTTAAAAGCAATATTTGTATTGCCGATATAGCAGGTAAATTTCACAATACAGTTGTGAGCATTATAGTTGAAACAGCAATAATAACCAGTAATAAAACTGGATTAAAAAAGGTAGTTCTTTCGGGTGGTTCATTCCAAAATAGCATACTTCTTAAAAAAGCTGAACAACAACTTGCGTTGAATGGATTTGAAGTTTTTACCCAATCTCAAATTCCATCAAACGATGGTGGTATTGCTCTTGGTCAGTTGGCAATTGCTGCGAAAAGAAGAGAACTAAATAGAATAATATGATAAATTTGGTTAGGCTTTTGGAAAGAAAGCAATTAATCAATGAAGTTTGTAATTCAAAATAAAAAAATATGTGTTTAAGTATTCCAGCACGAGTGGATAAAATTGAAGATAACATTGCAATATGTACAGTAGGCAAATCAAGTTACAATACCAGTCTCGAATTAATTCCAAATGAAAATGTTCAAGTTGGTGATTATGTATTAATTCATACGGGCTTTGCAATTCAAAAACTTGATACCGAAGAGGCGAATAATATACTGAGTACGTTTGAGGAGTTTAAAGAATTAAACGAAGAAATGGATCGAGAAGAACAAAAACATAATACCAGGATAATATAGGGGCTAAGATGAAATATATTGATGAATACAGAAATAAAGATATTGTAGCATATTTTGCCAATCAAATAAAAAATATTTCAACGAAACCAATTCGTCTGATGGAGGTATGTGGTGGGCACACCATGTCGATACAAAAATTTGGTCTCCCATTTCTTTTGCCTGATACTGTTGAACTAGTATCAGGTCCTGGATGCCCCGTTTGTGTTACTAGTCGTGAATACATTGATCGTGCTGTTGCATATAGCAGGGTTGAGGATGTAATTATAACTACCTATGGTGACCTAATTAGAGTCCCTGGATCAAGTTCAACACTTGAAAAAGAAAAAGCGTCAGGTGCGGATATTAGAATAGTGTACTCAATACTTGATGCAATGCTAATTGCCAAGGAAAACAAAAACAATAGAGTTGTTTTTTTAGGCATTGGTTTTGAAACAACAGCACCATCTTCGGCAGCAGGAATATTAAAAGCAAGCACTGCTGCATTAAACAATTTCTTCGTTTATAGTGCCCATAAAGTAATGCCTCCTGCAATGGAAACATTAATAGACGAAGGTATTCAAATTGATGGCTATGTTGGACCAGGACACGTAAGCACCATTACCGGAAAGGGTATTTACGAAAACATTCCTGCTAAATTTAATATGGGTGTAGTAATTAGTGGATTCGAACCAGTTGATCTTATGCAGTCTATTTTTATGCTAGTTAAGCAGTTTGAAACCAATGACCCAAAAGTTGAAATTCAATATTCAAGGGTTGTAAAACCTGAGGGAAACGTTGTTGCACAACAAATGTTGGAAGAAATTTTCGAATTTAGGGATGACTGGTGGAGAGGTTTGGGAATACTTAAAAACAGTGGGCTCCAAATAAGGAGCAAGTATGAGAAATATGATGCCGAGAAAATGGTTTCTGTGGAAGTTGAAGAAACTATCGAGCCAAAAGGATGTATCTGCGGACTGATATTACGAGGTGAGAAAAAACCAAAGGATTGTGGTTTATTTGGCAAAATATGTACTCCATCTGATCCGGTAGGTGCATGCATGGTAAGTAGTGAAGGTTCATGTCATGCTTATTACTTATACAATAGATAAAACTTACCAAGAAAGACTTTAATACAAAACCTTCCAATATAGAATTATAAGATGTTACATTTATAGTAACTACTCTCACATACTGAAATATATAAATTAAGTTCACAAATGGATAATACTAAAAATATTTTGCTGGGACATGGTAGTGGTGGTAAACTAAGTCACGATTTAATCGATGGAATTTTTACGAAGCACTTTAAGAATCCCATACTAGACCAACAATCTGACTCTGCAATTATACCTATTAATAGCAAAAACCTTGCTTATACAACGGATTCTTTTGTTGTTGATCCAATATTTTTCCCTGGTGGAAATATAGGCAACCTTGCAATAGCAGGAACAGTAAATGATCTGGCCGTATCAGGAGCTAAGCCACTATACTTAAGTGTAGGGTTTATTATTGAGGAGGGATTCCCAATTTGTGATCTGGAGAAGATTGTTGTTTCAATGGCTATGGATGCACAAGAAGCTGGCGTAAAAATAGTTACCGGAGATACAAAAATTGTTGATAGGGGGAAATGTGATAAAATATTTATCAACACATCGGGGATTGGTGAACTAGAAGACAAGTATCTAAATGTAGGTTCAGGGTCGGGTGTTGCCCCAGGTGATAAAATTATTATAAATGGAAGTATTGGTGATCATGGGATGGCAGTAATGGCAGCTCGTAATGAGCTTAATATTCAAACACATATCGAATCGGATTGTGCTTGCCTAAACAATATGATATCAAAGGCAACTTCCAGTAGCAATGGTATAAAATTTATGAGAGATGCTACACGAGGCGGACTTGGAACTGTGCTATCAGAACTAGTTAAGGATAGTGATTATGGCATTAGTATTGATGAAGACAAACTAACAGTTAGCGAAAGTGTTAGGGGTTTATGCGAGCTACTTGGTTTCGATCCATTATACGTTGCAAACGAAGGCAAGGTAGTGATGGTTGTAAGTGAAGATGATGCAAACAAAGTACTTGAAAGCATAAAAGAAAGCCCCTTTGGAAAAGAGGCTTCGATTATAGGTGAAATAAGCAAAGACCATCAAAGAATGGCTTGGCTTAATACTAGTGTTGGTGGCAGGCGTGTTATTGAAATGTTAAGCGGTCAACAACTTCCCCGTATTTGTTAATCACCAAATTCATTGTAAAATTTTGTCAATTCAGTTGATAAATCGCTAAATGCAACAAAATGGTTTGAGCAACCTTTACGTGAACATATATTAACTCTTCCTCCTACTTTTAGTACAAAAGACACCATAGGTGCTCCACATATTTTGCACTCCTCATTAACTAGTAATTCTTTATTACATTTGGGACAATAAAAATCGACTACAGTATTATCTTTAATATCGATATTAGCATTATGATCAAAGCATTCATATACTGAACATATATGGATAACTCCTCTATCTTCGGGTGTAACTATATTGAGTTTAATTGAAGGAAACCCATGTAACTCTTTATCATTATCCATTAATGAAGTCAAACAATGAGGGCATTGAACACTTAGTGAAACTTGTTTCTTCATATCTAAAGCCGTTTTATGGTTAAAATTATTATGCTAAGATAAGGAAAAAAATCTGTTGTGAAAGGGTGCACAGCTAATTAATAATGATTTCAAATAGTTAGTTATTCTTTCACAATTACTAGAGTATATTGGTTATAAAGATGCTATTTTTAGTTTGACAAAAACATTATCAATTTATTAGGATTAATTTATTATAGAATAGCACCAGTTTTCTTAGTTTTGCATCAAAATATAATTCATAAACAAAATATTATGTGTGGAACATGCGGTTGTGGAGACGAAAACAACATAACATATACAGTGCCAGGTAAATCAGGTCATCATCATGGTAACGACAATCATAAACATCACCACCACCATGAACATCATGATCATGGTAATGGAGTGACTAAAGAGATCCAGTTGGAAATTGATGTATTATCAAAAAATAATTTAAAAGCAGAGAACAATAGAGGATATTTTGATGCATTAAATATTTGTGCGCTTAATCTTGTTAGTTCTCCGGGCTCTGGTAAAACCAGCTTATTGGAAAAAACAATTATTGAGCTTCGTAAAGAAATTGACTTTTACATAATTGAAGGTGATCAGCAAACTTCAAATGATGCAGATAGAATTCATGCGGCCGGTGCACCTGTAGTTCAGGTAAATACTGGAAATGGATGTCATTTGGATGCTGATATGATATCAATTGCTACCAAACAATTGAAACCCAAAAATGGATCGGTATTACTTATTGAGAATGTTGGAAATCTTGTTTGCCCTTCAATGTTTGATCTTGGAGAAAATTCAAGAATTGTTGTTATCAGCACTACCGAAGGAGATGATAAACCAATAAAATACCCTACCATGTTTCAAACAGCTCAGCTATGTATAATCAATAAAACGGATCTTCTTCCTTATGTTGATTTTGATGTGGACAGAGCTAAGAAATTCGCCTTACAGGTAAATAAAGACCTTGAATTTATAACTGTTTCTGTAAAAACTGGAGAAGGGATGGATGATTGGTATAATTGGTTAAAACAAAAATCAGCTAACAAAGTGTAGTCCATTGTACATATTTATTGCTTATTTTTGAACAAAATCATTGCTTTTGAACATACTATTTATTGATATTCGCATATTAGATTTACTGGATATAGTGCTGGTTGCAGTTCTACTGTATGCATTATTTAGAATGTTAAAAGGAACTGTTGCAATTAATATATTTTTTGGTATTGTTTCACTGTTTTTAATATGGAAACTCGTAGATGCATTTCAGATGGAATTATTATCTCAAATCCTGGGTGCATTTGTAAGCGTTGGGTTGGTAGCTCTAATTATCATATTTCAGCCTGAAATAAGGCAGTTCCTTCTTGCCTTGGGAACTACAACATTTTTTAACAAACAAAGCAAGAGGTTCAATTTTTTAAATAATATTTTTAAAGAAAAGTTTGAGTTTGAAATCGATCCAATAATCGTTGCCTGTCGGCATATGTCTGAACAGAAAACTGGGGCACTTATAATTATTACAAGACAAAATGAACTAAATCAATTTGTAAAAACCGGACAGGTGATCGATGCAAATATCTCCTCACAATTGATTGAAAATATTTTTTTCAAAAACTCTCCTCTTCATGATGGTGCAATGATTATTACAAATAATAAAGTAAAAGCTGCTGGATGTATTATGCCTGTTTCAAAAAAGCAAATTACAACCAGGGCCGGATTGCGTCATCGCGCCGCAATTGGAATAAGTGAAATTAGTGATTGTATTTCTATTATAGTAAGTGAAGAAACAGGTAAAATATCTTATAGTATAAGGGGTGAGATGAAATACAGAATTTCACCACAAAGACTCCAGATTATGCTAATTGAAGAGTTGGGAATGGAACAAGAAACTAAGTAACATAGTCCACTACAGTTGCTTTATCCATTACTATTTTTAAGTAATCTAAAACTTTAACATGTTCTGGATGAATACGGTATTCATCTAGTCCATCTTTATTTTCAAAATCAGCAGTTAGTACTAAATTGTATGCAGATGGACGAGTACTAATGTTAATTCCTACCTCGATTTTTTTTAATGATTCTATATTTTCAGGTAGCTTAATTAACATCAATCTTAGATTATTTGAAACCTCTTGTAAATTTAATTCAGGTTTAAACTTAATCATCACAATATGTCGAAGCATAATGGTATATTTAGTTATTACTAAATGTAAATCTACATATTTTTACATAATCAAACCCATAATTGTATTACTATTCACACTGTGGAATATTAGAACCCTAAATACAACACTCACTATCTATCTGTTTTTTATGCACTTTACACATTACAACACACATATTATGTATTAAGGACTTTTTAGAATTATATGATTTGGTGAATTAATTTTTACTTACTAACAAAGTGTATTTAATAAAACTAAAAATTATTTTGCAAGAAATATTTGTGGTTGAATAAATAGCTGTATATTTGCACTCATTTTTGAGAAATCAACTCTTAATCTTAAATCGATGAGCAAGAACGAATTAATACAAATAGTAGAAGACACTGTTAAGGTACAAGAGCTTCCAAAGTTTAAAGCTGGAGACACAATTACTGTAACTTATAAAATAAAAGAAGGTAATAAAGAACGTTTACAGAAATATCAGGGTGTTGTATTACAACGTGTTGGAAGCGGTCCTAGTGCAACATTTACCGTAAGAAAAATATCTAATAATATTGGTGTTGAAAGAATTTTCCCAGATGCTTCACCATTTATTGAGGAAATTGTTGTTAATAAAGTTGGAGTTGTTCGCAGAGCTCGCATATTTTATTTCCGTAACCTTAGAGGTAAGAAAGCTAGAATTAAAGAAGCTAGAAGATAAAACAATAGACTATTGTTATAAAAACTCTGGCATTCCCGGAGTTTTTTTTATGCCTATATCTTTAAGAAGACATCCCTCTTTGTCTTACTATTTCATATAACAATACCCCTGCTGCTACCGATACGTTCAATGAAGCAGTGGTACCTAGCATTGGTATCATAAGTTTCATATCTGACCTTTTCAAATATTCCCCACTCACACCTACACCTTCTGAACCCATTATTAAAGCAATCGGTCCCGATAAATCAGAATTAGAATATAATTCAGCCCCCTTTTCAGTTGCTGAAGCGATTTTTAGTCCACTATTTTTAAGGAAATCAATGGTATTCTTTAAATTATCACTTCTGCATAATGCTATATTATATATCGCCCCAGCAGATGATTTGACAGTTCCCGAATTTAACAACGCTGCTCCCTGACTAGGGATTATTACAGCATTAACACCGGTACTTTCAGCTGTGCGTAAAATTGCTCCAAAGTTTCTTACATCAGTAATTTTATCCAGTATCAATACCAAAGGCACTTTTCCATCCTCGTATAAAGAAGGTATAATATGTTCTATATTAGAGAATACAATTGGTGAAGTATATGCAATAACTCCTTGATGGTTTTTACGAGTTATTTTATTTAGTTTTACCAAAGGAACAAACTTATACGGAATATTATCCGCCTTAATCAACTTCATAAGATCTCTAAACTGTTCATTTTTCAGTCCATTTTGAATAAATACTCTATCTATTTCCTTTCCGGCATTTATTGCTTCAATTATCGGATGCATCCCAAAAATGGGCTTGTCAAGATTATCGTATTCATTATCTCTACCAATCATAATTTAAGAATGATTTATTCAAATTAAGGAGTCAAAGTATGGGACTTCGTATGACTTGTAATTATATCCTACCTATTCTGCTATTTTTTTTATGTAAAATTACTATAATATCAGACAATTCATATACCTTTATCCTTGAAACTTTAACAATGGATAAAATGAAATACAACAGGCTAAGCATCTTTGTACTATTGTTTTTTACACTAATAGTCACAACAATAGCACAAAATTCAAATCCAAAACCAATTTCAGGAAACAAGATTACAAAAAGATTTATCAAAACTCACATGGATTACCCTGAAGCAGATTTACAAAAAAACACCCAGGGTACTGTTAAAATATCCTTTTCAACCGATAAACTTGGCAATGTTACCAATTATTCAATAATTCAAAAAGTATCTCCCAGTATTGATTCCTCGGCATTATCATTATTTAAATTAATACTTTGGAATCCGGCAATAGTTGATGGAAAACCCGTAAGTGGCAATTCGGAATTTAGCTTAAAATATAATACCAAATCATTTCTAAAACTTGCAAAAAGAAGAGGCTATAAACATATTGTACCACCTTACTTACCAGTTGACACATCAGGCAATATTTTTACAATAAAACAAACCGAAACACTTCCTAACGCAATTTTAGGTACTGACTACAAATCAATTAGTGATTATATATATAAAAACCTTGTATACCCTGAAGCTGCTTCAAAACTTGGATTAACCGGCGATGTAAAGCTGATGTTTATTATTGAAACAAATGGCTATCCTTCTAATATTGTAGCCGTAGAGCATCTTGGAGGAGGGTGTACAGAAGAAGCAATAAGGATTATAGAAACTATGAGATGGTCACCAGGAATAATTAATAATGAAGCAGTTAGAACTAGCTATGACCTAACAATCAAATTTAAAAAAGGAGAAGCAAAGGATGGTTATATACCTAATCAACAGGGAAGTGGTATATAGAGTATAACTAATAAGTGATGTTTTATATGATATTAACATAAACAAAAATAAAATGAAAGAAATATCAACGATTACAACAAAGGCAGATGCTTTAATGAAATGGGTAACAACTAATGGTGTGGACTATGGGATGAAATTAGTTGGTGCAATTATAGTCTTACTAATTGGATTATGGGTAATAAAGATTATTTCCGATCGTGTTTTTAAACTAATGGATAAATCTAATGTTGATGCCGCATTAAGATCATTTATAAAAAGTATACTAACCGTTGTACTAAAAATTGTATTAATTATAAGTGTATTGAGCATGATTGGCATACAGATGACTACTTTCATTGCAATGCTTACCGCTGCCTCACTGGCAATAGGCTTAGCTTTCAGAGGAAGTTTGTCCAATTTTGCAGGAGGAATTATGATACTGTTTTTCAAACCCTTTAAACTAGGCGACTATATTACAGCAATGGGTCATGGTGGAACAGTAACCGAAATACAAATTTTTAACACATACATACTTACATCTGACAATAAAACTGTTATAATTCCAAATGCCCACCTTTCGAACGGAGTACTTGTAAACAATAGCACCCAGGAGTTGAGGCGAGTTGACTGGGTTTTTGGGATAGGGTATGGCGACAATTATGATACAGCCAAAGATATGATACTCGGTTTTATTAAAGATGATACCAGGGTACTTAACTCTCCTGCAGAACCATTTATAGCACTTCATGAATTAGCTGACAGCTCTGTTAACCTTGTTGTTAGAGCATGGGTGAAATCTTCGGATTATTGGGGTGTTTATTTTAGCATTAACGAAAATTACTATAAAAATGCTGGTAGTCATAATATTAATATGCCATTTCCTCAGATGGATGTACATTTTGATAAGGCTAACCAAAACTAATTTGATTTCCACTCATCTTTATATAATAATTCTGATTACCTAAACATATAGATGAAAAATGACAATAAACTGCATACTCAATGGCTGATATTAGTAAACAATATAAGTTGCGAATTTCTACTGTATCGATAGTTTTAGCCATTTTTTTGCTATTCATCTTTGTAATGTTTTTGAATGAAAAAGCAATAGCTCAAAACAACATTTAAATAATTGTTACCGGAGGTACAATCGCATGTGTACAAAGTAACCCTGATCAACCCGGCTATAAATATGGGTGTGGTAGTTGCTACAGAAAAAGAAGCTGTTGGTTGATGAGTACTTTAATCTATTAATGATGGAATTTACTATACTGCAGAAATTACTTAACCATGACAGTTAATCCTGCCACAATGAAATCACAAAATCGAGGACTAGGAAGAAAAGGTTGAAGATGAAATAGTGAGATTCTTTTCTCCAATAGTTAAATAGTATACAAAAAATAGCGAGTTTAGAATTGATAAGTCATTAAAGTCACTTCCTTCTGTAGATATTATTTATGCCTACTCCAATATGACAAAAAAAATTTGATTCAAAAGTTAATTAAGGAACCAAAGGGATTATAATTGCGGGTGTTGGAGGTGGAAATATGTCGAACAAAGCACTTAATGCACTTAAAAGTCATGATGAAAATGGTATATTCGTAGTGCTAAGATCACTAGTTGGACCAGGTGTGGTAAAAAGAAATATTGAAGTAAACTATGATAGCCTTGGAATTTTGCAGCAATGCAACTCAACCCTCAAAAAGCAAGAGTATTATTCAACTAGCCCTCAAAGAAATAAAAGATCCAATTGAGATTCATAGGATGTTAGTGGAGTATTATTTGCGAAATAGAATTAAGGCATGCTAATCAATTCTACCTGTTATATGGCTATTTAAATCCTAAATTATTTCATATATTTGTAATACAAATATATTTTCACATATTGATTAATATACTTGTTTTACCACACATCAATTTAATAAACTAAGCATTAGAACTTAATTTTTTATTAATATATATATTATGGATCAAATTGAAGTACTTTCAACCAAAGCTGACGCAATGGTTACATGGTTATCCGAAACAGGAATGGAATACGGATTAAAATTATTGGGAGCAATAGTCGTTCTAATAATTGGGTTTTGGGTTATTAAGATAATTACCAAGAGGACTTTTATATTAATGGATAAAACAGACATCACACCTGCTTTAAAATCCTTTTTGAAAAGTATGCTTAATATAGTTCTTAAGATTATACTTATCATAAGTGTTCTTGGGATGGTTGGCATACAGATGACTACTTTCATTGCTATGCTAACAGCTGCATCGCTTGCCATTGCAATGGCATTTAACGGTACATTATCAAATTTTGCCGGGGGTGTTATGATACTCTTTTTTAAGCCATTTAAAATAGGAGACTTCATTAGTGCCCAGGGAGAAATGGGTACAGTTAAAGAGATTCAAATATTTGTTACAATTCTAACCACTCCAGACAATAAAACAATAATAATTCCAAATGGACCATTATCAAATGGAAACTTAACAAATTTCAGCACTCAGGAATTCAGACGAGTTGATTGGACTTTTGGTATTGGTTATGGTGATAATTATGATACAGCAAAACAAATGATTTTGGGATTTATAAAAGAAGACAAAAGAATCCTAAATGAGCCTGCCGAACCATTTATAGTGCTTGGTGCTTTGGCTGATAGTTCTGTCAACCTAACGGTTCGTGTTTGGGTAAAGCCTGATGATTACTGGGGAGTATTTTTTGAAATGAATGAAAAATTTTATAAGAATGCTGAAAAGAACAATATCAATATTCCTTTCCCACAAATGGATATCCATCTAAATAAAATAAACTAAAAATATATTCATATGAAAAAATTACTATCGTTAGTATTTATTGCTACCGGACTTATGGCATTTGGACAAACAGCTGACACCATAAAGTACTGGAAAATAGAGAATAATATGAGTTTAAACTTCTCCCAAAGCTATTTTTCAAATTGGTCAGCTGGAGGAGAGAGCACCTTAGCTACAACGGGTAAATATTCTATCTTAGCCAATTACACAAAAGATAAGCATAAGTGGGACAATTGGTTGAACCTGGCTTTGGGTTATTCACTTATTGGCGAAAATGATCCAATGAAAACAGATGATAAGATTGAATTTATATCATCATATGGTTATAAATTTCATCCAAAACTATTTGCAACAGTTCTTTTAACATTTAAATCACAGTTCGCTAAAGGCTATGACTATAAGGTTGATTCAACCAATTTCATTTCAAAATTTATGGCACCCGGAACTATTGATTTAGGTCCTGGTATTGAATGGAAACCTAACGATTTCTTTAGCCTAAATTTTTCTCCAGCTACGGCCAAATGGATTATTGTAAATGACCAGGCTCTTGCCGACTTAGGATCATTCGGATTAGATCCGGCAACTATTGATACAACTACAGGTGTAATTACTCATGCCAAACAAGTAAAAACAATGTTTGGTGCAAAGGCCTTGATGATTTTTGCGTATGATATCTTTAAGAATGTTAACTTCAATACAAAACTTGAGCTTTTCTCTGATTATCTTAATAATCCTCAAAATATTGATATAAACTGGCAGGTTGTTTTAACTCTAAAAGTTAATTCATGGCTCAACGTAAATATTAATACAGAATTGATTTATGATAATGATATAATTTTCCATAACGAAAATGGAGACCCAATTGGTCCACGAACACAGTTTAATGAGAATATGCAATTAGGACTTGTGGCAAAGTTTTAATAATGAAACAAATAGGGCTAATTTCGGACACTCATGGATGGATTCATCCACGGGTGTTCTCTTTTTTTAGCAACTGTGATGAAATATGGCATGCCGGTGATATTGGTAATATTGAAACATTCGATACTTTTAAAAACTTCAAACCAATTAGAGCTGTTTATGGTAATATCGACGGTGGAATTTTAAGAAAAGAATTAAAAGAGTACGAATTTTTTACCATTGAAAATCTTAGGGTACTAATGTTACACATTGGCGGTTATCCAGGAAGATATTCAGAAAAAGGAAGAGATCTAATCAGTAAGTACAGGCCCGGATTATTTATTTCTGGACATTCACATATACTGAAAGTAATACCCGACAAAAAGAATAACCTACTTCATATTAATCCTGGAGCTGCTGGTAATTCAGGGTTTCATCATCACATTACATTTATAAGATTCATGCTTGAATCAGAAAAGATTACCGATTTGGAAGTATTTGAAATTAAAAGAAAGTAAACAATAACCTGATAATTAACGTAACCTTTCAGTTGACCGTATCAATTTTTCATCACTTATTATTCCCTTTGATGCCATAAATAGTAGCATGGCAGTTACAAGTGGTACAATAAAGATCACAGTTGGAATTGCAAAATTAACACCTGGAATTACCAAACCATATTCATAGGAAGCGATTCCGCCTGATAAGGTTTCAAGTATATCCATATAATGGAAAAAATATAATCCGATATAAACCAATATTAACAACATCATAAACCTAACCAACAATAACTGGCTCTTTCTTTTCTTATATAGGAAAATTGTGAGAAAAGATAGAATTATTATCATTGAAACCGAAGTCAACAAGGGGAGTACAAAATAAGGGCTTAATCCCGTTTCTGCACCTGGCACTAAACTTATAACCTGATAAATATACAAAACCAGTGAATTTGATTCACCTATAAAACTAGCCAAAGGAACAAAGTAAGTTATAATTAAAATTGCTCCTGCAAGAAATAAATATATGGATTGTTTACGCTGAATCATGATTTCATCATTTTTTTGCAAAAGTAGTTAATTACAGAAAAATATTAGTACATTTGCAAATACTTTACAAAGTTATTTAGTATTCCGAAACTTAAATCAAATTTTATAATTTTATAGATTCAGTGTTTCAAGCATTGAATGATTAATTAAATCCCCAATATATGTACGATATTGTCGAGCTTAATGGTAAACTAGTTACCGAATTAAGACAAATAGCCAAGGAATTCGACATTCCTAAATCTGAAAAATTACTTAAAAAAGATTTAGTATATAAAATTCTTGACCACCAGGCTCTTAATCCAACCAAAGCTATACTTGATGCAGAGAAAAAAACCTTAGCCCAAAAATCAAGAAAAAGGGTTCAACCTGCAAAGAAGAAAAAAGAAGTAAAGGATTCACCTGAAACGAAGAGTAAACCAACTAAAAATCAGGTAAGCAAGGCTAAACCAAAAAAAACCGAACCAAAGGAAAACAAACCGAAAAAACAGCCAGTTGAGAATAAAAAGTCGGTCACTGAACTTACTGCAATACCTGAAGAAAAAATTGCTGCTCAAAAAACTGAAATAACTCCTATAGTAAAAGAGAAGATAGTTTCTACTGAGGAAAACAAAGTTCCCGAGCGAAGAGAAAATAAGGGACCAAGAAAAAGAACTAGAATTGTTGAAAGACGTCCAGAGAAAGTTATTCCTGGTGAAAAACCAAAGACGGATACACCCAAGGAAGAACCTGCTGAACGAAAACCAATAACTCATGATAGGAGACCTGAAAACGTTGAAAATAAAACAACGCATACACCACCTGTTGAAAAACCAAAACCTAAATATTCATTTGAATTTGAAGGAATTGTTGAAGCAGAGGGTGTACTTGAAATAATGCCTGATGGTTATGGATTTTTAAGATCTTCTGACTATAATTATCTCAACTCTCCTGATGATATATATGTATCCCTATCACAAATAAAATTGTTTGGCTTAAAAACCGGAGATACAATAAAGGGACAGGTGCGTCCTCCAAAGGAAAGCGAGAAATATTTCCCACTAATAAAAGTTAATAAAATCAATGGTATGTTGCCTCAAGATGTGCGCGACCGTGTACCTTTTGACTTTCTTACACCATTGTTCCCAAATAAAAGATTTACACTTACCGGACATAAAAATGAATCAGTTTCTACTAGAATAATGGATATGTTTTGTCCGATTGGAAAAGGCCAACGCGGACTACTTGTAAGTCAACCAAAAACAGGTAAAACCGTATTGCTCAAAGAAATTGCAAATGCAATTGCTGCCAATCACCCGGAAGTTTATCTAATTATCCTATTAATTGATGAGCGTCCTGAAGAGGTTACTGATATGGCACGAAGCGTAAATGCTGAAGTTGTTGCATCTACCTTTGATGAACCAGCAGAAAAGCATGTTAAAATAGCTAATCTTATTCTTGAAAAGGCGAAAAGACTAACCGAGTGTGGTCATGATGTTGTTATACTCTTGGATTCAATTACAAGACTTGCAAGGGCTTATAATACAGTTTCACCAGCATCCGGAAAAGTACTATCCGGTGGTGTGGAAGCTAATGCATTACAAAAACCAAAAAGATTTTTTGGTGCAGCACGCCAAATCGAACATGGTGGTTCATTAACCATTCTAGCTACTGCACTTATTGACACTGGGTCGAAGATGGATGAAGTTATTTTCGAGGAGTTCAAAGGAACCGGGAATATGGAACTTCAATTGGATCGAAAATTATCGAACAAACGTATTTATCCTGCCATTGACATAGTAGCATCAAGTACACGACGAGAAGATCTATTGGTTGACAAAGATATACTACAAAGAATTTGGGTATTAAGAAATCATCTTAGCGACATGAACCCAGTTGAAGCAATGGAGTTTCTAAAGGATAGAATAAAGTATACTGCTTCTAATCAGGAATTTTTAATCTCCATGAATAGTTAAGCAACTTTTAATAAAATAACTAGAACCTCTGTTGTTGTGGATTACACTGAACAGAGGTTTTTTTATGGCTGGGATATACCCTTACAGATCCATGTATACCCAAGATAACCAGTGGGTTATCAGGGTCATTTGAATGCACTAGTACAGATTGATGCTGAACCCCAACCCTACCTCTGGTATTTATCTTTAGACGCAAAATAGAGCTTTCTCCATACATTAATGCTTCAGTAGGTCTATCCATTATTGTAATTCCATCTGGAAAAGTAATTTCACTTATAATGAGAGGTAAGGTACCTTCATTTTTCACAATAAAAGTATGGTATTGAACTTTTCCACGTGTTAGATGTCCATAATCGTGATTATAATGATCGAATACAATATGTGGAACAGTATCATAAACTCCCGAATTTAAACCACCACTTCCTTCAATGATATTAAATAATAGATTTAGAAACTTATAAGGGTTCTTCTTATCATCGCTAATAATAGATATCTCAGCATCAAATTCACCAAATTCCATTTCAGGATCAAGATCAAGGTCAACTGTCATATTACCACTCATGCCAGGACCTAACACAACCGGATCAAACGCTTGAGATACAAATGTATTTGACTGTCCATTTGTAAAAACAACATTTGAATTTCCAAAGTTATATATTTCAAAATTAAGAGTAGTAATCTGCCCTTTTGGTACATCTCCAATCACAATATCATTACTATCAATGGCAAAACCAATATTTCCAATTATTGTTGGGAATTTCTTTATTACTAAACTATCAACCTCGTTTTGGGAAAATAGTTCCATTGGTAAAATGAAAAAAACAATAACTACTAATATGTGAAGTGAAAATAACCTCATTTCAATTTCAGCCTAATAATTTAACGCTTAGCTCATTAAAATTGATCCCACTGAAGTTGCCAGAGCTCATCATTAAATAAACTGTATCCTTTTTCTTATTTGACATCAACCATTTGTTCAGATCACCAGGATCACCAAATACCTGTAAACTATTCCTACCAAAAGCATTTCGAACATCTTTTACCGATAATTCCGGTAAACGTTTCATCGACAAAGTATGTTTATTGAAATAAACACATGCATGATCAGCCATACTCAAGGTATCATAGTAACCCTCAATGAAGTCTATATTTAAACTACTAAAAGTATGAAGCTCTAGACAAGCAACGAAGTTTAATTGAGGAAATTGTTCCCTTACTGCTTTTACTGTCGCTTTTACTTTGGAAGGAGCATGTGCAAAATCCTTATATAAAAAACCATTGCTATTTGCGAGTATTAACTCTAGTCTATTTGATGTACCCTCAAAACTACTAACCGTATCGTAAAAACTCGTATCATTAATACCTAGCTCATTACAAACTCTTCTGGCTCCTTCAATATTTTCCATATTATGCTTGCCAAATATACCCAACTTATAATCTTTACCATCATGTCGGATATACACTACTCCATCCACAATAAAATAATCTGGTTTACCGTAAGGAACTAGCTTTACTTTATTAAGCCCATTTGTCAAACCAACTAAAGCAGTATCATCTTGATTATATATAAGAACACCATCTTTATTAATCAGAGAAATAAATTTCTCAAATTGACTCAAGTAGTTTTTAAATGTTGGAAACACGTTTATATGATCCCAGGCAATGCCACTAATTAATGCAATATCAGGCGAATACCAGTGGAATTTAGGTCGTAAATCAATTGGAGAGCTTAAATATTCATCTCCTTCAAAAATCATTATGGGGGCATCATTACTTAGCCTTACCATTACATCAAAATCCTTTATTTTTGATCCAACCAAGTAATCAAAATCAAGTTTCAACTTTTTCAGCACATGCATTATAATAGCAGTGATGGTGGTTTTACCATGACTACCGCCAATAACAATACGTTTTTTATCTTTCGAATGATAATAAAGAAACTCGGGGTATGAATATATCTTAATACCAAGTTCTTGTGCCTTAAGCAATTCAGGGTTGTCGGGTCGGGCATGCATCCCTAGTATAATTGCATCTATTTGTTTTGTCAGATTCTCCGGAAACCATCCATCATTCAAAGGCAATAATCCATAATTTTTCAATCGGCTTCTTGAGGGTTCAAAAATTTCATCATCTGAACCAGTTACCTTATGACCACCTATTTTTAATGCAATTGCAAGATTATGCATTGCACTTCCACCTATGGCAATAAAATGTATATTCATATCTACTATTTTACCTTAATTCCTTCAAAATAAAATGGCATTATAATCCCCGTAAAAATAATGGATAATCTGAATAGTAATACACTTTTCATTGAATAATCTTTTTTTATAACTTTACGATCACAAGTAGGGAAATAATTTCTTCTCAATTTGATCAATATAAACACAATAAAATCCATAAAATGAAAACCATACTTATACCAGTTGACTTTTCGGATCACTCAGTTTCAACATATAAATTTGCCATAAAAATTGCCGGACACGAAGCAAAAACAAGATTATATTTTCAACATTCATTTAACGATCAGATTGTTATACCTGACCCTAGTATAAACAGCGGGTTTGATAATGAAACATATTTGAACATGCAGCTTGTGGAAGAATTTAGAAATCAAGCAGAAAAACAGATGAAGGTCCTTAAGGATGAGGTTATTGACTTTCTAAAACAAAATCACCTTTCTAATTTTAAAGTTGAAACATTAGTTACCGGAGGTGACCCCAGTTGGGAAATTACAAATCTCTGCGATGAGGTTAATCCAGAGTTTATTGTTATGGGTACACAAGGAAATGGAAAAAGTGAAATATTTGAGGGTAGTATGGCAAAAAGAATAATGAATAAAGCTATAATCCCAGTTATTGCTGTACCAATTGGTGACCATAATTACTCGGAGTTAAATATAATGTACGCATCTAACAATCATGAAAAAGATTATTCGAAGATACAGTTGCTTACCAAAGTATTTGAGAACATTCCTACTAGGATACATGTTGCCCACTTCCACTTTGAGGGTAGTCATGATAAAAACTTACAATTGATAGAGGATCTTAAGGGGTCATTTGATTTCAACGATAAACTAAACATCAGTTTTGCAATGGTAGATACAGAAGATAAGTCTGATGCGCTTGAAACCTTTACTAAAGATAATAATATCAATTCAATAGCATTTATTGCACATAAATCCAATTTCTTTCATTCGCTATTTAAAGAGACCATTACGAAACATGATTTTTTTAAGTTGGGATTACCTATGATTGCTTTACATGAATAGAGCAATTTAGCTACTATTATTTCATAGTAGCTAACGACTTTTGGTACAATTCAAATAATGTTTTCCCAATCGATTGGGGTGAGAACTCATCACGTGCTTTTCTCTGAATTTCATTCATATTAAATGTAAGTTTTTTATCAAGAAAATTACCTATTGCCTTTTGAAGAGCACCTTCATCTCCGGGATTAATAAGTACTCCATTTTGCTCATTTATCCTTTCAGGAATCCCACCCACTCTGGTTGCGATAACAGGAACTCCCAATGAAAGAGATTCATTTATTACCACTGGAAAATTCTCATAATTACTAAATATAACTAACATATCAGATTTGCTCATCTCTTCAACCAGAGCCTCACCTTCTAGCAAGCCAGTAAAGGTTACATGTTTAGTATTTAGCTCTAACTCTTCCGAATATTTCTTCAACCATTCCATATCCATGCCATCTCCAACCAAGCGAAAGGTAAAATCATCACGAACTTTAGATAGTTTGCTTATAACTCTTAATAAACCACTTACATTTTTTGATTTGTCTTCGAAACAGCTAACATGTATAAAAGTACTTTTTTTGTTTTGACAGGTTTCGGACTTCTGCTTATCCATAAAAGTACCTGACACAACATTTGGTAGTATTACATATCTATTATTTTGAAGATTATGCGATTGCATGGAATTTGATAAGTTTTTAGTAACTGCAGTAACAAAAGATGCATTCATAACAATAATCCTTGTTACGTACTTCCGAATCAATCCATTAAACGCATTGGTTAGCTCCAAATACCTCGACCAATGTTCGGTGATAATAAAAGGCTTTTTTTTGATTATTTTATAATATAAACCATAGATACCCAACCGGGTCAGGATATGCACATGCACTAGGTCGAATGATCCAATCTCGTTCGTAATTTTTTTTATCCCAAGGTTATTTGCTTTAAAAAACCTATAGGAGTTTATTAGTTTATTTAGCGGTTGAAAAGGGGAACTATATGCCTTATAATAAACTCTTGAAGTTGGTACGCTATTTATAACATCATAATCCAAGAAATATTTGCCTTCATTGAGTTTTGGTACATCAACTTGATGTGTATAAACCAAACCACAATTGGCAAATAAATTTGCAGCTTCAGCATGGCGTTGTATAAACAATCCTGGCATTGGATCGTATCTATTCGGATACCATCTAACCAGATGAAGTACTTTTAATCTAGTATTATCACTCCTAACCATTATATAAAAAATCCTCCACAATTGAAATAGCATTATTCAAACGAATGCCACCTAAACCATTAATTACCTTATAATTAAGACTATGCTTATTTAACTCCTCAACAAATAGACGATAGATATATTGTCGATTATGATAATTATTTCTCAATTTGTCAGGTTCCCAATCAACATCTATATTACACAACAAATATAAAGGATATGTATGAGATTTAACTTTTTGATTAATCCATTCAGGAACCTTATTAAATACAATCTCCGACCAAACCTTTATGGTTATTATATCGGTATCGCAAAATAACAATTCATTTGCTGATTTGCATGCATTTTCTTCATTAAGTATTTGTCCTTTGGCTATAGTAATAAGATCATCAATTTCATAACTATACGCCCTTTTTTCAAAGAACTCTCTGGAAAATTCTTTTACCCAACAAGTATTATAATTATGAGCTAACTCTCTTGCAAGAGTTGACTTACCTGTTGACTCGGGACCAATTATTGCTATTTTTTTAATCATTATTTGGTCTACTTTCAATTTGCCTACGCCATTCCATATACCCTAATATTGCAAGTATTAAAAAAACAGAATACTGAATCCCCGTAAAACCGTACCCTTTAACAAAATACAAGGGAATTGAAACAATATTACCTACAATCCACAATGTCCAGCTCTCAAGTTTCTTATTTGCCATCAGCCACATGGCAGCAAAAAATATTCCAGTTGTAAATGTGTCTAAAAATGGGGTAACTATTCTAAAGTCCTCTATACTTCCGCTAGTTAGATTATTGGTGGCAAATAATATGCTATCGGTAAATCCCAGATTATTAGGCATAACATTATAATACCTATAAACTACTATTACGAATATCGAGGTAAATAGAAAAATACCAAAGGCAATTATTTTGTCCTTTAGATTGGTACGACTAATTGAAATATGATGATTTTGATCATCAATTACCTTATGCCACATATACCAACCATAAATACTCATCATTGTATAGTAAACATTGATTATCAGATCACCATACAACGACCACTGAGACAACATATAAACATAAATCGCAGTACTAATTATACCTGTTGGGAAAACTAGAATATTTTCTTTGCGGGCATATATTACACTAATAATACCAAAAAGTGCTGCAATAAATTCCAACACAATATTGCAAGTAGTTGCGGTATAATATGGCTGAAGGAAGAAATCAAAAACCTGAGTCATTATCCAATAATCGGTTAAGCCTGAAGATCTGAATTAATTATTTTTAGGATGAAAACAGAATGAGGAACTTCAAATGATTTTTTTATTTCATTGGTAATAATTCTCATTACTTCGCTGTACTCTCCAAAAACCTGAGTACTCATTCCATTGGAATCTACAATTATGTTTTCATGGGAATTCAGTCTTCGAATAAAATCTTTTATGGAAGGTTTAAACTCATCCTTTAGTGGATAATAACTGACATCTATGGAAATATACATTGGTTTATATTTAAAATATCAAAAGCCAAAGGTACGTAATTTGATTTTACTATTTTAGCAACTCAATAACCAAATGAAAAGCAAAATGACAAAACGATTTCTTATAACAATTGGAATAATGGGCGCAATTAGTGTTCTAATGGGAGCCGTTGGAGCACATATACTTGATGGTAACATAGAACCTAAATATTTAAGCATGTTCAATACTGCAAATGAGTTTGTGATGTATCATGCTATTGCATTGTTAGGATTAACGGCTTTGAAAAGAAGCATTGGTCGGTCCTATTTAAATACAACATATTACCTTTTTGTTATTGGAATAATTCTTTTCTCCGGAACTTTATATATTGGATCAGTAAAAGAACTAACAGGCTTTAGCCTTGGTTTTTTAAATAAGCTTACACCAATAGGTGGTTTATTACTAATTATTGGATGGATATCAATTGTATTATCGGGAATCACCTATAAGCACAAGAAAAGACACTAATATTTCTTCTTCCAAATATATTTATATCACTTATCTCATATCGATAACATCTACATCGGGATATTTTGCATAGTCGAATGTGAATGTATCTTCGGGCATATCTATATTTGATTGCATATCAACTATATGGTATGTAAAAACATTTCCATTTACATCATAAACAGAGAAATTTTCAAGACTCAGTTTATTGGAATTAACGATTACACACATTTTCTCAAAATTGTTTTTATCGTTTGGTTTGAGACTAATTTCCTTTAGGCTCGAGTTTTTGTACTTCTTGTCATTACCGAATTTTGCCTTATATCCATCACCGTATTTTGAAAGAATTTTTGTAGGTGATATACTTTCCTCACTATCATCAACATTACTTACCATAACCTCCTCTGAATCTTGAATATAAGTCCAGGTAGTGTTGCCGTCCGAAATAATAATCTGCCCTTCCATTTCAACTCTATAATTATCACCTTTTACAAATATAATACCTGATTTTTTCTCATCAATGTCCATTTCGGTATTCACCATTGTGATTGACAATTCAGCTCTATAATTTTCGTTGGAAGAAATATTAGTTATGACATCTTCAAGTAACTTTTTAGCTTCCTTATCACTCTGTGCGAATAATACTCCAACCAGAAGTATTGTTATTAAAGTTGTAGTTATGGTTTTCATAGTAATAAATTTGTATTTGATTGTTTGACTGGATAATTCTCAATAAACCTGTTTAGTTAATCATTATCTTCGAATCCAGTATCATTTGAGTTTAAATCCTTCAAAAACTGTTCCAAAGCCATTTCACTGGCTACTTTTACTTCTCTTGCTTTGCTTCCTTCAAATGCCCCAACAATTCCAGCAGCTTCCAATTGGTCAATTATTCTTCCTGCCCTATTATAACCTAACTTCAGTTTTCGTTGAAGAAGTGATGTTGACCCTTGTTGAGTTTGTACAATTATTAGAGCCGCATCCTCAAATAACTCATCCCTCTCCTGTGGATTATATTCTGATTTCTGCTCGGCTTCCTCATCCTTAAACTCAGGTAAATGCATAGCATCAGGATAAGCACGTTGTGCTCCAATAAAGCTTGTTAATTTTTCAACTTCGGGTGTGTCAATAAAGGCACATTGTAATCTAATTACATCACTCCCGGTTGAGAAAAGCATATCGCCCCTACCCACAAGCTGATCAGCTCCACTTGCATCTAGTATCGTACGAGAATCAATCTTTGTTATTACTCTAAATGCAATTCGAGCCGGAAAGTTAGCTTTAATTGTACCAGTAATAATATTAACAGATGGGCGCTGTGTAGCAATTATTAAATGAATACCAATTGCTCTTGCTAACTGTGCAAGCCTTGTAACAGGAGCTTCAATTTCTTTCCCGGCAGTCATAATCAAATCGGCAAACTCATCAATAACCAAAACAAGATATGGCAAGTATCTGTGTCCGTGCATTGGATTTAACTTCCTTGCTATAAATTTGGCATTATATTCTTTAATATTACGTACCTGAGCATCTTTTAGTAATTCATACCTATTATCCATTTCAATGCTTAGTGAATTCAATGTACGCACTACCTTACGTGTATCAGTAATAATAGCTTCTTCCGAATCAGGTAGTTTGGCTAAATAATGACGCTCGATGCGAGAGTATAGATTGAGTTCAACCTTTTTTGGATCAACCAATATAAATTTAAGCTCAGCAGGATGCTTTTTATATAATAATGATGCAATAATTGCATTTAACCCAACCGACTTTCCTTGACCTGTTGCACCGGCCATAAGTAAGTGTGGCATCTTTGCCAAATCAACAACAAAGCTTTCGTTGGATATAGTTTTACCGATTCCGAATGGTAGATCAAATTTATTATTCCTAAATTTTTCGGAAGTAATAATCGACTTCATTGAAACTATATTAGGATTTTGATTAGGTACCTCGATACCGACTGTTCCTTTACCAGGAATTGGAGCAATTATTCTTATACCAATTGCCGAAAGGCTTAAAGCTATATCATCCTCAAGATTCTTAATTTTGGCAATACGTATACCAGGAGCTGGTACCACTTCATAAAGTGTGACTGTGGGACCAATTGTTGCTTTAATCTTTGATATTGCAATTGAGTATTGGTTGAGAGTTTCAACAATTCGATTCTTATTTACTTCTAACTCCTCCTTTGTTACAAGTACATTGTTAACATCGTAATCCTCAAGTAAATCGAATGGTGGTAATTTATAATCAGCGAGATCCAATGTTGGGTCAAATTCGGTATCAATTCCAAAATGTTCGCCCGGCACCGGATTTTCGGTATTTTGCTCATTTGGTTTTGGCACCTCAATTGTTAGTTCAACCTCATCATCAGGCTCTACTACTTCTGAGGCAGACACCTTTGGCTCCAGCTGTATTGCAGGATCTTCCTCTATTTTGAAATTATTTCCGGTTCCATCATCAGGTTTTGAAATAATGTCTTTATCTTCATCATTCAATGCAAACTCAACCGTATTATACAGCTCTTCTTTGGGACTTGTACTTGATTTTGTTTTATCAGATGTATTTACTGAATTATCAGTTTTTTTTTCCTTACGCCTGAATTGAAAGTTAAAATCAATCAAAGAAAATATGACAGGAATAAAAATAATAAGTAATATCAACCCTGCCTTACCCAGGTAAGCTATTAACCATATATTGAGTTGATGACCTGTTAGTCCTCCCAATATATTTTCTGGATGTTGTGTAAATATTAAACTTAAGGTTACCGGTATCCATATAAAACTAATAATCAATAGTTCGGTCCAGCGCCACAAACTAAATAGTTTTATCTTAAGCAATAATCGTAAACCCATTAAAACAAAAAAGATTGATACAAAAAAAGCGCCTAGACCTATACCACTATATACCAGATGTTTTGCCAAGAATGTTCCAAGCCAACCAGTCCAATTTGAGACAGTTTTTGTATGATCTTTAAATTGATCAGTTGATGACACAATAATATCACTGGCATCGGATGCAAACCAATTTAGTATATATGTTGAAATTGCCAGAAAAAGGTATATACCAGTTATCAAGAGCACAAATCCCAGACTTCTGACAGTCCGTGGATCAGAGAAAACATTTGATCTACCAACTGTTTTTTTTGTACTCCTTTTTGGGCGAACTACTTTTTTTGCAGATTTCCGAGCCTGCTTTGCTACTGCTGTTGGTTTAGTCTCTTTTAACTTATTAGATTTTGGAGCCATCAAGGAATGTATTTATTCCTGCAAAGGTAATAATTATGCCGATTGTAATGATAAGTTTATATGTACGTTGACAATATTACTTTTACATTAAGATGTATCAATAGTTTAACGTACCTAATCTTAGGAATTTAATTATCACTCTCAACAACAATGGATTTAATTTTAAGTTCTTTGCCCCTAATAACCTCATGAAATAAACCATCACATACCGGACATTCATCAGTTATACTTGAAATATCAAACTCATTATTACAGTCGGAGCATATGGCTCGGGCTTGTAACTTATTAACAACAATTTTGGCATTCTCTAAGATTGTATGCTTTGTTGCCATCTCAAGAGCAGTATCGAGTGCGTAATATTCAATGCCAGCCATTGTTCCAACATCAAGTTCCATCATCGAAATCCTATTTGAACTAGCTTTTTTTGCCTCTGTTTCAGCTATTTCAATTATGCTCATTGCAATTGAAAACTCATGCATACTAGATTGTTTTAAACTATAAACCCCGAAAAATCCGGGGTTTATCCTATGGTTTATTAATTTAAAAAAGACACTTGTAGCACTAGTTTGTTCTACCGGGATACACTTTAAGTGCTTCTTCTAATACTTTAACAGAACTAACAAGGTCATCAACTTTCAGAACATAAGATATCCTTACCTCATCTACTCCTCTACCTGCTGTGGAATAAAATCCAGATGCTGGTGCTAGCATAACCGTTTGGTTTTCATAGCTATATTCTTCAAGTAACCATTGACAGAATCTGTCTGAATCATCAATGGGAAGTTTAGCTACTACATAAAAAGCACCTTCAGGATTTGGACAATATGCATCTTTGATATTATTTATCCCTTTAACAATTGTATTCCTCCGAGCTATATATTCAACCATAACCGAATCAAAATACTCATCGGGTGTATCAACAGCAGCTTCTGCGGCAATTTGCCCAAATGAAGGCGGGCTTAAACGTGCTTGTGCAAACTTCATTGCTGCTGCCATAAGCTCCTTATTTTTAGATACAATCCAGCCGATACGCACTCCACAAGCACTATATCTTTTTGATACGGAATCAATTAGAATAACATTATTATCGATTCCTTTGAGATGCATACATGAAAAATGCTGCTTTCCATCGTAAGTAAACTCACGATAAACCTCATCAGCAATTAAATATAGATCATGTTTTTTTGCCAAATCACGCAAAGTTTCAAGCTCTTTTTTCGAATAGAGATAACCAGTTGGATTATTTGGATTACATACCAAAATAGCCTTGGTTTTTGAAGTAATATTCTTTTCAAAATCCTCAATTGGTGGTAAAGCAAAACCAGTTTCGATTGAAGAGAAAATTGGAACAATATTAATACCTGCATTAGTAGCAAACCCATTATAGTTAGCATAAAATGGTTCAGGAATTATTACCTCATCATCGGGATCCATTATTGACTGAAAAGCAAATAGTAATGCTTCGGATGCCCCAGCACCAACAATAATTTCATCGGGTGTAACATCAATGTTCACAGTCCGATAATACTCTGATAGTTTTTCTCTAAGAGATAGCATACCTGCCGAATGACTGTAAGCTATAACTTTATCAGGATGATTATGAACAGCATCCAGAGCAACTTTCGGCGTGTGAATATCTGGTTGACCTATATTTAAATGATGTACATGAACTCCTCTTTTTTTGGCTGCCTCAGCAAAAGGAACCAGTTTTCTAATTGGTGATTCAGGCATGAGTTGCCCCTTTTTCGAAATATTTGGCATTATCTTCTAATTAATTGGTTTATAAGGCTTTCGTTATAATTAATCTTGTTAACAATAACTCAAATCCAAAGAAATTATAATACTGCTTCTATTTATTTATTGGTGTTGCTCCCACACTACTATTTTTCTCTGGTAGTGCTTCAGCAGCTTTTTTCTCAACTTTACCTTTGATACGGAGTAGTTGGGTAGACTTATTTTTTGCGTTGGAATAAACAGTTACCGTTTTATTAAATGGGCCGGCCTTATGAGTATTGTATGTAACCTTAATTTTATTAGTCTCACCTGGAAGTATGGGCTCTTTTGGCCATTGTGGAACTGTACATCCACAAGATGATCTTGGTTTTGATAGTATTAATGGTTCATTACCCGTATTAGTAAATTCGAAATTATATGTACCATCTCCATTTAATTCAATTGTGCCATAATCGTGTGTTGTTTTTTGAAATGTCATTTCAGGGCCAGTAACTTTTTTTGCATCTTGTGCATTAACTGTAATAGCTGTAATCACTATTGCTAGTATTAATACTAAGTTTTTCATTTTTATATTATTTAAAATTTTATCAGACAAAAGTAATAAAAAATTCGAGCAATAAACCTCGTTTTATATCATTCGAAAGTAACATTTAATTGAAAAAATTGTGCCAAAAAGGAACGTGTAAAAATATCGATAGCATGTCAAAATCTAAACTATGTTTGGTTTTACGATATACACCTTAAATTCACATACAAAAGAAACAGAACACAAACAATAGCTATGAATCATATAAATATATAGCTACTTATTATGAATCTACCAAATACTAGTCAAGCTCTAATTTCTGACCACATTTTTTGCAATGAGATGCATCATCTTCATGATCATCATTTTTACAACTATAACAAACAATACCACTTCTCCTCATTTGTCCCTTAACTAACTCTCCACCAATTATGCTTGTGGGAACTGCAATTATTGCAAAACCAATTATCATCAGCATTGATGCAATTGTTTGACCAAGGATTGTTTGAGGAGCAATATCACCATATCCAACTGTGGTAATTGTAACTATTGCCCAATAAATCGACTTGGGGATACTTGAAAAGCCGGTTTCAGGTCCCTCAACAAGGTACATTAATGCTCCAGTTATTACTACGATTATTAATACAGCTTCAAGGAAAACTATTATTTTTCGTCTGCTACTCTTTAATGCAATTAGTAATGTATTTGATGCATTGACATATCTAGTTAATTTAAAAACTCTGAAAATACGCATCAATCTTAACATTCTAATTACAAGGAGTAAATGAGTACCGGTTACAAAAATGCTTATGTAGGTAGGCAAAATTGAAAGTAAGTCGATTATACCGTAAAAACTAAAAATATATTTAAAAGGTTTTTTTGATGCATATATTCTTAGTATATATTCGATGGTAAATAGTATGGTGATAATCCAT
>JAERTF010000084.1 GCA_016845105.1 Bacteroidota bacterium | reverse complement strand
AAAGAAAGCCCGGTTGCTAACAAAATGTATAAGTCATTGGGCAGTAAAGTAATAAATAGATTACAATTGCAAAAATGAAATTTGCTTGTAAATTGAAAATTTGTAGTTCCAATGCCCAACGCCTCATACACAACCCGTTAGCAACCAGGCGGTACGTTATATAAACATCGTTTACAAAGTTATAGAAACATCGTTTACACTTTTTAAGTAGATATCTGAAACAAAATTCAGATTATCATGCCTTGGAAAGACACAACGAAAATGGAACAAAAAATTGAATTTATTTGTGAGTGGCGAACTGGAAAATATACCATCACAGAGTTATGTAAAAGTTTTAATATTTCACGTCCAACTGCTTATAAAATAATAGCTCGTTTTGAAAAAGATGGGTATGATGGGTTGGTAGAATTATCAAAAAAACCAAGAGGACTTCACCCCTACGCTACTAATCAAAATGTCGTAGAAAGTATTCTTAAATTAAAGGAGAAACACCGACTTTGGGGGGCAAAAAAGATTCATCGTTTATTATATAACGATTATTCTGCTGAAGAGATTCCAACAATGCTGACCGTGCATAATATCTTAAAAAAACACGGTTTAGTAAGCCCTCAAAAACGACTTAGAAGAGTAAAACCAATACATCCAATTTTTGACCCAAAGCAGTGTAATGAAGTTTGGAGTGCTGATTATAAAGGAAAGTTTTTAATGGGTAATAAAGTATACTGTCATCCATTAACAATTGCTGATTCAAAAAGTCGATTTGTGTTCACTGCAAAAGGTCATTATAAAGAAAACCTAAAGTCTGCAAAGACTGAATTCACAAGGGTTTTCAGAAAATATGGTATTCCAAAACAAATGCATACTGACAATGGAAGTCCATTTGGAAACGTAACTGCTATACAAAGATTTACCAGGTTATCATATTGGTTTATTGAGCTCGGAATAATGCCGGTATTTTCAGATCCCTCCCACCCTGAACAAAACGGGAGGCATGAGAGAATGCACAGAGATTTAAAGGCTGCTTGTGCCAAGCCTTCATCATATGATTTGAAAGCACAGCAAAGAAGATTAAACCGATTTGTAAAAGAATATAATCATGT
The DNA here is from genome assembly GCA_016845105.1 of Bacteroidota bacterium. GTDB lineage: Bacteria > Bacteroidota > Bacteroidia > Bacteroidales > F082. Next base: position 2,204 of record JAERTF010000084.1, on the reverse strand, counting down.
AAGACCACACGAAGCACTGGACATGGAAACTCCGGCTTCAGTACATAATTTTTCCACAAGACCTTTTCCAGAAAAAATACCTAACTTTGACTACGAACCTGAAATGAGAGTTCTCAAAATAACCAAAAATGGAGCAATGAGATGGGGTGCATATAATTGGGTATATTTATCTGCATCATTGCAAGGAAAATATGTTGGAGCCCTGGAAATGGGAAATGGAATCTGGAGAGTATTTTACAGAAATGTTTTCCTGGGATATTTTAATGAAAATGAATTAAGAACTAAAGATAAATCAACAAGGTTAGAAACTAATTTAGTGTAAACTCTAATATATAACTTGTGTAAAGGATGATCCTATACGAACAGGCAAACCCACCGCACATTTAAGCACTTTTGGTTTTTTCCGATACAAAAGACCAGGCACAAAAAAACCAAAAAAGCTTAAATTTTTGCCAACGCTCAAAGAAATATTGTAAGCAACATAGAATGTGGCCTTCCCCACCGACAACATAACAAAAATAAGAAATTAAAACTATTCTCAAGATTGCTTATCACAATTACAAGACAACAATTTGATTTTTAACTACTAAAGTAGTATATTTGTAAGCGCCAAACCCTACAACAAAACGAAAATGAGACATACAATACTAATCAGCTTAGTTTTTATTTTTCTAGCCAACACACTTTCAACCCAGAATTGGACTCCACCAATCAATGTTTCAAACACTAATGGGTTTATAATACATAGTGACTTTACAATTGATAATGAAGGTATCATACACTGTGTATGGGACTTTAAATTTAATTCTAACTACTCAGTTATTTATTATTCATTTTCTGAAGATGATGGGTTAACATGGTCGGAAAAAGTTAATATATCACAAAATGACACAAACTATTGTTGTGAACCTCGTATTGCATATGATTCCAATAATAATGTTTATGTAGGTTATGACCTTAATGATTATAGCCCACAAAACTGGGGTAGTTTCTCCACACTTGTTGTAAAAGACAGTATTGGGTGGAATATGCCACAAATATTATCAGAAGGAATTGGCACTTTCCCTGTTATTGATTTTAATAATAGATTATATGTTTTTTGGTTTGAAGGAGCTCCACATAATGGTGAGTTTCATTATAAGTTTTATGAAAATGAAATGTGGAGTGAAGTTTTTTGTCCTTTCAATAATGAAGAATTAACAGGTTTAGTGAATATTGTTGTTGATAATAATAACAATCTTCATTGTGTTGGGGTGCATGATTCAACCGGCTTAAACGATACACATCCGATGTATCTGAATTACAACTACATAACAGAAGAATGGGGTAACATGACAGATTTCGAAGAAAAAAATCAAACTCAATATATTGATATCGCACTAGACACAAATCAATTTCCCATAATTTGCTGGGGTGGAGATGCATTATATTATTCACAATTTGATGGCATTGTTTGGTCTGAAACTGATACAATATCGTTAATTATCCCTAGAAAAGTAGCTATTGTTGTTGACACAATAGATAATACTCATATAGTTATAAATACTAGCGAAATAGACGGCATGAAATTAATATATTTCCATAAACCTGATGGGACATATTGGACAAACAGTATTGTTGATAATGGTGATAATGTAATATTCACACCAAATCTTGAACATAAAAATAACAACCTTTACCTTTCTTATACTAAGAGTGACAGTATTCCATATGCAGATATTTTTCTTACAAAACTTGACCTGATTACATCATTACCATATACTAACATTCCACTCAGCAAAAGCATTGATTTATATCAAAACTCTCCTAACCCATTTAGTAAAAGTACAAGTATCGAATTTTTCACTACTGGTTTAAGTACTACTAAGGTTTACGTTTGTACTATTGATGGTAGACATGTGATAACGCTATTTGAAGGAAAAAAAAGTGCCGGTATTCATTCTGTCCAATGGGATGGTACAAATAGCTTTAATCAAAGTTTACCTAGTGGACTATACATCAGTATTATTCAAAACAACGAACATATTATAACAAAAAAGATGGTATATCAGCCTTAAATACAGTTAAATAAACCACTATGGACTGAAAGTACCATAGTTTTCTCCAAGACTGAAAGTCTTGCGCTATTCGATGATAAAATTTGAATCGTCATTATCAGTTGGTTTCCTATGATGCTCCAAATATTCATTTACCATATCATCTGT
>JAERTF010000083.1 GCA_016845105.1 Bacteroidota bacterium | reverse complement strand
GCCCAGTAAAAGCTGTATTTATCAAATATGTTCACACTGTAATTTGGTTTAGCTCCTCATTGAATCACATGAACATTTTGAAATAGAGTTGCGGAGCAACGGTTCAAAATGTCAGCTTTTCGCTGAATGTGATTCAACGGTCTAGTGTATGAGCCGTAGCGGACTTAAAACCACAATCTTTTCGTTTAAACACTTGTTTTTATTAATGTTTATTTCGTTTCAATTTTGACTTAAACCGCTATTGCTTATACACATTGTTGTGCAATCGTACTTTTTAAATTTTAGAGTGTATTTAAACTATTATGAATTCTTTCTTTCAAATCATTTCTCAATTGTGCATGTTCGGCATAATTATTCCATGATTTTATTGTAGAATTAATTTCATCAATAATTTTTTCACCTTTTTTTATGTTATTGTCTCTAGCTATTGTCATTAAATCATCTTTATTGGTATCCAATCTTTTTCCGTTGACACTTAACGTTTGTTTATTTACCCAATGATTGTTAGGGTCGAAAGAAAAACATAAGTCATAAGCTGGTGCTAATCTCCATTTTTCGTTCTTTATTAATATGAATGAAAAATTCTTTGTATGGTCATCATAATTTGTTGCTAATACATTAAATACCATTCTTCGAAACATTTGTTCAGCTTCAGGGTAGGTCAATTGTAGTAATCTCATTGTTTGAAACACTTGTTCGTAACTGTAGCCATACATGTCATTGAAGTCGTAATGTTGTATGCCACACAATGATTGTATATGATGTTTGATGTTTTCCTGTCTGTCAAAACGTTTGGTCATAAAATGAGCTCTTCCATTTTCTTCTAATAATTGACATTCACTTATTTCAATTCCACTGTCAATTGCCATAAGGTAATATGCATATTCTACTCGACCCCAACCAGAACTTTCACCAAACTGTTCTCCACTAACACCGTCAAGTTTTAGTAGCCAATGCTCGAAACCATTAGGGACATTTCCCTGCCCAGACCTTATCTCTTTAGTTTTAGGATTATATCCAATTACAGCTTTTGGACGAGCTCCACCAGCAGATGTTCCTATTTTTAATATTTCCATCATTGCCTTCTCCTTATTTTTATCAAGGTTGGTTAAAAATTCTTCGCGTTCATTTAAAATTTTTCTTGCAACTTCAACCAAGCTATTAAGTTCTAGTGAGAAAGTTTTTATTTCGCTTTTTATTTGTGATGGTTCAAATTCGATTGCTCCCATTCCTCTTGTACCAATGAAACACAGTTTTTCGACAGGATTCATACTGTTTTCTGATCTTCCTTGTCGTGATAACCATGTGTTAATCAGTTTGTTTCCGTACTTATCAGGTAGGGCATCGGATAACAGTCCTGGCAATCCTTTGAAAGTATCTTCAGTTTCATTGCGTCCTTTTCTAATTTCCGGGAAACTATAAATTCTAGAACCTTGAGCAATTGGCATTTTAATTGGTGATAAATCCCAACCTTTTTCTATAAATTTTGAGTCATATTGGAAATAACCTAATTGTTGCGATTCATCCCATCGAATAGCTCCAGCTAATTCGCTCCATATTTTTACTTCTGCTACATCTACCATCCTAAATCTTCTTTTTTGCTATTGTCAACTTTCTTAGATGAGGCATGCTTTCTTTTATTTCTCTTAAGTTTTGCATATTCGATTGGGCTTATTTGGTCTTGAACCTTGAATACATCCATTACATATAGTAAATCAAGAACTCTTAATACTTGAATAAAACTATCAATTCGCACATTTTCTCCTCTTTCTAACAAGCTTAACGTAGAACGACTAATTCCTGCTGTGGTTGCTACTTGGTTTTGAGATTTGTTTTGATTTAAACGATGTGATTGAATAAATTTCCCAATGGTTTCCATCAAAGATTTATCTGACATCGATTTCCATTCTGTGTATGACTTATCATTCATTATGAACTTATTTATGTTATTTTGAATGCTATCTAATACAAATGTACATATTAAATATTTAAAAACACAACATTAATGAATGAAAAATACTGCAAAATAATCCAAAAACAGCAACAATGAATGATTTATCATTCACTAAGACTGAATAAATTTTAGTTGTAGAATTAAGCCAATTACTTTATTAAGCTTTAGTTTTTGAGTATGTTGCACAATGCCGTATATTTGTTGTTATGCACTGTGCTTTATTTATTTACCAGAATTGATTGTCTGAATGTTTTTTCTGTGGTATTAATTTCGACAATATAGTATCCCGCTTTTAGATTTGTGATGTCAATTTTTTCGTAATAATTAGAGGCTCTTAACAATACATGTCCTTGGAGATTTATGATTCTTATGCCTTCAATTTGAAGGTTATAATTGTTTTTTATTGATAAATCATTTTGTAATGGATTTGGGTATATGCTAAAATCTGTGATTTCTACATCGTTATAAATCCCTGAGGATTCACATGCAAGTAATATCTGATTTGAATTATTACAGCCAACTGAATTATGGGAAATAAACTCTGAACCCATTGAGTGATCAAGAAAGTTGCATACATTTTCAACTTCGCATATAGATAAAGAGGGATTGTGTTCAATAAATAAATTTGTAATTGTACCAACATCAATATTTTGGATTCCGACTAAACTTGTAAGGCTTGAATTATGATATATATATATATCCAACCACTAATAGATTTAATATTATGTAAAGATTCAATACTTGTTAGCAATTGGTTACCATCACTTGCATAATCTCCTAGTATTAAGCTGCCTCCTAAGGAGTTTAAGCTCTGGAGTCCATTTAAATTTGGAAGTATTTTGTTACTGCAAATATATAGATCGCCATCTACATGGTTTAAACTACTGAAACCTTCTAGACTAATAAGTGCATCAGAGTAATCGATCTTTAGGTTTCCACCAACTTCATTAAGGTTCTCAATGCCAGTCGTACTATACAATGAATTATTTGCTCTAATACTCATTGTACTACCTATCTTTTTTAAATTCGCTAAACCGGTTAAATCTTGAATAAGGTTGTTGTAGCTAATATCTAAGCATCCCCCGACTGAGTCTAAATTATTCAATCCATTTAAGTTTAGAAGAGAAGAATTTCCATGAGGAGTATTTAAACTGTAACTGCCATAACCAATCTTGAAGTTGTTCCCAATGTATTGAAGATTCGATAAATCATTCATATTGATTAATGAGTCATTTCCATATATACAAAAATCGCCACCAACAAACGATAAACTTTTTAAACCACTAAAACTATAGATAGATTCGTTTCCTACAATATTAAAGTTACCAGCAACAGAGAGAAGACTGTCTAATCCGTCGAAGTTATTAATAAAACTGTTGTTGAAGACATTAAAATCGGTACCGATCGTCTTTAGACTTCGTAAGTTTGACAGGTTTTGTAAACCATAGTTTTCGTATATAATAATACTACCTCCGATTGACTGCAAATAATCTAATCCATAAAGCGATTCAAGGTCATAATTGTATTTAACTTCAATTGTGCCTTCCACAAATATTAAATTCTCAAGTCCAACAAAATTAAGTAGCCCATAATTACTTGAAATTTCTAAATTTCCATAAAAAGAAGTCAAACCTTCAAGTCCTTTCATATTCTTGATACTGTAATTCTGGAACAAAACTATATCACCACCAATAAAATTAACATTATTTAAACCTTCTAAATTAACTAATGATGAGTTGTCTATAAACTCCAAGTCTCCCCCAATACTGCTCAAATTTTGTAATTCCATTAAAGATGTTATGTTATCTAAATCTCTTATTTTCAAGTTGCCTCCAATTGATTGTATTTCATTTAACCCACTTAAGTCTGTTATAGAAGATCCCATAATTATAACATTTCCTTCTATTTGCTGGCAGTTTGGATAATCACTTTTAAAGTTATCTATCTGGTGTTGCATTGTGAGAAGAATCCCTTCAGGTAAACATCCTTGAGAAAATGCTGTGGTTTTTATTATTCCAAAAAAGATAGTTAATAGAAATAGTTTTTTCATTTCATTGTTATTAAAGACCAATAATTTTAGTTATGTGTTGGCATAATGCATAACGGTCTCGTGTATGAGTAGTGCGGGGTTTTGAAGACGTTAGTTTCAAAAATCGCACGTGCTGTAACGAGCTTTATTTGTATTTGTTAGTTTCGTTCATAAATATACTTTATGCGAGTGGAATAAAGACCAGGAACATTCATTATTTGCAATATCGCCCGCATGACTAATACACATTGTTATGCACTGTGCTTTATTTTAATTTCATTTTCTTTTGAGTTGTGCCATCACCATATATTTCAATAAACGGTGTATTTGGTTTTGGTACAGATATTTCCTTGCCAAACAAATCGACTCTTTTCACTAGTTTCTTATTAAGGCTTGAGACAGGTATTTCAGCTGTAAATACTATATTTCCTTCATCATTGGTTTTAATTAAGTAAATATAATTATCCAAACCTATATTATTCCTACCTGCAATTATATACCCTCCATCTGAGGTTTGTTGGACTGAAGCTCCATCATCGTGTGACTGACCACCATATGTTTTTGTCCATATTATGTCACCAATATTATCCGTTTTGATTAGGATAACATCTTCACCAGTATTTGGCCTGTATGAAAAGCCCGTAATAATAAATCCATCGTCCGACGTTTGCTGGACTGATAAACCAATGTCCTCAAATCCTGTGCTATAAGACTTGGTCCACAATGTATCACCATTTAAATCTGTCTTTAGAAGATATAAATTCCTAATTCCTTCAATTGTAGTATAACCAGTTATTATGAAGCCATTGTCGATAGTTTGTTGTACTGATTGGCCTAAATCAGGACCTTTTCCTCCATAAGTCTTCGTCCAGAGCGTATCTCCAGTACTGTCGGTTTTAAGCAAGTATAAATCTTGTCCAGAATTAGGAACAGGGATCTTGCCTGTTATCACAAAACCATCATCATTTGTTTTACCAATAGAATAACCTATACCACCCCCACTATACTTTTTTGTCCAAGTAGTATCACCATTGTTATCTGTTTTAAGTAAATATAAGAACGTGTCTTGATCGATTTGGGTAGCACCACATACTATGTATCCTCCGTCATTTGTTTCTTGAACTGACTTACAGGAAGCACCTGTATATATCTTAGTCCAAATGGTGTCACCAATATTATTCGCTTTTATTAATAGAATATCATAACCTTCATCAATTCCGGCAATTATATACCCTCCATCTGAAGTTTGTTGTATTGAATAACCAATTCCAAATGAATTCCTATCATAAGTCCTAGACCATTGAACCACACCAGTCTCATCTGTTTTCATTAAAAACTCATTGAACTCGGGATTAGGGCCAGTCTGTCCTAAGTAACCAGTAACTGCAAAATCGCCTTCAATAGTCTGAATGACAGAGAGTCCCGCTCCAAATTCATATGTCTTTTCCCAAGTTTGGCTTATCAGCAAATTTGGTATGACTATTAACATGAAGAATAGATATCTCATAGTATAATTCATTCTAAGCTAGCATGATGACAAATAGCATTGTGCATAACGGTCTAGGCTATGGCACGTAGCCGTTGCGTGGGTTTTTCTAGGTTAATTTTATTTTCTTTTTGTATTTCTGTTTATAAGAGCGCCATCAACCCGGCTATGTGTTATGAGCTGTTGTTGGCAGTAGTTGATTATTTTTGATTCATTACATGTATTCTTTAAAATAGTCAATAAGATATTTAGCCAAAAATATTAATCCAATTAGGATCCCTACCGAGAGTAATATTGAGATTCCTGATTTTAATAATTCTGTATTATTTTGTTTTCGTATTTGTTTTTTGACTCTCTCTTTAATAAGTCTTTTTTGTTCAATTGATAGTTCTCTGATTGTAGTTGATGTAACCTTTGATGATTCGATTTCCATTAAATACAACTCCTTTATTTCCTCAAAAGGTCTTTTTGCTCTTCTTGTAAAAACAGAAATTCTATTACCTGAACCAATATACCATTGATTTATAAAAAGTCTTCTTTGTGTTGTCGTTCTTTTCATCAACTAATTGTCTTTCAGTTCAATTACTGCCAATGAGGAGCTAAACGTAGTCCCATGTGTAAAACGAAGATATTAAAAAGGCGGCGGATATGATATTTATGAGTGCAGCGAAATAAATATTTATATACCGTCATAGTAATGTTGTAAACATTAGCTATGAGCATTTTTAAG
>JAERTF010000082.1 GCA_016845105.1 Bacteroidota bacterium | reverse complement strand
AAACCTGCTACCTAAAAAACCGCTACTGGTCATAGCCTAGACCGTTGAATCACATTCAGCGAAAAGCTGACATTTTGAACCGTTGCTCCGCAACTCTATTTCAAAATGTTCATGTGATTCAATGAGGAGCTAAACCAAATTACAGTGTGAACATATATGATAAATACAGCTTTTACTGGGCATTGAGCCAAAACGTGTCACAACAACACGCTAAAAGTAATTTGGTACCATGTTCCAAACTCCCGATCTTAAAATTGCTCATAGCTAATGTTTACAACATTGCTATGACGGTATATGTATATTTATTTCGCTGCACTCATAAATATCATATCCGCCGCCTTTTTAATATCTTCGTTTTACACATGGGACTACGTTTAGCTCCTCATTGGCGGTAATTTAAAGACAGCCGAAGCAACCATTTTCAACTAAATCTCATCATTAGGTTGTATTAAAATTTAAAATTCAATTTTTATGAAATCTTTATTAGTGTATTTATCTTTTTTTATATTCATTTTTTCTTCTTGTAACAAAGACGACGATGACAACATTTTAATATCTGAATTTAAGTTCATTTCCGGGAAAGTGGAATTTATTGCTCAAGGCACTTCACCAGAAACAGGATTCAGTATAGAACTGAAAACTCCTACTGATGAAATATATTACGCAACTGTTTCAGATAATTCTCTTTTAGACACATTTAATGTTGGTAACAATATAACGTTAAAGTGTGAAGCAACTGATAATTACCTTGAAGTTGAAAAAATAATAAGTTTAGATAATGAAAATTTTCAACTAACGGGGACTCTAACTTCAAAAGAGTTTAATGAATCGGGTTATTCTGCAGAAATAGATGGCCATTACAATGAAATATATCAAGTAGAATTCAGTATCAGCAATTTGGGAGAACAATATAAAGAGTTTGAAATCGACGATTCTATAAATGTTTCTGGTTCACTCTTAGTATTCGATGAAAAATTGCATTTAACTGCAAGAACAATTAATTAACTTATCTATATGCGAGGCCTAAATAAAAATAATCTAAGATTTTTCTTTTTCGTATTTGTAATTTTCGTATTTGGATGTGAGCAAGGTGAACTTTCTGATTATTCTGGATTATACGATTTTAGTATAATGTCATTCAATATTCGGTTTGATACCGAAGAAGATGGTACGAATAAGTGGAGTAATAGAAAAGATGCCTGTGTTGAGATGATTCAGGATGTACAACCTACCGTATTTAGTATTCAAGAAGGTTTATATAACCAGGTGCATTTCTTAGATGAGAATTTACGCAACTATCAATATTTTGGAGTTGGTAGAGACGATGGTTATTCTTCGGGAGAATATGCTGCTGTGTTTTATTCAACTAATCATTTTGAACTTATCGAGGGTAATTCATTTTGGTTGAGCGAAACACCAGAATATCCCTCTTTAGGATGGGATGCTAATAATATTAGAATTGTTAGCTGGGTAAAACTTAAGGATTTGAACACTGATAATGTTTTATATGTCTTCAATACGCATTTTGACCATAAGGGTAAAACGGCTCAAGTGGAATCCTCAAAACTTTTAGTGAATAAAATTGAAGATATTGTAACAGAATCGTCTGTACCTGTATTTATAACGGGAGACTTTAATATGTTGGTTGGCAACTCACGAATGGCACCAATTATTGAGCAATATTTTAGTGCCAGAAGATTTGCTTTACGAAGTGATAATATTCCTTCATTCAATGCCTGGGGCAGAGAGATTCTAAACCGTAATATTGATTTTGTTTTTTATCAAAATGCAACTGCATTATCTTTTAAAACTATTGTCAAGAGTTACGAAGTTCCTTATATCTCTGACCATTATCCAATTATTTCTCATTTTGAATACCAATAGACGATGAAAAAACATATATTCATTTTTCTTTTAATAATATACACCATTACCTTAAATGCTCAAAGCACAGGTAGATGGAAAAACATTCCGGGGTTCGACCCAGCGCTTCCAACAACACTAACCAGTCAAGAAACTTTTATTGGAGTAATTGGATTGGCAGCATTATCTTATTCCCTCGAAGAATTTGTATTTAAAAACCATAAAAATGTAAATTTCTATCAAGGTCGAGTGGGCATGAATAACGAATATGCATGGGGTTTAAAAAATGTGTGGCATCAGAATTTTGGAATTGAACATCATGTGGCGAGTTGGTTTTCATTGTCCGCCGAATTCCTTTTACAGGAATGGCATGATAAAACTCCAATAATAGACAATGAAAGTAAATTTGGAATGGGAAGTGGTATAATGACATACTATCGTTGGTATTTGTTTGGCAAGAAACGTTTAAGCCCTTATCTGGAATATGGAACAGGAATATTTTTTGGATTTGAAAAATTTCCATATAACGGAACAAATTTCACGTTTAGCCATTCTTCACAACTTGGAATAGAATATACCTTAAAAAGTAACAGCAAAGTTCGATTTGGTTATGGTAATTTTCACCAATCAAATAATGGTTGGTTAGATTCAAATCCAGGTTATGATGGAAACGGGTTTAGTATAAGTTTCGCATGGAGAATGAAATAAAAACTACCGCCAACATTTTGTATAGTGCATAGGGCGGATAAGCTGTTTTTGAGGCATTTACGCTTTCTTCAACACCGCCAAAGCGCAGCTTCGACGGTTTGTCAAATAGCAGGTGTCAAACCTGCGCTTCGGCTACTTAGCGGTTTGACAGGAAAGTACTTTCTAATGCCCTACGCACCATACAATTTACCGTTAGGCTTAATTGTAAATGGTGTACTAACATAAAATCTAAATGAGATACTTAAGAGAAAATGAAATAGAACCATATCTGAATGCTGGAAAGATAATTGAGCAGTATTTAGGAACATTCAGACTTGATAACTTTCCATGTCATAGATTTGTTTCCATTGGTAAGGACAAAGATGGTTATTATTGTTTTTTGGCAGAAGTATTTGATGAAAAGGAAGATGGAATTGAAAGTATTTATGATTTTTCTGGTATTGACCCTGATAATCCAGAGGGAATTGAATATGGACCAAAGACTTCATTAAAGGCTTTGCTGTCTGAATTGAAAGAGAAAGTAACACTCTCAGATAATACGTTTTTGCTAACTGGATTTCTTGACAACGTAAAGACTACATAGAATGGGACGAGAATCTTTAGAAAAATATATTTTTGAGAATCAACTTAGTTCATGTATGAATAATACAAAATGGACTGAATTAATTTTGGAAATAACTAAGAATAAAAACTTTATTCCATCAGTAAATATTAAATACTTGTTTGACTCAGAAAATAATGGGCTTTATAGTCCAGTTTGGTGGGAGGAAGTTGAACGAGATGGTTTTAATCTCATTGAATGGTTAGAAATCAATCCAATAAAAACAACTCATATCGGTCGACTTGTTAAACCAAAAACTGAGGATTTTTCTGACTTTATTGAAAATGGACTGAAGAAGCATTCAATACCATTTGAGTTAAATGATGGAATATTTAAGGTGTATGGATATAGAAGAAAAACAACTTAAGCCTAACAAAAGCTATATGTAATGCGGGGTTCAGCGGGTATTTCAACCGCAGTTCTTCGTGGCAACAACGCCAATTCGTCTTTGACGATTTGGCTCTAAAAACAAAAATATGAATAAACGAATTGGCTCAGTGGCAGCCTGACAGTGAAGTGTTTCAAAGTCCCGCACTCCACATAGCCAAACCGTTAGCAACAAGGCGAAAACCCAACTCCCTTTCAAGCACTTTCGGCTTATCTTTAAATAAAAAACAAGTACCAAAACCAAGAAAGTCAAAATTTTTGTCACCGCTTAGAATACAATTATAAATTATAAAGGATACTTAAGTTCCAAATAATTATATCAGAAAAAATTATTTCTAATTCTCAAAAAAATGTTGTAAATTTGAGAATCCCATTTTTAACCAAAAAACTCTACATTATGAATAGTTTCATCACAATCTATGCAAAAGCAAAGTTCACAGTATTTGGAATAATTATATTCATTTCTTTATCCTCATTTGCACAAACAATCAACGTCAATAGCACATTTACACAGAATGATGAAATCTTCCCTTTTGGTTCAACTGGAGAAGTTTATGGTTTACGAATTAACGGTGATTATGAACTGGGAAGCAACTCTGACACAAGCTTAGTAAGGATCATATTTGTTGACTCTGATTTTAATGAATATCTTGTGTTCGAGGCGTACCCTTATATAAGTAAGAATGAAATTGGAGACATTATTTTTGAAGGTGATGAAACATGTTTTTCAGACGGGTTTACACCCTATTCTTTGATAATCCAAGTATCTGATGCAGAAGTAACATTAACAAATATAGTTCTTGAGACCACTCATGCTACCGATGCTACTACCCAACAGGAACAGCATAAAATAGATGCTGAATTGGAAAAAGTTGATGAAATACGGGATAGAATCGAAGAATACCAGATGTTGTGGTTTGCAGATACTAATTCTATTTCAAACCTATCATATTCAGAAAAAAAGAGCCTTTTTGGAGAGGGTTATAATATGTGTGGACTTGATTATTATGTAGGTGGTATTTTTGATAGTAAGCCAAATTCTACCAGGCAACTAGACAACTCAGAGTTAGTGCCGAATTTTGACTGGCGGAATAGGCATGGTGCAAATGATAATAAAAAGCCTAATTTCTATTTTACCAATTCAGATAATGGTAAAAAAGGGTGGATGACAAAAGTAAAAAATCAAGAAGCATATCCATGTTCTGGTTTATGTTACATTTATGCACCCCTTTCAGCTATGGAAGCCGTTGCAAATCTATACTTTAATAAAGTTCCACATATGGATTACGATCTCTCAATTCAACATGTTCTGGATTGTGATGAATACACTGATGATCAATGTGTAAGTGGGGTTGCTGGCAACACAAATATATTTGCCGTGAATGACATGGATGGGAACCCAAATGGCATATATCAAGAAGATGGTTGTTATAAGCGAACAGGAAGTCCAAATATTCCATGTAAGGAATATTTATATACTAATACTACAGATTATATGTTCTCCATTACTGGAGAAGTAGCTATTTCTTATCCACAAAATGATCCACCTGATAACATTAAAGAGAGTTTAATTCTCAATGGACCTTTATGCTCTTATATGCCTGATTTTTATGGGCCTTCCAACAATCACTTCATGGTAATTGTAGGTTATGGTGTGGTAGCTGAAGGGGATCGATTTTATAATTCTGATGGAAACCTAGGCCTACCTGTACCAGCCAACCATACTTCAATTGGAGAACTGTATTGGATTTATAAAAATAGCATGGGGACGGATCATGGCGATAATGGGTATCTTTATTTACTGGCAGATTCATTTAAGCCAGGATTTTGTTACTATTATCAAACGCCAATAATTGATAAAAAATTACCTACTCAAGTTAATCCAGATTGTGAAGACAAAGATAATGATGGCTACTTCAATTGGGGCATAGGTGAACGCCCACAGGGATGGCCACCAGAAGCCAAACCAGACAGCGATGACAGCGAACCTCGCATAGGACCGTTTGATGATAATTATTTCAGTATCCCTGTCACCCCAAAAATGGAGGTAACATATGAATACAATAACTCCCCCCCAGAAATTATTAAAGATGGTGAGTTTGTGACATTCAATTCGAATAATAGCACAGAATTTACCATTACAGTAAAAAATGAAGGAGATGCACAACTCAACCTTCAACTCGCAATCAGTTCGAATAATAGTGTTTTTAATATAGCAGGATTAACTCCTACAACAGTCCCTATGAATGGCGGTTATATTACATTTACAGTTAATTATACATTACAAAACGGTACAAACTCAGACCAGACCATAATAACTATACCAACTCTTGAGCCAGAATATGGTGACTTTCAGTTTGTTCTTGCAAACTATGATTGTAGCTCATCAACAGGTAATGATATAAACGTTTCAACATCTACCGAATGGAACGAGAGTGGCATTATAACTGGAAATTTATACGTTACAAATGGCGCCCAACTGACAATTACTGGTCACTATGGCTTTCTCTCAAATTCAAATATTCTTGTAACTCAAGGAAGTAAATTATTGTTGGATGGCGCAGTATTAACAACAGCATGTGATGCGACCAACTGGAAGGGAATTGACGTTTGGGGAGTTTCAACATTAAGCCAGATGGTACCAACGAATCAAGGTCGCATTGAAATTAAAAATAATACTACGATTTATTCCGCTGAAAGCGCTATTGAGGTTGCTCAGATGATAGATAATGTGTATGTTGTAGGCACTACTGGTGGCATTTTAGATTGTAAAAACTCACATTTTATTAATAATGATAATGATATATCAATATATCCATATAGCAATTTTGATCCAAATACGGGAGACCCACTCTTAAATCTTGGATACATTGAAAATACGATATTTGAAGTTAATAAGAATCTTCTAATAAATGAACCTAGGAGGATATATTTAAATGGGATAAATAGCATTAATATTAGTGGATGTGAGTTTAATAATCATTATGTTAACGCATTTAATCTTGCAGAAGGCATTGGCCTTTACTCATTTAACTCAGGTTATTATATTGATGGATACTGTTATAAAAGTGATTTTGAAGGTAATTGTATTGGAGTTAAACAGAGCTCTTTTATGAATTTTGAGAAGGGAATTTACTCCATGAATGGAGAATTAGGCAAGTTTGAGGAAATAGACATGGCAATATTTGTAAACTGTAAAGCTGGAATTTATATGAGTTCTGTGAATAATCAAGCTTTGATTCGAAACACATTTATTATTGATGAAAGTAACTTTTTAGATGTAGAAGCATGCGGAATATATTTAAAGAATTGTTCCAATTACCAGATTGAAGAAAATGGTTTTTTCAATGAACAAGCCGGGTTAAAAACAACAGGAATTTTTGTTTCAAATTCAGGCCAAATACATAATGAGATATACAATAATGCTTTTTATAACCTTTCGCTTGGTATTACAGCTTCTGGTAAGAACCGTGATAGTGAAGGAAATGGGTTATGTATTAAATGTAATGATTTTGATGGTTGTGAGACAGATATTTTCGTCGACGATGGTGATTATTCTTCTGGATCTTTGATCGGTATTGCTGAAAAGCAAGGATATCTAAGTACAGGAGCTAATCCAAATACAATGGGAGCCGGAAACACCTTTACAGTAGCTCCTTTAGAATATAATATAGATATTGAGAGTGATTGTAATTCTATAATTTACACTCATCAAAATGCTACTGAAATTGAAGATCCATATAATATAAAACCAGATGATAATTATGGAGGTATTAGTTTACAAAATGATGTCGCTACAGAATATTCAAAAGAGGAGTCATGTCCCTCGAATTTAAACAGTTCTATTATTGATGAATTAACAGAAAAGAGTGTACTTTCAAACGAACTAATATCCATTAATGCATATACTGATACTCTTGATATGTTGATAGATGGAGGTGATACAGAGTTACTAAACTCTGATATTACATTTAGTTTGCCTGATGAGGCATTGGAATTAAGGCTGCAATTATTAGATGAATCACCTTATCTTAGTGATACAGCAATGAAAACAGCAATAAACAAGGAGGGTGTTCTTCCAAATGTAATGATAAAAGATATTCTTGTTGCAAACCCTCAATCCTCAAAATCTCCAGATATAATTGGAGAATTAGATAATCGCATAGCTTCAATGCCTGATTATTACATGGCTGAAATAATGAACGGTCAATATTTAACTAGCGCTGCTGAAGTTCTTGAACAAAAATTGGTTTTTCATAGAAAGACACGTAATATTAGTTTTGGAAAGCTTGAAAAACATTACTTAAGAGATACATCGAACCTATCTATTGGGTATGACAGCTTATCGGCTCTATATTTAAACGAACCTTTCAAGTCGGCTAAATACAAACTGGCACTAAAACATCTTGTTGAGGGTGATTCAACAGCAGCTTATAAAGTTTTAGAGAACATACCGGTTGAATATGAGCTTAATGAACTTGAAGAGTATATACACGAGGATTATGAAATTCTTTTTGATGTTTTGGAACAAATACATTGTGATTCAATTCTTTTAGATAGTTCAATGTCATCATCCCTTACAACTATTTTAGACAAATCAAACATTGCCGGTAACTATGCGAGGAATATTCTATTAAATGAAAGCTCAAATAGTGATTCTATTATTTTGTATTATCCTGATGGTTTAAAATCACAGCAGACATGGGGTATACCTAATATGTTAACTACAAATGAACCATCTTATTTAAAAGCATTCCCTAATCCAGCAGGCAATTATT
The DNA here is from genome assembly GCA_016845105.1 of Bacteroidota bacterium. Classification (GTDB taxonomy): domain Bacteria; phylum Bacteroidota; class Bacteroidia; order Bacteroidales; family F082. Next base: position 72 of record JAERTF010000082.1, on the reverse strand, counting down.
TTATAGTAGAATATAATTGTATTGAATTTACAGGATTAAAGCAAATTTTTGTTGTTGACATTTATGGACACA
>JAERTF010000081.1 GCA_016845105.1 Bacteroidota bacterium | reverse complement strand
ATTTAGACTGCATTGAAAAATTAAAGGAAGGTGTTCTGTTTGACGATATTAAACTAATACTTGAATTTCTCTATGTATTATCAAAAGACAAATCATATCCATTATTTGGTGAAATGATGGCCAAAACGGGAATACCAATTGTTGATGTATTAAGAATTATAACACCGAATTTAAAATGATAGTATTCGTTCCCCAGTATCGTCTAGCAAATCACAGTTAAGATATTTACCCTATCAATCTAACTCAATAAAATTACATTCTTATCATTATCCCCATCTCACCGAACAACTCCCCCCATTCACCAAATAACCATTTCCCAACGTGTATTCTTGCCATATTTTTGCCAATAAATAACAACACATGAAAACACTAACTACAATAACCGCCCTAATCGCAATAGCAATTATGTTCTCAGCAAACCTAAACGCATCATCAATAAACTTTCCCGAAGAAGCATACATAAACGACATACCATTCAACACAACCGAAATTTACAACGAAATAATCGCAGAGCAAAACCTAGCACAATTTGATTTTGAAGAAGAAGAATATGTAGATGATATCCCTTTCGATACTGTATGTATTTCAGCCCAATGTAAGTATCAACAACAGATTATATACTTCTACTACTTTTATAAATAAAACATACTAAGCTATATTTACATAATATGAGTTATAGTCCAAACGCTCAAAAAGCCCACCATGACCGGCTTATGGCCTATAACAATATTATGTAAAATAGCCGCTGACCCACCGCCACGGCTTACACTGATCCTACAAAAAAACATCCTACCGCTCGCAGCGCCATACCTGATATGTTTTTGTTGTTTTCACACCATAGCTCACTTCTCCGCCTAGCTCCGTTCCAGCCTTTGCTTCATTCCGCTAAAAATCTGGTATTGTGAACCCACTTTACCGCATTCCGCCTACCATCAAGCCTTTCCCTCCCTCGCCTGAGGAGAGGTCCCCTTGCTCCATTAATACAATATGGTTCACGAAAGAATTATCTATCAATGCTCCATTATCGCAAAGTCTGGTACTCACAAGCCAAGCCGTTCGCTACTTCATTTGGAATAGAGTAGGAGAGACCCTCCCTGCTTTCCTTCTCATTCAGATAACAATTCAAACCCAGATATAACAAACCATAAAGTACAGCCTCTATTCTTTCCGGCTGTACATTATTCCATTGATTTTCATTTCAAACTAAGGACACACTTGGTATGAGTATGTCAGTGCAATAATAAAATGCCACCACAATAAAATAGGCTGCTAAACAAACTGCATTGCCTACATATCACACATAATGCAGTAGCTTATCAGCCTATTTGCCATCCTAATAATTTTATCATCGCACCCTCCATACACATACTCCAACCCTAAAGCCATCTATTCCCACCCAACCACCCTGAAAATAAAATGAAATTTACAATAGTTAATTGATCAATTTTTTGAACCTAATTGGTCTTAAATTAATAGATGAGTTAATTATAAACCATGCTGTAATCCGCAACATATCTTCTCATTGGTGTCGAAGAAGTGTTGAAGTGAAAATCTAGAGTAATTTTGATATGTATATTGTGTATGAATTGAAATACAGTATTGTAGCACAAATTAATTTGACTCTATATATTTGTCTGATGTCGAAATGTAGCAAAAAACAAAACTTTTTCTTGCCTCTTGAATTTCCTGTACTAACAAGGATCACTTTCACAATATTTTGTAACTCTTATTCAAGTACTAATACTGATCCCTTATAATATTTCGCACACCAATCCTTTTTGCCATATTAAAATGAAAATAGAAATTTAGAATAATATATCAAATTGCTAATACCCATATCTGCGCTTATTCTTCTTGGATTAGATTCTATATTTTCCAATTGTGCAAAACTGCGCAAATCTCAGAAAAATCATACATAACGCATTAATAATCTGTAATATATACTGATTTCCAGACTTTGCACCTTACCTTAGTCTCGGATTTGTTAAAAAGGAGGTACTAAATCCGTACCATCTCCTTACCAAGTCCCATTAATTAACATAATATTCATCTCTTAAAACAAGCAAAATGGCAATTGTTCAAAATCCAATTACCGGCAGATCTAGAAAAAAGTTTGGAACTGCTGTCTTTTCAAAACAGTACGGTAAAAACACCATGCGTGCAAAACCACTGGATGTGAAAAACCCTAAAACTGCAGGTCAAGTGAAACAACGAACCAAGTTTACTATCGTAGTCGATATGATCCGTCAGGTGCTCCCCCTAATTAATGAGGTTTACGCAGGTAGCCTTAAAAAAATGTCTCCTTATAACAAGGTAACTAGTATCAATGTTAAAACTGCTTTCGTAGGTGAACCACCAGTTCTTGATCACACAAAAGTGCAGCTATGTGATTTTAATGGCAGTTCTGTGAGAAATGTAACCTTAATTGGGCAACCTTCTCAGGTTATGGATATCACTTGGGATCCTGATACTTCTAAGCAGGAAGAGCTTGATGAACCTCTTACATTCGTGTTATTTAACTGTGGTACAAACGAAAGTGTTATTTATCGTGATGTTGCATTGCGGAGTGCTGGTATAGCTTCAGTAACTGCTCCAGCCATATGGGTCGGAGAACAAACTGCTCTGCATATCCTTACTACCGATGTGTCTAAAAAAATAAGGGGTAATTATATGCGTCTTATTAAATTCAAAGCAGGTGCTGATGCACCTAGTGTTGTACAGTAATTGTTTCTTTTTCATGTTAAGTCCCTGGTGTAAACCAGGGGCTTTTTTTAAACTATAAAATTATGTCTATACAAAATTCACCTCATAATCACTCAGGTTTCTTCCAAGATAGAAACGGCAATAGGAGCAGCACTCGGCTTAAGACATTCTTGTCTGCCGTTACAGCTTTATTAATCGCTTTATTGAGTGTTTTCGTTGATGAGATTTCTATTACCGAATCTCTTCCTATAATTATTACTCTTCTTGCATTTTCTTCAGGTGTAAAATCCTTTCAGTATTTTCTTGAATCAAAATTTAATAAAGAAGGTCATGAGTAATAACGAATCAAATTTCATAAAATGGTTTTCTGCCATTGCAACAGCATTGATAATAGCATCCATAATTGGTCTCGTGGGTATGTACCGTGCCTCTGGTATCGTTTCAGAGAAAGTGAATACTAACGAAAGTAAGATACTGGAGGTTAAATCTTACCATGAGAAGGATGTGGATCTTATCCGTTCCAATATCAAAGAGATTAAAGCAGACCAGAAATTAATAATGTCAGATATCAAACAAATTCTAAAACAAATAAAATGAAACTATCCACTCATCAACAACTATTCACTCAAAATGTATCCTTGCTTATCCTCAAGGCTAACTCATTGGGTATTAACCTTACATTTGGTGAGGCTTATCGGTCAGTTGACCAACAGTTGCTTTATTTTCATGGGTTTACGGTTCGCCCTGAAGATGTTAGACTCGAGTTAATTTCTTCTAGTAAGCGTAGTCGTACCTTAAAAAGTAAACACTTAAGTCGCCTCGCAGTAGATTTCAATTTTTTCATAGGAGGTGTACATACATATACAGATCCTTTGATAGAAGAGCTTGGTAGTTACTGGGAAAGTCTCGACCCTCTTAATCGTTGGGGCGGTAACTTTAAGGATTTTTATGATGCTCCTCATTTTGAAAGGTGTGTTCATTTTCCAATTATCAGCTAATTTCTTGAATTATTAATCACATGAAACTCGCTCCATATTTAATAATATTTTTTTTGTTAATGATTATTTTTTGGCAAATGGAATGTAATCAACCCAAGGATTGTACCAATGATCAGGTAGTCATCTATGACACAGTTGTTGATACTATTGTACTTCCAAGTATTGTTTATGTTCCAAAGCCTGTTTACCGTGATACCGGTTCCACACAGTGGCGCCGGTTTCCGGTTGATACTTTCCAAATTCTATCAAATTACTTTGCCCGCTTTGCATACTGTGATACTATACAGTTTGATAGCAATGCAATTATCATTATTAATGATACTATTTCCCAAAACCGAATAACCTTTCGCAAACCTCAAATTACACTCTTCCCAAAATCAATTCATGAAACCAGTTTTATTGAAGTAAGCTCACCAATTCGTCGTAGTTTATCCCTAGGGTTTATTATCGGTCGTAATCCAAACCAGTTTAGTTTTGCACCATCTTTAATATATCAGTCCAGAGTCCGGTCATCTTTTATATTCTCATATGACGTTCTGAGTGGTGATGTGTATATTGGCATATATTGGAAACTATGGCGATAGGTAACATTTATTAGTATTTTAATCTCCATATTTGCTTTCCCAGTTTTTGTACTTCTTTTCTGATGAATTTATAAACTTCTGGTGTAAATCTTCACCCATTTCTGATACTATTTTCTGAGCAATTAATTCATCGATCCAATTGTCAGGTATTTGCTCTAACCCATTTATTAATCCAAGTATATTACCTGTTATCGCTCCTGTACTATCACTATCACCACTATGATTTATTGCAAAAAGTACACCTTTTTTAAAATCATTTTCATAAACTAAACTTGCAAATAGTGACATAGCCAATGCCTCCTCTGCGATCCATCCTTGTCCTAGTTTTTCAATTGTTTCAGCACGTGGTTCTTTTTTGCTTTCCTTAATCGTTTTATAAAGTTTAAGTGCACCATTGATAGCTTTAACTGTCTCCTGGCTGTTATCCCATTCTGCAAGTATATCCATTGCATTATCGATGGCCTTATGGTAATTTACCTTAGAAGCCATAAATGCAATCATTGCTGCTAAAAAACCAGCACTTAGATATCCTGTCGGGTGTCCGTGTGTTATAGCAGAGAAATCGCATGCTATGGAAAATGCCTTCCGTGGATTATCATGGAACATTAAACCTACGGGCGCAATCCGCATTACTGTACCACATCCTTTGCTATTATTAATTGGCTCTTTAATGGATCCTGCTTTACCACTACTTAGTGCTGATACAACAGTATTGCCTGGTCTTCGTACCTTGTGCATTTCTTTTTGGTTCACGAGCCATCCTTTCAGGATATCAAATTTACCATCTTTTTTTTGTGTTGTCTTTACAGGTATATCTTGTGTATGGAGCCACCGTAGATAGCTTTGGTGAGCAAGTGTGTTAAGTACTCCTTCAATGCCACGTACAATTTTAGCATATTCTCCTCTCAATAAAGCTTCTGCTGTGAACATCGTCATTTGGGTATCATCCGTAAATGCTCCTCTGGGTCCTTCATATTCTACATAATCTTGTAGGCCATCTTGTCCATAGTGATCACGTATTTCTGATAGGCTAAGAAACTCAATTGGTGCACCCAAGGCATCACCAACAGCACCACCTTGGATGCATCCTATATACTTATCCTTATTTACTTTCATGGTTATTCTTTGTTAATATTCTAGCAGCCTTATTGTCTTAATTCAAATGTCGCTTATTATGCTTGTTTGAATTATTAAATGATTTATACTGGGTCATTTACCTCAAAAATACAAAATATTTTATTTGTGTATAAATCAGTAGTTTCATATCTAGTCTTATCATAGCCTTAATTTTTATTGCTTTTCCTCTCGTAATTTCATCCCTTCACCCGCATCCGCAAAAATATTCGTTCAGCCTACAAAGGCAAGAATATATGAACAGCGTCAGGGCTTGCGCGGAGCCCTGCCTAACTTCCGCTGTCCTTGCCTTTCTCGTCTTCACTACATAAAAAGATTGCTACGCGGGTCAAGCGATTTTCTGGTGAGGCCGTACCCAAATCATAACCATTACACAAGAGAAATCAAAATAGGGAAGAGGAAGGCGAGGTTAAACATAGGCCAATAAAAAAAGTCACCTTTTGGGCGACTTTTTCTTACTCGTTAAGATTACTATTTAACTATAAACCATTATATTTTCCTTGTATTTTCTTCATATCCCTGGAGATGAGATCGTCAACAACTCTAGCATATTTCTTTGTCATGTTAATACTAGAGTGTCCAAGCATTTTTGAAACAACTTCTATTGAAATATGGTTAGCTAAAGTTACGGTAGTAGCAAAAGTATGTCGCGCGGTATGAGTGCTTAACTTTTTGTTGATATTGCATATATCTGCAATCTCCTTTAAATAAGCATTCATCTTCTGATTTGTAAGTACTGGTAGAACTGTTCCCTTCTTCTGGCAGACCGGATGGTTCTTATACTTGTCCATTAATTGAACAGCAGGTTCCAACAGTGGAATGTGGCACCAGTTTTTTGTCTTTTGTCTTTTTTTCTTGATCCAATAAGTATCATCCTTTAACTCAATATCTTCATAAACCAGGCTCTTAACATCAACAAATGCAAGTCCGGTAAAACAGCAAAAAATGTAAATATCCTTTACCTGTTGAATCCTATCCATGACGAACCTTTTATTCATAACAGTTTGTAACTCATCTTCAGAAAGGAAATCCATATCAACAGGTTCAAGGTGAAATTTATAATTGATAAACGGATCATCCTTTAACCAGCGACTGGTTATTGCAATACGAGTTATCTTTTTGAAATTTCTTAAATATTTTGATGTTGAATTGTGAGCACATTTTCTTTCAGTTTTCAGATAGTGCTCAAAATTTAGAATGAAAGAGGGGGTAACCTTTTTCATAGGTAGGTCATTCTCATTGTATTTGAATTTAATAAATCGTTTAACATGGCGATAACAAGCTTCGTATCTATCCCAGGTACCTTTTGCAAAATCTATATTGATTAAGCTTTTACACCATTCATTATGTTCTTTAAAAACTTCAAGTACTGTTCTTGGATTTTCTTCTATACCCAGGTATTCATTTTTAATTGATAGACCGGTTACTTCTTTACCCTCATCTTCAATTTGAACCTTACACATATAGAGTTTGCTCTTAACAGAATCCAGATATGAGTTCATGTCCTTAGCTGCTTTTGTGAAGCCTTGAATGCAACCTTTCTGCTTGTTCCATTCCTTTTTGTAAATCTTTTTGTTAAGTGAGAATTCGGCTCTTTTGCCGTTGGCTGTAACCCTTACATAGATAGGTAGGGAACCGTTTTTTGTCCTATTTTTAATTTTTAAGTAAAAATGGACCGTAAATGTTGCTCTTTTCATGTTATAAATTTTTAACAAAATTAGTTATACATTGAAAAAAGCTCAAGTGCAAAATGCTGCAAATCAGCGCAAAAACGACTTAAGCGAGAGTCATGTGGTTTTTTTGGCGAGGTCTCGATTAACTCTCGCGGGTTATTCGGTTTTTTGCTGTTTTTTGCGCAGTTTTGCATAGTCACTAAAAACAGAAACGCCGTAAAATCAACATTTTACGGCGTTTTGCGCATTTCTGCATAGTTATTTGGCGGAGGGGGGGGGATTCGAACCCCCGGTACAGTTTCCCGTACGTCAGTTTAGCAAACTGGTGGATTAAGCCACTCTCCCACCTCTCCAAAATTCGGATTGCAAAAGTAATATATTGTTTTTAATCTGCAATAAAATTAAAAGAAAAAATTTATCAATTATTTTAAAAAAAAAACACTTGATTAGTACCCATGTTAAATGACAATGAATTTCAATTTGCCAGAAAAATTTGTATGCCCAATTGCTGTGCGCTGAATTATAAGATTTACAAATACTCAAAAAATCAAGAAATGGAAAATAGAACATTTGCAGAAAAAATATTTGATGCTCAGGCAGGTAGCATTGTTTTTAAAAAACCTATATTATTTTACCCATGATAATACCGCTAGTATTTTCAATACATTTAAAAAAAATGGGTGGTTTTAAAGTAACTTCACCAGATCAATTGTTAATAGTTCTTGACCACAATGCACCCCCAACACCAGCAAAGATGGCTAATCAGTATCAGGCAGTTAGAGATTGTGAAGGAACAAGGAATCAAAAAATTTCATGATGCAGGTAAAGGAATTTGTCATCAAATTATGTCCGAATATGCTAAACCAGGAATGGTAATTGTTGGTAGTGATAGTCATACATGTACTGCAGGTGCATTTAATTCTTTTGCTGCTGGTATTGATAGGACTGAAGCGGCAGGATTATGAGTCATGGCGAAACATGGTTTAGAGTACCCGATAGCATTAAAATTACATTAATTGGAAAACTAAACGAAGGTGTTTATGCAAAGGATATCTCACTTTGGATAATAAGTATGATAGGCTCCAGTGGAGCAGATTATTTATCAATTGAATATCATGGTGAAGGGGTAAAAACTTTAACCATCGATCAGCGAATGACTCTTATAAATTTAGCATCTGAAATGGGTGCAAAAAATGCTGTATTTCCGTGCGACGAAGTTCTAACTGATTTTCTGGGTGAGGATACAAAAGGTATTTGGGCTAATGATAATGCTAACTATATTAGAGAAATTGAAATCAACCTTGGTGATATTTTCCACTTTTGGCAGCACCACACCATGTTGACAATGTTAAATCAGTTGCAGAAGTAACAGGAACCAAATTATATGAGGCACTGGTTGGGGCTTGTACCAACGGTCGACTAGAAGATCTTCAGGTTGTTGCAATATTCTAAAAAAAAAAGTACCTGATGGTTTCCAATTGGTAATAGTGCCAGCATCACAAAAAATATACATGCAGGCAATGCGAGAAGGTATCATTGAAATTCTTATGGAAGCTGGAGCGAATGTGCTAGCATCATCATGCGGACCATGTTTAGGACCTGGTCAGGGCATTCGTGCCGATGGTTATAATGTGATTTCAACAGCCAATAGTAACTTCAAAGGCAGAATGGGAAATAAAGAATCTTTTGTCTATTTAGCCTCTCCGGCTACTGTTGCTCACTCTGCATTAGCAGGTGAAATTCTATCCACGAGGTATAACATCCAACGATAAATTCCCTTACTCCATTAAACAAACTAATAATGTTACAATTGATGAAAGTGATAACAGAAAAATTGACAATGTTTGGAACTATAAGGACGCCAATGATTTAAATACTGACCAGATGTTTGCTGGTAATCTTACATATAGTGTTCTAAGTTCAGAACCAGAAAAAATAATGCCACATTTATTTAAGGGTTTTGATGTTAATTTTACTGATAAAGTACAAAAGGATGATATAATCTTTGCAGGATCCAATTTTGGTTGTGGAAGTTCAAGGAAGCATCCCGCAGTTGGTCTGGCTCATGCCGGAGTTAAAGCTGTTATTTGTGGTTCCGTTAATCGTATTTTTTATAGGTCTTCTGTAAATCAGGGATTGCCGATAATAATCTTACCTGAAGCTGCAAAGGCATACAAAAGTGGTGATAAAGTAGATATTAATTTTGTAGATGGTATTGTTACAATTGGAGATGCTAAGTTTAAATTTGCTGCTTCGCCCGAAAAACTAATGAGCATATTCGAATCCAATGGATTGGTTAATTATTTTAAAAGTAATAGTTAATCTTTTTTGTATTGATGCTAATTTATAATAGGTATAAATACCAAAATTATGATATAAATCATAGTTTGGTGTATTGGTAAGTCTATTATACTTTGTAATATTGCATGTATAAAACTAGTAAATTGAAAAAAAGCAAGTTTTCAGTAGTCATAAGAAAAATGTTAGTGACATTCATGTCACTAGCATTCTTTTATTTGGTTATTGGAGATTTGATTACATATCACCAAAAGGCTATTTTTAATTTTGATGCGTTTGCTGGTCAACCCATTAATAAGCCAGATAAATCAGATAAAGGTAGTCTTTATAAATTGAAGGACAAGAAAGACAGAGTCCTGGCTAAATTTCTAACATTTGTTTCAGAACACAATGATGTTCAAGTTGGATTTATTCCAGAGTCATTTGTAATTGTTGATGCTTCATGTATTGTTTATCTATTAGTTTTTCAACCATCTTCAGCTGTTGATTTTAGAGGCCCACCTACCTTGTAATCTATCCTAGTTTCTTATTGTTATAAAATCAAATTACAAGTTTAGTTCTTAAGTAGCTTAGTGTAATTTGAGGCTTATAGTACATGTAGCAAGCGGGATTTATAATTCATTAAGTTTTTTAAGAC
>JAERTF010000080.1 GCA_016845105.1 Bacteroidota bacterium | reverse complement strand
TCATATATGGTTGACCCATATCAACTAACAATTCAAAATTAACCCTTTATTCCAATGCTAAGAGTATTTAGGAATATTTTAACATTATTATTGACCTTACCATTGATGTCACTAGATGTTATGGCTGGTGGTGAAATTTATACCATTGGATCAAGATCAGCTTCAATGGGTCGATCTTCGGTGGCCATTGTAGATTTTTGGTCAACAATGAATAATCAAGCCGGAATTGCTTTGTTTACCAAGCCATCGGTTGGTATATATTATGAAAATAGATTTTTGATTAATGAGTTAAGTACCAAGAGTATAGCAGGAATTGTACCAGCAAAATTTGGAGTGTTCGCTGCCACTTACAATAACTTTGGTTACAATAAATATAACGAGCAAAAAATTGGCTTGGCCTTTGCCAAATCATTTGGAAAGTTCATCAGAATAGGGTTACAATTGGACTATCTTATGACAGTTCAGGGAAATAACTATGGAAACAAAAACAATGTAACATTTGAAATAGGATTACAATCTGATGTGAGCGACAAAATAACAATTGGAGCTTGGGTTTACAATCCAATTATGGTTAAACTATCTGATTATGATAATGAAAAATCTCCGGCAATATTGAGATTTGGTTTTTCGTGGCATATCTCGGATAATTTTTTTGCAACAATGGAGGCCGAAAAAAACACTTTCATTAACCCTGTAATTATGCGTGGTGGATTAGAATATACTATCCAGGGTAAATATTTCTTTAGAACTGGGTTTTCAACTAAAAATGAGATTTTTAGCTTTGGGTTTGGTCTTAATATCAAACAACTCACATTTAATATAAGTGCCATTATGCACGAAACTCTTGGTTTTTCACCACAGGCATCTTTAATCTATAATTTTTAGGATGTTCATTCACAAACATATACACAAGTGTTATACAATTTTTTTTTCGATTTGTTTAAGCCTATTATACCTTGAAACGGTAGCACAAACCCCCGATTCAATTCGAACCACTAATGTTGAATTTATTACTGACCAGTTAGAGAATCTCGCTCAATCAACTGATCTAAACTTAGATTATTCTGATTTGATTGATGATTACCTGTATTATTCTAAAAATCCCATAAATATAAATGGATCCAATGTTTACATTCTTCGCGATATTTATTTATTAAATGATATTCAGTTCAATAATTTAAACCTATATAAACAACAATTTGGTCAGCTTTTTACAATTTATGAACTAACAGCGATAAATGGATTTGATGAAGAAACTGCCATTAAGATAGCACCATTCGTTGCTTTTGGACCTGTTGATGAAAGTAAAAAACTTAATTTTAAAAAGGCCTTTAAGTATGGGAAAAATGAACTACTTCTTCGTTATGATCAAATCCTTGAAACCAAAAAAGGGTTTACCCTACCGAGAGATTCGGCAATTAACAATCCGGGCTCAGTATATTTGGGTAATCCACAGCATTACTACTTGAGATATTCATTTAACTATAGAAATAAAATTAGGTTTGGTGTTACAATGGACAAAGATGCGGGAGAGGTAATGTTTAAAGGACAATTAAGTGATAGTCTTAAAACATTAATTGGGGATAAAGTTGGAGCAGGCTATGATTTCCTATCGGCATTTGGTTATACGGAAGACCTAAGCATATTTGACAAAATAGTTATTGGTGACTATCATCTTGAATTTGGTCAGGGATTAACATTGTGGAGTGGATTAGCATTTGGAAAATCTGCTGAAGCCGTGCAGGTTAAAAAATATGGCAGAGGTATAAGGCCTAATACTTCTGCCAATGAAAATAGATTTTTCAGAGGTGCCGCAACAACCATTCGTTGGAAAAAAATAACCTTAACACCTTTTTATTCATCAAATAAAATTGATGGCAATATTATTCCCGTAATTTATAATGATCAGAATGGAGTAAGCAGCATTATTGAAACTGGCATGCATCGAACAATAAATGAGTTGTTAGATAAAAATACAATAGTTGTATCAGTAGTTGGAGGAAATGCATCCTATCAACATAGTTATTTTTCGGGTGGTTTAACAGTTTACAATACAACGCTCAATAAACCGCTTGTCATATCCAATGAAGCATATAAGTTTTTTAATTTCAGAGGAACTGATGTTACAAATTTTGGAGCAGATATTGCAGCTAACCTAATGAATGTCAACTTTTTTGGAGAGATATCAGGCTCATCAAATGGTGGTTTGGCGGGCATTGCCGGTGTTAATACATTCTTGGATGAACGATTTTTTCTAACAATTTTGTATCACAATTATGGAAGGAATTACCAAAACCTCTACAATAATCCATTTGCTGAAAGCAGTGCAATGGCCAACGAAACAGGGATCTATTTTGGGTTTAAAGCTCTGGTTAACAGCTTTGTTTCCTTAACAGGGTATATTGATCATTTCTCATTTCCATGGCTCAAATACCGAACCTCATCTCCATCCATTGGAAAAGATTATTTGCTACAAGTGAACATTACTCCAAAAAATGAGGTAATATCATATATAAGATACCGATACAGAAATAAACAAGAAGATTATAGATTAGATTATAATTATATGCCCATATTGGGTAATGTTGTTCGCCATGAAGGAAGGTTTTTTATCTCTTATAATGTTTCAAATGAAATTATTCTGAAAAATAGGCTTGACTTGGTAGTATACCAAAACCAATTTGATAAGGATGAATTTGGGTATCTATTATATCAGGACATTTTATACCGACCTAATAAATTTCCCTTGGAAGCTACATTTAGATATTCACTATTTTCGACAGACGGTTATAATAGCAGGATATACACCTATGAAAATGATGTACTCTACGCTTTTAGCGTACCCTCCTACTTTAACAATGGTATGAGATATTACCTAATGTTAAAGTGTAAAATCCTTCCAAAGCTATCACTATGGCTAAGGTTTGCCAGAACTACCTACTTTAATCAAAATACAATTGGTACTGGGAACGAACTAATTGTTGGTAATTCCAAATCAGAAATTAAAATCGAAGTAAAATTCCGTCTTTAGTTTTCCCATTATACCGCCGAAACCATATTGGACATTCATTAACAAATCATTAACACAACCATATGTAAGGAATCCTCAAGATATTGGTCTAACAATTAATTCTAATAAAAATTTAATGTTATGAACAAGTACCAATTACTTACTGTTGTAGGTTTTCTAGCGATTAGCTTAACCTTCCACTCCTGTAAAAAGGATGAAGATCCTGCTCCCGAGGATTTTATTGCCAACAATGATACATTTAAGGACTTTAGCTCATGGACTTTGGGGGGTGAGTTTCAAGGTGCCGACCCTTCATTAGGAGGGGCTCATGGTGGCAATGACTCAACTGTAACCCGAAGTGTATATTTTAAAAATAATGTGGTTCCTATTAGTGGTTTATACCCTCAAGGTGCTGTTATTGTAAAATATAGCACTAATACTGCAGGAAACTTAAACGAATACACAGCTATGGTAAAACGAGGCAATAACTTCAACCCCACTGGTAACGATTGGGAGTATTTTATGCTCGCTGGTGATGGTCAAATAGCAACGGATAGCGATGGTAATGAAATGCGCGGTTCTAATTTAATGAATGGCATGTGCATTGGATGTCATACAAAGGCTAGTACTAGTGATTACATCTTTACCCAAAGATAATTAAAGATACCTTTTTAGATTAAAAACTGTCAGAATACCGCTGGCAGTTTTTTTTGTGAGAAACAATTGAGATAATTATATATGATTGTGTTTAAGAAAAAAGACCTTGATAACTGGTATATAGAACAAAAGCAACTATCTGAGGTTCCTTAACAATACTGCTAGTGGAGTCTTTTTCTTTTTAGTAAATATGGAAGAATTATTCCTTCGAACCCTTTATTAATATCTGCTTCAACATAATCAATATTGTATCTACCACAACGCATTTCAAGATCTTGCTTGGCCTTTGCAGCTTCTTCCTGGTATTTTTCTCGCACTTCTAGTGGGTTTAGTCGTAGTTGCTCACCACTTTCCATATCAATAAATCTATACGGCCGGTCTTCAATATTTAACTCCTCTTCAATTTTTTTGTCAACAACATGAAATAGAATCACTTCATGGTTATAATGCTTAAAATGTTGCAAGGTCGAAAACATTTCATCAATTTGATCATTATCATCAAACATATCGCTAAATATAATAACCAGAGATCGTTTGTGAATCATCTCAACAATATGATGAAGTGAATTTGCTATATCTGTTTTGTTATTACTTGATTTGTTTTTTAGATCGAGTAAACTTTCAAGTGCATTAAATAAGTAATTTTGGTGGATGGAGCTTGATTTTGCATGTGAATGAAAATCAACTTTATCTGTAAATAGGCTTAGCCCAGTTGCATCACGTTGCTTTTTCATTAAACTTATGAGTGCAGCTGCAGCATAAATTGAAAAAACAATTTTATTTGGATTATCGATTGATGGTGTCTCAGTTTTTGGAAAGTACATTGAAGATGAACAATCTATAATTATTCGACATCTTAGATTTGTTTCTTCCTCAAACCGTTTTACGAACATTTTATCAGTTCTTCCAAACAGTTTCCAATCAATATGTCGGGTTGATTCACCTGCATTGTACTGTCGATGCTCAGCAAATTCAACTGAAAATCCATGAAATGGGCTTTTATGCAAACCAGTAATTGTACCTTCAACAACCTGATTTGCAAGTAACTCAAGTGAGCTTAATTGCTGTATTCTATTATGATCGATTGGGTAAGCCACAATTTTTTATTGTAGAATATTTGTAATTTCTAATTACTATTTGATTTAATAGATAAAATCAATTCTTTTATCACCATGCACAACATATTAGTCATAGATGCTTAAGATAAAGCATCCACAACTAATCCAAAACAAATCTTCAAATGAATAACTCTAGTGCGTTATTACATCAATGCTTCTAGTTTTTTAACCAAAGCTTGTTTTGGAACTGAACCAACTTGTTTATCTACAATTTCCCCATTTTTAAAGAAAAGTATGGTTGGGATATTACGAATACCATATTTTTTTGCTGTTTCAGGGTTAGAATCAACATCAAGTTTTCCAACAACAGCTTTATCTGCAAATTCTTGACCAATTTCTTCAACAACTGGTCCAACAATACGACATGGGCCACACCAAACTGCCCAAAAGTCTACTATAACAGGTTTATCTGATTTTAACGCAAGATCTTCAAAATTAGCGTCTGTGAATTCTAATGCCATAATTTTAATAGTTATTATTTTGTGTGTCAAAAGTAATTAAGAAATATGTATTAACAACAATTATTGTTAAAAAATCAAACAATTGAATACCTAAATTTATCATAACTGGAAATTGCTTTGATGAATAATCTAGGATCAACCTTTGCACTTCCTGATTTGAGCTTTATACTCATTTTATTCTCAGAATCTGTTAGTCTTATGTGAAGAGGAGTGGTTCCAACGTGGGTTTTTGTTAAACCAATTAAATCTTTGGAAATTTCATCACTCAAATCTCCTGCATCTATGTCTATGGTAATTGATTTTGCAAGTTTCTCCATGGTTTCTGATAGAAGAAAAATATCAAGTATTTTTATTTGCAAATTACCTGGTTGATAATGTCTTTCTTCGATACGAGCAGTAATAAATATATTGTTCCCCACATCCAACATATGCTTCTTCTTTAAATAACTCTCTTTAAATAAAACAAGATTTATATTACCAGAAAAATCTTCAATTGTAAAAGTACCAAATGGATCACCGGTTTTTGATGTTTTCTGAGCTGATTCGGTAATCATCCCTGCAAACGTAATTTGCTGATCTTTAAACGATATTAGATTATTTCTTACATCGTCAATATTGGCTTTGCAATACCTTTTCATAGTTTGACTATAGTCGTCCAAAGGATGCCCCGAAATATAAAAACCAGTTACTTCCTTCTCATACTGTAGCTGCATTGGAAGTGTCCATTCATTACATTCCGGAATTTGTGGATCATGAACTTCAAACATCTCTGTATCTCCAAATAACGATACCTGCTGCGATTGTTGTTGTTCCTGATATAAGGCTCCATGACGAATTATTTTCTCCAGGAATATACCGGAATTGTCGCCTTCGGTGTAAAAATATTGTGCCCTATGTACATCCACAAATCCATCAAACGCTCCTGCTTTCGCCAAAGCTTCAAAACTCCTCTTATTAACTGATTTTAAACTAACGCGCTTGGCAAGATTAAAGATGTTAGCAAAAAAATTATTTTTCTCTCTTTCAATAATTAATTGATCCACAGCTGCCTCGCCCACACCCTTTATGGCCGCCAAACCAAAACGTATTATTCCATCTTTTGTTACCGTAAAACTAGCAGAACTCTCATTAATATCAGGCCTTAGTACATCTATACCCATACGTTTAGTTTCAGCAATTAGATGTGTTATCTTTTTGATATCATGTAAATTACGACCCAGGTTAGCTGCCATAAACTCAGCTGGATAATGAGCTTTTAAATATGCAGTTTGATAGGCAAGATACGCATAACATGTTGCATGAGATTTGTTAAATGCATAACGCGCAAATGCCTCCCAGTCCTTCCAAATCTTCTCAACCTTATCCTTGGGAAGTCCATTGGCTTCACAACCTTCGATGAATTTAACTTTCATCTTCTCCATCTCTTTAATCTTCTTCTTGCCCATGGCCTTCCGCAATGAATCAGATTGCCCCCTTGTAAAACCTCCTAACTTTCTCGACAAAAGCATCACTTGTTCTTGGTAAACTGTAATACCATATGTTTCCTCGAGGTATTCCTCCATTTCAGGTAAATCGTATTCAATATTTTCACGCCCATGCTTACGTCCAATGAAGTTAGGTATATACTCCATAGGGCCAGGCCTGTAAAGAGCAACCATGGCGATAAGATCCTCAAAACGTGAAGGTTTCAAGTCTTTAAGATGTTTACGCATACCATCCGACTCAAATTGAAATAATGCTACCGTATCACCCTTGCTAAATAGTTCATATGTATGTTTATCGTCAAAAGATATTTTTTCAATATCAATTAATTCACCCTTTGATTTTTTTATGTTTTCAATTGTATCCTTTATTATAGAGAGTGTTTTAAGACCAAGGAAATCCATTTTTAGAAGTCCAACAGATTCGATATACTTACCATCTATTTGAGTGGCATATGTTAGTACTGAGTCTTTAACCGAAGTTACCGGAATATAGTTAAACAGGTCCTTCTTGCTGATGATAACCCCACATGCATGAGTTCCTGTATTTCTAACAGAACCTTCAAGAGTTATGGCATTTTTCAGTACTGATGATACATCAGGTTTCCCTTCTTCAAGTTCATACTTGAGTTCGGGATTTTCTTTCATTGCCTTATTTAGTGTAATTCCAGGTGATTCCGGAACCATTTTTGCTAGACGGTCGGCCTCACTCAAATGCAGTCGTTGCACTCTTGCTACGTCACGAATGGCCATTTTCGCAGCCATTGTACCAAAAGTTATAAGGTGTGCAACTCTTTTATCACCATATTTCTCTCTAACCCATTCAAGTATTTTTTCTCGGCCATCATCATCAAAGTCAATATCAATATCGGGCATTGAGATACGATCAGGATTTAAAAATCGCTCAAATAGTAAGTCATACTTGAGGGGTTCAATATCTGTTATTCTTAAACAGTATGATACAACTGAACCAGCAGCACTTCCCCTACCCGGCCCAATAATTACTCCCATATTTCGGGCAGCTTCTAAGAAATCCCAAACTATTAAAAAATAGTCAGGGAATCCCATCTTTTTAATTGTTTCAAGCTCAAAATCAATTCTTTCACGAATTTCATCGGTTATATCACCATATCGTTTTTCAGCTCCTAAAAAAGTGATATGACTTAAATAATCATCAGCTCCATCGAATTCATCAGGAATAATAAACTCAGGCATAATAGGCTCCTTATTTAGCTCAAACACCTCTATTTTATCGGCTATTTCTTTTGTTGTTTGAATTGCCTGGGGCAAATCAGAAAATAGCTCCTTCATCTCTTCCTGGGTCTTAAACCACTCCTGATGAGTGTAACGCATACGATTAGGATCATCCAAATCCTTGGCTGTACCAATGCAAATTAATCTATCATGAGCACCAGCATCCTCAGCATTTATGAAATGTGAATCATTCGTTACAACATTCTTTATTCCATGTTTTTCACCAAATAATAATAAAGCTTTGTTAACATATTCCTGATCATCAAAAACTTTTTTGTCAATTTCAGGGTCTCCTGTTGGGTGCCTTTGTAACTCTAAATAAAAATCTTCACCAAATATTTCTTTATAATCAAGAACTGCTTCCTCGGCTTTATCCTCACCCTCGTTTATTATTTTTTGTGCAATTTCACCACCTAAACAAGCCGATAATGCTATTATACCTTCAGAATACTTACTAAGAAGCTCTTTATCAACCCGAGGCTTATAATAAAAACCATCGATGGAAGCAATTGAAACTAACTTGATTAGATTGTGATACCCTGTGATATTTTTAGCCAAAAGTACCAAATGCCAGCCCGAACCATCAATCTTTCCTTCTTTCTTATGAATACCCCTTTTGGCAACATACACCTCACAACCAAGAATAGGCTTTATTCCTTTACTTAAGGCGACATCATGGAACTTTTTAACCCCATACATATATCCATGATCAGTAATAGCAACAGCTTCCATTCCATTATTCTTTGCCTTATCAAGCATTAAATCAATATTTGAAAGACCATCAAGAACTGAAAACTGAGTATGAACGTGTAGATGTGTGAATGTGTCTTCAATGATACTAACAGATTCATCTGAAACTTCAGGCTCTTTATCATTAGTCTCTGCTATTTCACCATCTTCATGAAAAGGAATTACATCGATACCGGCAGCTTTAATTATATCTGTGTTATTTTTAATAAATTCAGTAACTATCTCTTTGTCAATACTTAACTGAACAGCATCAATTAAATTCAACCTAATTAACTCGAAAAAACACCTTGCAGTTGCCTGAACATCGGCCGAAGCATTGTGTGCAGCGTTAAAAGTCTCATTAAATAGCTTATGGTAAAGCTCTTCAAGTGTTGGCCACTTATAGTTACCACCTCTACCACCGGGCAGAGCACAGTAGTTTGTACTGACAATTTTAGTGTCGATGCTTTTTTTATCTGGCAGTATATTAGTTTCACCTAATCGTAATAATTCTGATCCAACAATACTATTATCAAACTCAATATTATGACCTACAATAATATGAACATCATTTATGGCCTTTTTAAATTCAGATAAAATAAATTCTATAGGATGTCCCTCCTTGCTAGCTCTTTCAGTGGAAATACCATGTATTTTTTCGGAACCACGTGGAATAATAAATCCATCAGGAATCACCAGATAACTCTTAGCTTCCAATAACTCTCCATGTCTATCATGGGTTTGCCAAGCCAGTTGAATTAACCTAGGCCAGTTTTCAAAGTCATCCAATGGTGCATCCCATCTCTGGGGTAGTCCTGTTGTTTCTGTATCAAAAATTAGGAACATATATAATCAATTGTAAGATGTAATTTAAGCATACGGAAGAGAGTTATTATGCCATTATTCAAAATAATATGAATGAACAATAATACTTCAGCAGCAATTCATCAACTTATTGAACATCTAGCAAAATCCCGATCTATCATACTGATATCCTGAGCTTTAAACTCAAATAGTATGCTATTACAAAACTAATA
>JAERTF010000079.1 GCA_016845105.1 Bacteroidota bacterium | reverse complement strand
TATCTTAATTGGTTTGGGATACACTCTAAGATCTTTGTTTAGCTTCTTGTTGATTGTCTTTGGTATTAATTCTCTTTTATGTCAGGATTCAGAAATTAAAAAAGATACAATGGAGAATTATACTAACCTCTCAAATCTACTGGCCTTTAATGTATACTCTACTGTCAGGAATAATTCTATGTTTGTGAAACACAATAGTAGCAATACAACTCTTGCTCTTATTCCCAATAGTGCAGTTTCAATTGGCGGTGGTATCGGGTATAAAGGGGTTGCTCTATCACTGGGTTTTGGACTTCCACATTCAAGTTCAAGCATCTATAAATATGGTAAAACAAACAGTTTTGATCTTAGAGGAAGTTTTTCGGGACAAAAATTCGGAGGAAATGGATATATCCAGATTTATAAAGGATATTATAATAACAACCCCAATGATTTCATAAATTGGACTAAGGATTATTTTCCGCAAATCCCCAAATTGAGAACTTTTTCCTTTGGAGGACTTGGATATTATGTATTCAATCATAAACGGTTTTCCAACAAGGCAGCTTATTCCAGAAGTCAGGTTCAAAATAAGAGTGCAGGTAGTTTTACTGTTGGTATATTCCTAAATTACGATGAGGCAGAATCACCAAATGGATTTATTCCCAATGAGTTTCCTGATAGTATTGGTAATGATTTAAATTTAACAGGGTTCAGATATTTTGCAACAGGTATATCATTGGGATATACATATACCTGGGTAATTTCTAAATCATTGTATCTCAATGGTGAATTTACACCAGGTGGTGGATATAAAGATGTAAAGGTAATCACTACAGGAGGAGAAACTGACATTAGAAGAAATGCCCATGCACAACTTGCTGTTAGGGGGGTGTTTGGATATGAAAATAAGTATTTTTATGCGGGCATTACAGGTTCAACCTTGATCCGTACCATCAAAAGTAATGATTATGGTATAAATATGGCTACAGAGCAGCTGAGAATATATTTTGGGACGAGGTTTAATATTGGAAAGAAATAATCAAACTTCCTTTTCTTCTATTTTAATTTTAGGGGTAACTTTCTTTACAATAATTTCTGCAGGAATTAATAAAAGCCATCCCAATGTCCAAATATCTGGACCAAAAAATGCCAAAGGAATGGTTATTAGGGATATCACTGGTTCTGGCAGAAATTTAATATACATATCTTCCTTCTCTTTTTTTGTTGGAGCATCACTCACAAGTTTGCTTTTTAAAGCATAGTGCCAACTAAATATGGAGAAGAAACCTGCGATTGCCAGAAATATACTTTGCATAACCATAAGTATTGTTTCCCCTGGGAATACTGCATCAAGCCTAACAAAATAAATGTAGAGCATCAATGAGAAAATTTGTAAAATTGATAATGTAGCATGATTACTGTTGGTGTGTTTTAGGTTACCAAAAAGTCTGTTACTCAGCCCCCAGTAAAGTATTATCAAAATGATACCAATAAAAATTACAGTATAATTCAAATAACTCTCTGTTAATACTTCATATATTTCATCTCTTCCAAAACCATCTATTTCAGGGTTTGGCAAAAAAGTAAAAAGCTTATAAATCATTAAGGCATAAAGAACATCTATAACAACAGATAAACGAAACAGTTGTTTTTCCCCTCGTTCAATAATAGCAATTGTAACTTCATTTTTTGGAATTACTTTTTTACCGATTTCCTTCACTTTATCCAGCATAATTATATTCTTTATTTGCTTAAACTTTGCATATCTATCTTTGCTCTTCTAATAAACAACCCTCTTAATTTCTCCCAAAAGTCGCCTCCAAGTACAAATAGGCTTAATATTAGCACCACATGAAGAATTACCATTATAATTGTTTTATGATGGGCATAAAATTCAATTTTGTCACCAATATATGGGGCTAATATTGAAAGCACCAATGGTAGTATAAACATAAAAAGCCCAATTCTATAGCGTAACAAACTAACTTCGTCAGGTGGTCCGTAACGACGGATGATTATTGAAAATAATCTTTTCAAATAATTGTATCCTTCTTTGCCCATAATAGCTATGGCAATAATCATAAAAAGTTCAGGTATTCCAAAAGCAAGTAACCCGGAAACTATTGAAGTAACTCCGGGCGACCACCCCATCTTTAACACAAGAGGAATTAATAGTGGAGTTAAAAAACCAACTACTAATACAAAAGCCCCTAAGTTTAACCGACCTGCCGGAACTACTTTTTTTTCTGTTTTCGATTGTTTAATCATATCCTAAAATTACATAAAAATGCTCATTAAGAAGGATTAACATGCTAGAAACCAGCACTAATGCCAATGCTATAAAAAGGCTCCCAACTTCTGTAGGGGGAATTACTATTTTGAAGCACATCAAACAGTATTTGAGCAACCAACCAAGTTCTACCGCCCAAATGCTGGCTATAACCTGCACCAGCCAGTAGAAAAGGAACCCATCTTCGATTGGATTCACCCAGCTGATTATATAACTCATAATTCATACCGGCATACTCAAGGTGTACGTATAAGGGCTGAATTATACGGTATCGGGCAAAAATACTTGCGCCGTAATTTGAAGTTGTGTGATTACTTGAATAACGTTTATCTGAAATGTATTCATAACCAACTTTTAACCCAGTTGATAAACTAGGTGTTACTTTATAACCCACCAGCGGATAAACACCAATCATTGTATACGAACCAAGAGCTAATCCTATATTACCACCATAATATATTTTATCACTAAACGATTTCTCTTGTTTATTTTGTGATGTTTCTTCATAAGTAGTTTCCTGTGCATACATTAATTGTACGGAAACAATAATTAAAAATGCTATTACATATCTCATAATTCTATTTTTAAATTGTTAATTTAGATAAAGATAGCTTATTTTTTCTTACCTGTGGTAATTGTGAGTGATAAATTTATATGGCACGGACTTTTCACTGGGGATCTTTTCCATTTTTTGTAAATAGCACCGGTTCGGTATTCTGCATATACATTTAATATGACTTTTCAATTACCCAAACCTTTCCAAAAAGTAATCCAACGGGCAAATAAAACCCTTTGCTTTTCCAATCGTAAAGAGCAACCATATCGGCTGTTCGCAAATAAATTACAGTAGTTCCAAACCTATATGAAAGGAAAAGAGCTATTCCCAAAGGACTAACATATGATTGTTAGGGGCTTAATGCAATTGGATCAACTCGACTTACTGTTTAGTTAGTAAACTATGTGAATGTTAATTTTCAATTTAAAATATCATTCTTTTCCCCAAACTTGAATTAGCTCATAAGGCAGTTCAGGTCTTCCCTTTTTATTTATCGCTGTAGCTGTTACCAGTGCTTTTATTATGAGCTTTTCATCCGAAATTCGATAAATATGCTGAACAAATCCAAACCTTAAAGGTGAAAGGCGTTCCATTCTAAGTTTTGAAACAAACCGATCACCACTTGTTAGCGGTGCTTGATAATCAATCTCAACCCTTTTAACAACAAGGTTTATTCCCTTTTCACTTAATTTGGCAAAGTCTAACCCAATGGATTTAATATAAAGATGCCGGGTATGTTCTAGATAGTTCTGATAAACAGAGTTGTTCACAATACCCTGCATGTCGCACTCATAATCTCTAACTTCCAATATGGTACTGAAAACAAATTCTTTCATTCTTTATGTATTTTAGCATCAAAATTAGATAAGAATATGTCAGGTTCAATTAACAACCAGAAATTAATTATCGCCCCTTAATTTGCTATATATTTCCAAGTCGGTAAAAATATTCCCAGTAAGCAATTCACCATCCCGTTCAATACCTTCAAGTTTAAATCCCAGTTTTTTGGGAATGTTTTTACTGGGGATATTTCCTGTGGCACACTTTATCTCTATTCTATTTAACTTAAGGTCATTAAAAGCAAAACCGCATAAACTTCTTACGGATTTTGTAACGATCCCTTGTTTTTGATATTTTTCACTAAGCCAATATCCAATTTCTGTTTTCTTATTGATTTTATCTGTACACTTAAATCCAATTAATCCAATAAATTTATCAGATTTTCTAATGGTGAAAATATATTCAAACTTTTCTTCAGAAGCATCGACTGCTACGTCAACAAAGCTTGCTGTGTGAGATATTTCTTTTGTAGATTCAACAAATGGCAACCATTTTCCAAGGTGTTTTCGTTCGCTATTAATAATATTGAATATATCAACAGCATCAGGTTTCTCCAATTGTCGCAATTGAATTTCTGAGTCTATTTTAAGTATCATTCTAATATGATTTTAGTCAGGATATAAAAACAAACAATCTATTTTGCACCATATTCTTTTCCTAACTTGCGTAGTGCTAGCCACATCTTTAAAGTTTCGCGCGAGTCGAAGGCCGGATAACCCAATACGGTTTTCCCTGCTGGTACATCATTCATAATCCCTGATCCGGCACCAACTGAAGCTCCAGGATGGATTGTAGTTTGCTCTTTTATTGAAACTCCACCACCAATCATAGCTCCATCACCTATTTTAGCACCACCGGCGATACCTGTTGTAGCAGCTACGATAACTGAACGTCCCAGTTCACAATTATGTGCGATTTGAATTAAATTATCAATTTTACATCCATCACCAATAATCGTTGAGCTAAACTTACCTCGGTCGATACAAGTGTTGGCTCCAACTTCAACTCCATTACCAATAACTACATTCCCAATTTGTGGAATTTTAACCAAACCTTGTCCGTCTTCTCTGGGGGTGTATCCAAAACCATCCGCACCGATACTAACATTGGTGTGGATTATGCACATTGCACCAATTTCGCATCGTTCACGAATTACGGAACCAGGCCATACAATACTACCTGGTCCAATCTTTACATTATCCAGTATAGTTACATTGGGGTAAATAGTTACACCATCACCAAGTATTACATCCTTTCCAACAAAACTGCCTGCACCAATTTTCACTCCAATACCAATTTCTACAGTATCATGAACAGTAGCATTGGGATGAATTTCAAAATCAAATTGAGGAGGACCTGGATCAAACATCTCAAGGATCTTAGCCATGGCTAGTTCCGCGTTTTTCACTTTAATAAAAGCTCTGTTATCCCCGGGATTCAAATTTAACTTTTCGTCTATTACGGCTGCACATGCATTTGAGTTAGCCCAAAGTTTCCCGTATTTTCTGTTGGTAATAAAAGTAATATGATTTTCTTTTGCTTTATCCAATTGTTCAGGACCTATTATATTTTGGTTGGTGTTACCTATTAACTCGCCCTTTATTAGGTCGTTGATATCTGTAATTGTATATGATCCCATATTTTATTGTTGATAAAAAGCGTTTAAACTAATTCGGCTAAGCTATGAAAAACATTGAGACTACAATTTTAAATGTTTATTGTGCTGATTCATGTTTATTGAAACAACTCTTGGCAAATATTATTTGTCATGCTTAGTAGGATTAAAGTAATTTGGTTTTTTTCACAAATATTTTTGATAAAAGCGGTAAATTGCAAGCCTTTTTGCTGAAATGTATAAAATACGACATTGGTACTAAAATATTTAAAATACATAATTCTGATGTTGGTACTAACTACTTCCGGAATTACATATTCTCAAGTAAATTTAGAGGTTGATGAGCTTACTCCGGATGAAAATAACCCCCTCGGATATAATGCAGACACTCTAAAACGATGGGTACAGGATATACTTCGTGGGCGGGGCGGAATGGTTGATACCAACTCAATTAAATTTACAGGTGATTACCGTGCACTTGGTAGATTTATGAATGGCTCTGATGTAGGGTTCGACAAGGGATTGATAATATCAAACGGAAAGGTTGAGAGTGCTGAACCAACTATTCCCACAGGCTCCATGTCGGATTACTTTGATGAATTTAACCCTGATCCTTTAAACCCCAACCCAACTGGAGACCCTGATTTACTTGGAATGTATAAAACATTAGGTATTGATACTGCACAGTACTATACCGGTGATGCAGCTGTACTGGAGTTCACTTATCGTCCCTTTGGTGATCAAATAATATTGGAATATATTTTTGCATCCGAAGAATATCCCTCTTCTAGGTTTCAAACAGGGCCTGCTGATCAGGATATGACAGATTTCCCAAATACTCCTCAAGTATTCGATATATTTGGAATTTCAATAAATACCAATAGCCAATTTCATAACCTGGCTTTTACTCCACCAACTCAGCCAAATAATCAGCCACCTGAACCACAAAGGTGGGTTACGGTACAGCACATTAATGAAAACAGCAACTCATCTTATTTTCAACCCAATCCAACCAGTCCACCACCATTAGGACAAGAATTGGGAACTCAATATGATGGAATGACAAAAGCTGTTGGTAATTTAGGTCCGTTAAATATTAAACTCAATAGTGTAACTCCTTGCGGTAATTACAAAGTTAAAATAGCAATTGAAGATTTTCTTTGGATTAGTCCTGATCCTAATCAAGAACCAGATGGTTTTAAAATAAACTCTGCACTTTTTCTTAACAAAAATAGTTTAAGAAGTAGTGTACAGATGACTAATACTCAGTATTCAGATTGGTCAGTCAAACATGAGTTTACCCAACCATCATTGGATGGTGAGTTAGTTGAGAACTGTAACGATATTGAAGCAAGATTTATTCTTGAAGATTCTATTAATCAGGATTACTCAATCCCGTTTAAAATAATTCCAAAGGCATATAGAGATAGTGTTTTGGTTAGTTATGAGGATGGCACAGTAATAACAAATGATTCAATAAAAATTGAAAGAGGTCTTACTGAAAAGAAAATTATTATTTCTTCAACAAGCATAGGTGCTGATCATCAAAATATTCAATTTCAATATCCAGAAAACCCATGTGATTTTCCACCACCCCCACCACTCAGTGGCGGTTACCATGGTAAGATATATTTTAATATGCGAAATAATGAACCCATTGGGTTTACACAAAACCCTAAAGTTTATGAAGCTTATTGCAAAGAAACAATAGAATTAACAGTTACCGATATTACATATGCTGGTGTTACGCCATTATTTTATCGATGGGGATTAGATGTAATGGCACATGACACGATCAATTATAAAGTTGAAGCAAGCCCCGATTATGTTCAGGTAACGGTTAATGATTACTGTTCAAATGAATCAATTGTTCAGGTTCAAATAAATAATAAACCAGTTGAACTAGATAATATTCTGGATGCCTTTTTATGTGGCCCGGGTCAATTTGCGGATGTTCCTGTGAATGCACTTCTGCCCGATTATGATGATTATACGATTGATCACGTAAAGTGGTATAAGGGAACTCAATTATTAGGAGAAGCTGATGGTGACATAATTCATGTTGTTTATGACGATGCAGTTGGTGACGGTATTTGGACGTGTAGTTTTGAAATAACCGACTGTTGTGGAGGAACTCAAACAGGGTCATTTTTAGTAAACCAATCTGAACTGTCATTGGGAGATGATCAGTGGATATGTAAGGGCCAAGATAAAGAGTTAATTGCTAATGTAACAGCTCAAAGCTTTAGATGGTATGCTGTTAATAATCCAACGGTTACACTCTCTCTCTTCAACTCGGTTACGGTAACACCTGACGTTACTACTGAGTATGCTCTGGAAATACTTGATGACTGTGGAGAAACTCAAACAGCATACATCATTGTAAATGTTGACCTGTTTGAGCCCACTATAACAATTAACCCTGCGTCAGCAGAAATTTGTCCGGGTGAAAATATTATTCTTACAGCGAATGATGCTGTTGAATGGAGTTGGTCTCCAGGAGGCGAAACAACTCAATCCATTACTCTAGCACCAACCACTCCTGATGCTTATCTATATACTCTAACATCATCATCGGAGTATTGTTTTGACAAAGTTACCTCCGCTACTTTTGAAGTATTTCCAATTCCTGTGGCAGAGTTCAGTGTAGACCCCCTAGATGAAGGTTGTACCGGAGAATCGATTGTTTTTGAGTATCTTGGTAATACAACTAGTGAAACAATATTTGAGTGGAATTTTGGTGATGGATCACAAATTAATAATCAGGAAAACCCAACACATATTTACACACTCCCAGGAACATATAGTGTTTACCTCCATGTTGATGAGTACATTTGTGATAACGATACTACAATTTGGTTAAAAATTAACCCACTACCAGCTCCCGATTTTAGTGCGGATATATTTGAAGGGTGTTCCCCAATTGATGTTGTTTTTCAGGATAACTCAACTGATGTTATACAGCCAGGTGCAACATATGAATGGGATTTTGGTGATGGACAAACAAGTACTGATATTGGTAGTACATCACATCAATATATCCAAGCTGGATTATTTGATGTAAGTTTAAAAATTCAGAATACTGACCGTTGTGGAGAAACCATTATCAAAAGCAGCTATGTACAGGTTAACCCTAACCCAATAGCTGACTTTGAGGCAGATCCTCCAATTACCACAATGGATACTCCTATAATCGATTTTATTGATTTAACCATTACCGACTCAGCAATTATTACCTATGACTGGGATTTTGGTGATGGAGAATATGATACTGTTCAAAATCCATCACACACATATAGTCTAGCTAATAATTATGAGGTTATACTAATTGTAAAAACTGTTAACGGTTGTCGTGATACCATAAGAGGAAATGTAGCTCTCACAGAAGAGGCAGTATTATTTATTCCCAATGCATTTACACCTAACAATGATGGGTTAAATGATGAGTTTGAAATTAAAGGTACTTCCATAGCCGATTATAACCTCTATATTTATGATAGATGGGGGAAAGTGGTTTGGAGCACACATAATTTCGAAGTTTATTGGGATGGCACGAATAAAAGTGGAGATCCCGTAAGTCCGGGTTCATATATCTACCAAATAGTTGGCACTGATTATTTAAATCAGGGTATTAATTATCAGGGCACAGTTACAGTTATTCGGTAATATAATAGTATCTTATTTCCATTCAACAATACTACCTCTTTTTGCATCTAAAAGCTCTTGAGGTACAGATTCTTTAATACTATCAGCCAGCAAGCTAACCAATTTACTTTTCGCAAACTGACGAGTAGTTACCAGGGCAACTTCGCGCAAAGGCAGGTAATTAGAAAAATGCTTCACTTGCCTTAATTTTTCCGATGAAAGGTCATTTGTTGCCAATTCGGGGATAAGTGTGTAGCCACCTTCTTTGTCAATAATTTTCATAAGTGTGTCAAGTGATCCACCTTCAAACTCGAATGGAAGACTATCCGATTCCAACTCCGGAAGACTACAAAGATTCACCACTTGATGGCGGAAACAATGTCCATCGTTAAGAAGCCATATTTCAGACGTAGCAATATCTTTAAGGTTAATCTCACTTTGAGAAGCAAGTTGATGATTAATATTTGTATAAATCATCATCTCTTCATAGTAAAGGGGGCTTTCAATAATTGAAGGATCATTTAATGGAGTTACAAGAATTCCCACATCAATTAAATCCTTTTTTAAATATGTAATTATACTGCCGGTTACTAATTCTTCAACCTTTAACTTCACATCAGGAAAAGATCTTTTATAATTTCCTGTAAAAACAGGGAGAAGATAAGGAGCAATAGTTGGTATTACACCAATCCTTAGCTCTCCACTAATCTGGTTTTTAACTTCCATAACCAACTGATCAATTTTATTTGATTCGCGAAGCACAATTCGGGCTTGGTCTAGGATAATTTTTCCTTGTTCCGTTGGAATTACAGGTTGTTTAGTTCTATCGAAAATAGCAACACCAAGGTGATTCTCCAACTTTTTAATTTGCATACTAAGTGTTGGCTGGGTTACAAAGCACTTATCTGCTGCTGTTGCAAAGTGACGATAGGTGTCAACAGCAACAATATATTCCAATTGTATTAGAGTTGTCATAAAGGCAAATATAGACAAAATCTATCATATTATAAAAACAATCGATTTGACAGATATTGATATTGAATATATTTTTGCTGTATAATAAATCGAATAATAAACCTTAAAAAATAATTAAAATGGAAAACGAAGTAATAGTAAATCAAATGCCACGTATTGGAGATATCGCTCCAGATTTTGAAGCAGTAACAACAAAAGGAAAAATGAAATTCTCTGATTATGCTCCGGGAAAATGGAAAGTGATGTTTTCACATCCTGCTGACTTCACGCCTGTGTGTACAACAGAAATGAGTGGTTTTGCAACCAGAAAGGGTGAGTTTGATGCATTGAATACAGAACTAATTGGCCTTAGTATCGATAGTATACATGCACATTTAGCATGGGTAAATAATGTAAGGGAAAATACAGGTGTTTATTTTGATTTCCCTATAATTGCTGATATTGACATGAAAGTTAGCAAGATATACGGAATGTTACAACCTAATGAAAGTGAAACTGCAGCTGTCCGTGCTGTATTCTTTATCGACCCTAGTAATAAAATACGTTTGATTATGTACTACCCATTAAACGTAGGACGTAACATGGATGAGATAATCAGGGTATTAAACGGATTGCAGGTTTCTGACAAAAATGCTGTTGCTCTTCCACTTAATTGGGTTCCTGGTGAAAAAGTAATAGTTCCACCACCAAAAAATCTTGATGAAATGCAAGAAAGAGTGGATATGGACTCCGAAGACAAAGTTGACTTTTATCTTGTTAAGAAGGATCTATAGATATACTACAATGATTGATTAATCGGAAAAGGCTGTTTGAAATTTATTTTTAAACAGCCTTTTTTATTGAGACATGACTACTATTATCGAATCAGTACTAAAGTTCCACTGGTTGTTGTATTTCCATCACCATTATCAGTACCTTTCCATTGGGTTCCATTTTTAAATAGTGCAGATACTTTCCACATATAACTGCCCGAAGGAAGGTCTTCTCCACCATGACGACCATTCCAACCAATGGCAGGGGATCCATTTTTTAGTTTTGTGCTCTCAAAAACTAGATTACCCCATGCACTATAAATCTGAATCTTATAACGCACTAAATTAACTCCAACAGGCTTAAAGGTTTGAAGTTGTTCATTTTCGCTTGATGGAACAAATGCATTTGGAACAAAAAGGTTAGTAAACAATATTTCATGTGTCTTAAATGTAGTATCGGGGCAACCATAATCATTGTAAGATACAAGCATTATATTATATGTACCATCCTCTTTGTATTGATACATAGGGTTTATTTCATTTGAATTTTCACCATAATCGTAATTAAAATCCCAGAAATAATTTGTTGCACCCTGACTCTGGTTTTGTAGATACAACTGTCCTTGTGGAATTGTATCAACGATTATAAACTCGGATGTTGGTTTGGGGAAAATTTCAACAATGCTAACCGTGCTGTCTTCACATGAGTTTCCATCAATAATTTTTAATTTGGCATTGTATTGTCCCACACTATCATATATATAAACTGGGTTTTTAACTGTTGAAAAATCAACTAAACTATGATTGTCACCAAAATCCCAGGCATAACTACTTATGTGCGAACTATCACTAACCGACTCATCATAAAAGTAAGTGTAATAGCTCTGGCAGTTATCCTCAAAATTCATTCCGGCAACGGGCAAGCTATTTATAGTAACATCTTTAAATTTTTTACTACAGCAACCATTCTCGTTTAGTATTTTAAACATCACCTCATAGGTACCAACCTCAGGGTAATAATATACTGGGTTTAATGCTAAACTATCGCTATCAAATGAGTAATCTCCAAAATCCCACCTCCAACTAACAATTGGAACTCCATGGGTGTTAATGGCTTGGTTAAATTTTACAGTATCGCCAATACATGTGTTTTCGAAAGTAAAATCGGCATATGAGGGTTGAACAGCGGTATGGGTACTTTGCGTTGATTTAGAATATAAAACGCCATCAATGGTGGTACTTATAGTAAGTGTAATAGTATAGGTTCCCAGAGCATTATAACTATGAGTTAATGTGTCGATTTGTTCATCATATTCAAGGATTGAACCATCACCAAAGTTCCAATACCAATGTTCAATTTTAGCATGATTACTATACATATATGACGTGTCGAATATTGTGTCAGTTGACCCCAAACAACCACCTTTATAGTGGAATGTAGGCACTAAACAGGGTTCAACAAAAACCTCTTTTTCAATTGAATCAACACAACCATTTTGGTTTATTGTAATTAGATTTACAGTATATGTACTATCAACTAATCCGTAAGTATGACTTGGGTATTGTTGTATACTTGTATTTTCTACTCCGGAAGTCACATCACCAAATTCCCAACTCCAATTTATAATATCCGCACCGTTTCCTTCTGATTTATCTGTAAATATGACAGGGTCACCACATGAAACACTTGTGTTTTCAAATCTGGCAGTGGGCAATGAGTCAACAATAACTTCCTTTAGTTTAGAAATAGTACATCCAAAAGTATCCATTACAATTAGCTCAACCATTGAAGGTCCGGGATGCAAGAATACATGGCTTATCGTATCCATCAAAGTACTATCAGCCGAACTCCCATCATTAAATTTCCAGTTATAGATGGATATGCTGTCGATTCCAGGTTCTGAGCTTACACTTAATAATGTGCTATTACCAAAACAAACTTTTGTTGAGGTAAAATCAATAATAGTTGGTTTTCGCAAACATACTTCATTGGCAGAATCAGATGCAGTACAACCATTATCATCGGTTACAGTTAGTATAACGTTATAACATGTATCAGTACTTTCAAATCTGTAGTTTGGATCAATTTCTGTTGAGAAATTTCCATCACTAAAATCCCAGTTCCAACCAATAATCGGACTGCCTTCATCCCCTGGTATGGATTCATCAAAAAAGCTAACCATGCCATCTGGTTCACATTGTTGAAAATAACTATAGTTGGGTACAGGAACGTCGAATACCTGAACCGATTTATTCATAGTATCCGAGCATCCAACATTGTCTGTTGAGACTAGTGTGACCTGATAGTTAGTATTATCTGAATAAAAATGGGATGGGTTTTCTAATATTGATGTTCCTCCATCTCCAAAGTCCCAATCCCAGCTATCTATTTGAGCATATTGACTAACACTCATGTCAATAAAATGTGTACTATCGCCAACACACGAGTTATTGTATTCGAAATTGGATGTGGGGCGTCCAAAAACATAAATCTGTTGACTAACAGTATTTGAACACCCTTCGCTTCCTGTTACTGTTACAGATAAAACAACTGTATAATTCCCCGGATTAGCATAAACGTACGAAGGGTTTTGTTCAATGGATGTGCCACCATCACCAAACTCCCAGTACCATGTACTTATATTGGTTCCTGAACCAGTAAAATTAGCTGTTTCGCCTAGGCAAATACTATCGTTTAAAATTGAAATATTTACAACTGGGAGAGAATCCACAACAATTTCTTGATCTGTAGTATCAGTACATCCTGTAAGGCTTGTTACAATTAATGTGGTTGAAAACGTTCCTGGTTCGCTAAAAATATGTTCGGGGTTTTGAAGGTTGGATGTGTTGTTTGTGCCGGAGCCAGGGTCACCAAAAAACCATTGCCAGTTTTGAATGTCGGAGCCACCATTTACCGAACTTAAATCAGAGAATAAAACAGGGTCGTTGAAACAAAATTCTTCATATGAATAATCAGCTATTGGCGAACTAATCACCTCAACCTGCTTAGTAATTTCATTCTCACATCCATCAATATCAATTACTGTTAGTGTTACATTATATGTATTGTCGAGATTGTATAAGTGAGATATATTAGGATTATCTGGAGCAGTAATACTAATTATAGTTCCATCCCCAAGATCCCATTCCCAAGTTTCTATACTTCCGTTTTGAGAAATTGAAAGATCGGTAAACTCAACTTCATTGTTTAGGCATGAAGGACTTGTATTGGAAAAATTTGGATTTGGGAGGGGATTTACTCTCACTGTATGATCCACACTTACCACACAATTTTCGATTGTGGTAATAACAAGTGTGGCAGTAAAATCACCAGAACTAGTGTATGTGTATGTTGGGTTTTGAAGGTCTGAGGTTCCGCCATCTCCAAAGGACCAGGAATAATTTGATACATCACTATCTGTTTCCGATTCGAATTCTGTTTCAGTTCCAAAGCATGCTTCAGTAAATGTAAAATCTATTGTTGGTTCATCAAGTATTGTGATAGTTGTAATGGTAGTATCACCACAACCCTCTGTATTTTCAATAATTAATGTTACTTCATAGTCTCCCGAAGTACTATAAATATGAGCAGGATTTTGCAGGTTTGATGTATTGTCAAACCCCGAACCGGGATCCCCAAAATTCCAATAATAATGAATGATAGAACCACCTCCATTTTCTGTTGAGCCATCAGTAAAAATAACCGGATTGTTTACACAACTTGCTTCATGTGTAAATGAGGCTGTTGGCTTAGTATTTATTGTTAATATACTTTGTGAAATACTTTCACATCCGTTTGAGTTAGTAACTGTTAGAGTGACATTAAAATTTCCTGCATTTGCATAGGTATGTGTAATGTCTGGATCATCTGGGTATGTAATTGATTGTATATGGCCATCTCCAAAATCCCATAACCAATGGGTGATTGTTCCATTTGAAGAGGTACTTAAATTATGGAATTGTACTTCGCTTGATTCACAGGTTGGAGGATCAATACTAAACAAGGAGGTTGGTGGTGGGTAAACAGTTACTTGTTTAACCACAGTATTTGAAGCTGAATTATTGTTGGTAATAGTTAAGCTCACATTATAAACTCCAGCCATTCCATAT
Source organism: Bacteroidota bacterium (assembly GCA_016845105.1). Classification (GTDB taxonomy): domain Bacteria; phylum Bacteroidota; class Bacteroidia; order Bacteroidales; family F082. The sequence goes on along the minus strand of JAERTF010000079.1, from coordinate 62,960 downwards.
ATGTGAACAGGTTCCATATCGTTTGAAATGCCTCCATCTCCAAAATCCCAATCCCAATTAACAACATCAATAATATTCGTAGGTGGACTAAGTATTAAAAACTGAACAGGTTCTGCTTCACAACTTATGTCCCAGGTGAAATCAAGTTCAGGAGGGTCCGCAACTGTTACTTCGTGATAAACGGTATTTTGACATCCATCAATATCTGTTACAATTAGCTGAACATTATATATTCCTGAAGAAGCAAATATATTAGTTGGATTTTGCAAATAACTGTAGTTACCATCGTCGAAATCCCAATACCAACTTGTAATCATATTACCCGAATTACCAAAAAAGTTAGTCGTGTTACCTAGGGTTGTTGGTTCAGGGTCCCAAGCAAAAAATACAGAAGGTAAACCTGGAGTTATAACTGTTTGCGATATTGTATCGGTACAGAAATAACCACCTGAGTCAGATGTTACAACCAATTCAACGTTATAAACTCCTATTCCATTGGTGAAATCGTGAACCGGATTTTGAACTGTTGAAGTTGTACCATCATCAAAATCCCAGGCCCACTGAACTATATTGTAGCCAGGGGGAGCCGCACTTAGGTCGGAGAAGGTAACAGTATTACAGGATAAGTTTGTATAATTAAAGCTGGCTGATGGGTTTGGAATAATATATATATGATTCTCAGTAAAATTGCTACAACCTTCAATGTCAGTTACAGTTAATGTTATGGTGTAGGTTCCGGGGGATGCATAATTGTGAATTGGGTTTTGATCCCAGCTAAAAGACCCATCGCCAAATTCCCAATACCATGAATTAACATTCGAACTAGCTGTTCCGGTAAATAAAATTGTACCACCAGAACAGAGTAAACTATCGCTCATTGTAAAACTTACTTGAGGTATGGGAGCTACATGAACTTCGTTATTCAATGAATTTGTACAACCAAGAGTATCAATAATTGTTAACTCAACCAAGTATGATCCGGTATCCGCAAAAACATGAACAGGATTCTGTAATGTGGAGAAATTACCATCGCCAAAGTTCCAATGCCATTGTGAAATAGGAAATCCTGAATTACCAAAAAAGAAAGTATTATCACCCATACATGTTGGCTCTGGATTCCAATTGAAGAAAATATCAGGATTTGAAGGAACTAGAACCGAATAGCTAACATAGTTATAGCATAAATACCCAACTGAATCGGTAGTGATAGTTAAACTAACATCATATACAACTCCTCCGGGTATATTATTGTTGGGAAATGAATGTGTAGGGTTTTGAAGATTAGATGTATCACCATCTCCGAAATCCCAGTTCCACATAACGATATTATAACCTGTTGGACTGAGCGACCTGTCGGTAAACTGAACAGAGTCACAACCAAGCAAATCAAATGTAAAATCGGCAAAGGAGGGTTGTAAGACAATCAAATTTTGAGTAGTAGTTTCGGTACATCCAATATCATCAGTAACTGTTAATGATATTGTCATATCTCCCCAATAGCTATAAGTATGTGAAATATACTGACCAGTACCCGTTTGCCCATCTCCAAAATCCCAATCCCAAGAAACTATATTTGAATTACTCGCTCCTGAAAAATTCACCGGAAAATCAACACATGCATTGGGTAAGTTTATGGTAAATGACACATCAGGAAGTTCAAAAACAGTTATTTGTTGAATAGCTGAATCTGAGCATCCATTTTCATCAATATAATAATATATTATTGTATAATCTCCTAAATCATAGTAATGATGTATTGGATTAGCTATTGTTGATGTATTTCCATCACCAAAATCCCAGAACCAACTAATAATATTTGCTGAACCTGTTGGTGAAAAAACAACATCCTCACCATAACAGATAGAATCACCCGTACTAATTGTAAAATCCTTATCTATTTTCGGACGAACAATGAGATTTGTAACAATCACACTATCACACCCAAAAGCCGATTGTAAAGTGTCATAATATGTTCCAGAACTAAAATGCCACTCGCCTTCAGCAAAAATAGAGTCGTAGTAACATACTGTAATGTTTACAGGAACCTCATATTCGGGATGTATTGTAAGTATCATTTCATCAATAGAATCGCAGTTGATAATATTTGATGCTACCATTGTCATTGTAATTGGACCTAACTCACCGGGAGCCGGGACATATATTGGTTGGTGTACGTTAGGATCAATGAAATAACCAGAGCCAGTAGTTAGCCAATAAAGAGTAGAATAATGTGTAGCAAATGAGGAATCAGTAGAGTTGGCAAAATCGTAAGGGTGATCAATGCATGAGTTTTCATCGGAACCTGCTTGTGCATAAGCACCAGGAATTATTATCAATTCCATATATGAGGTATCGTTGCTACAAGGATCTATCCCATAACCAATCATTGTCATATTAATGGTGTCATTTTGAGTGGCACCCTCGGTTGAATGAGGAAAATATGTTGGAGTAACTAATGTGGGATCGTCGAAATATCCAATACCTGTGGTTGACCACAGAATCGACGAATAACCGTAGGCAGTGGGAGGGGTTTGAGAATTTGAATAATTGAAATATACATCCTGACAAGTTGCTTGATTACCACCGGCATCCACAACACATACAGGGTTTACAGTGTGGGTTTGCACTATTGTCTTGGAACAAACGCTTAATGATACATCATAAGTGTCAGCTTGATTATACAAATATGAGGTTTGATAACCTGAAGCCGTTCCAATGCCATCATCAAAATCCCAATTATATGGAGCATAGGTTATATTATCACCTGTACTGATCAGGTATACACTATCTCCCAAGCAAACCGGGCTAGGGTTAATATTGAAATTGATATTAGGGTTGTCAACAATTTTATGATGGGTAATTGTATCAACACACCCAACAATATCTGTAAAAATTAAGTTAATCTTGTAGGTTCCTGCTAATGAATACTCATGACTTACATCTTGTCCATAAGCAGTATTTCCATCACCAAATTCCCAGTACCATTGCACGATATCATCCTGGCTAATTCCTGAGAAATTATTTGATTCGTTAACACAACTTGTGTCATATGGACTTACAATAAAATCGGCTACAGATGGCAGCCTAATAAATATAATTGATTCAACGGTATCAGAACATCCATTGTTATCAGTATACACTAGAGTAATTGTATAATCACCATTATTGGTATAATTATGACTAACATTCTGACCCACTGAAGTAGTTCCATCCCCAAAATCCCAAATCCAATTCGAAATATTGTTATTACTGATACCACTAAAATACACAGTGTCGAATAAACAAGATGTATCCTGAGGCATTGTTGATATAATTGCTGAAGGCAATTCTCTAATATAAATACTATCAGTTACGGTATCCATGCAAGTATTTTCGTTTTCAACCTGTAGTTGAATAACATAATTGCCAGATGTGATATAACTATGTTCAGTATTTTGACCACTTCCGATAGTATTATCTCCAAAATCCCAGTTCCAGTTGATAATATCAGTTGTGCTATTTCCTTCAAACGAGATTTCTTGATCTGCACAAGCGGTATCCGATGGCAATACAGTAAAAGAAGCAATAGGTAATTCATTTACAATTATTGTTGTAGAAACCGAATCCAAACAACCATAGTTATTTGTTGCGATTAAACTTACATTATACATTCCACTTTGGGCAAACTCATGAATTACATTCTGGTTATTTGAAACGTTACCATCCCCAAAATTCCAGTACCAACTTGTAATAGCTGTTGAATTATTGATAGTTCCTGAAAAAGAAATAGGTTCATTAACACAAATGGAATCATTGGGTGCAAATAATATAACCGGGTCGGGTAATGTATCGAATGTGAGTATCATTGAGGAGGTATCGACACTACAGTTCAGCATACTATATGCCGTTAGAGTCAGTTTTACCGGACCAACTTCATTTAGAGCAGGGTAATAAATAGGTAAAAGTATGGTGGGATCATTGAAAATACCTAATCCGCCGCTCCATCTCAGTGAATCATAGTTACTTACAGTGGGTTGAGCAAGGCTGGTTGCAAAATCAAATGGGATTGATTCACAAACATTCTCGTTTGATCCTGCAGAAACTGATGCATGAGGGTAAACAATTATTTGTAGAGTGTCACGGTTAATACATCCTCCTGGTCGACTGGTGATTAGCGTATAAATAAGTGTGTCGGGCTGTGACAGAGTACCTGTATAATAGAAATTTGGATTATAGATTGAAGAAGAACTTAAATAAGTTGATGGTACCCATATGTATGATTGACCCGTAATCGAATCACTACCCACCTGAAGTGTACGTTGGGTACAAACCATTGTGTCGGCCCCTGCATTTTTCAATTCAATATCTGGTATTGAAATAGTTGTTTCAGAACAAATGCATGTGTCCTCCTTAATTCTGACAGCGGCTAGCATATTACACACCTTATTTGCTGGTACTTCGAAAATAGCTGTTGAGATAATACTTTCCCCAATGGGAAGGTTTGTTACTTCGATATGTTGATAGTATAGTGAATCTGCTCCTGTTTCATCTGCTATTCCGTTTTCATTTTCATCGTGCACGAATATTATCCCTAAACTATCACTTGAAAAAGTATGACTACCTGAATTAATTATCGAGTATTGTATCGTGACAAGCTCTGACGAAACTCCAAAAGGGATACTTCTTGCAATATAATTCCCAAAAATAACATCATCCTTAATTACTTGTAAATTCGTAGTAAGAGATGAGGTAATAGACTGAATGTTACAACTCCCAGAAGGAACAGTTGAACATGGTACTGATGTTAGGAGCATTGCATTAGTTGTTAACGGAATTGTATCACATGTTAAACTTCCTGGATCAATGTCTATTAAATCATATGTAAATACAATTGAGTCATTAACAGCCAGGTTGGGTTGTATTGTGAATTGCAAATATCGAATTCCTCCAATAACTGTATTATTGCTCAGACCAGAAGGTCCATTGTGTATAGGGTTGAGAGATCCAACAACATAATCATATGCATCATCAATGCTAGCACTAATTAGTTCAATACTCGAGGCAGAATTGGGTCCTAGATTTATAATTTTTGTTTTAATGGTGGACTGGCTGCCACAGGTTGGAAGATAAGGCTCACTATCTGTACTTAGTACATACAAGTTAGTATTTGTGGGTAATCCATCGATTATAATTGAAGGGCTATTTGAGGTTCTTAATTTTATGGCACCACAAGAATTCGAAGCAGAAGCGGTTATTTTTATGGATGTTCCTGAAATAAAATCACAATCTGTTATCACTTTAAACCTTAACTTATAGCCATTATTCGGAATACTATCAATACCCTTGAGTACTGAAACAGCATTTGGGTCTTGGGAAATATAATAAACCCAATTATTACTTCCCAGAGGGTGATTGGTTGGATCGCTAATAACTGTGTAATTACCAGATGTATATGGATAACTAAACTCAGATTCTGAAGGAACAATTGTTACTCCTGGAGGAATTGTTACTGTTAAAGAGTTATTATATGCATATGAAAGTAGGGTATTTGAAACTTCAGCTTCATATGAAAGAGTATCACATAGAAGTACAGGGTTTGATGGTGATGTTAACACAAGGTTTAGGTTTACATCATTTGGCTCAAGATAAAGAAATGTCGAGTTTTCATCACATGCATATGCTGTGGGAGTATAACCTAATTCAGGGTTTATAGGGTATCCCACACAATTGGAGGCATGACGGGTTAAAATGGAATCGGTTGAACAACTTGAGTACGTTGCTTTTACTTGATATATTCTACAATTATTTCCAGAAATACCGCCCAATTGCGCCCACTTTTTCCCCGGACCGTATTCCAACACTGGTATATCAATGGGATTTGTTGATATTGTAATATCAACAATCTCGATTATATCAATTCCTTCAGAGATACTTTCAAAGCCCAACCAATTGTTATCTGAATCAATACTTGTTACATTACATAATCTTACATCCCAAAAAGCAGTATCATAACGCCCTTCTGCTGTTGTTATTAGGGGAGTAAGTTCAATTGCTGATGGTGTATATGGCTTATTGGTAGATGCAGTTGATTGTTGGGTAATACCTACTTTATCAGCATAAAATTGATATCTACCAGTTACCTCCATTTCACTTTGAATAATTGATGATGTTTGACAAGATGCTGTTGCATAGAAATCCACCCTATCCTGATCTCGACTACAATCGATATAAGCTGAATAACTCCAACTTGCATCTCTGACAAAGAGGAGACTCACCTGATTGTTATTATATTCTATGATGGGATCAGCAATTGGTTCACTATCTAAACCTCCGTCAATTTTTCGATACTTGTGTATGGCAGTGCCGGGCTGATAATCAAACCCTTCTGGTAGTAAAAATGTAATTGAATCAAGGACAACATATGGCCTCACTTCGTTGGGAAAAGTATTTTCCCCATTACAAATATCCAGCCATCGATATATTTGACCGTAAAATAGTAAATCGTCACAACCTTCAATGGTGGCTGGGTTAATATATGTGTTTCTTGAAAAGGTTAAATTGCTTCCCAGTATATTATAAGTAATACCACGATCGTTACAATACTTTTCCTCACCAAATTCTCGATTATAAAAATGCGCTCTAAATTCAGGAACAGTTTCCCATCCGGTGCGATCAACATTACGTACCTGACCAATAACAATATACTTTATTGAATCTCCATCTGAAATTGTATATCCATCTAAACACCCACCAGTACTAGTTAATTCACTAATATTTAATGTTAATCCAGATTTAGTTCCATTTCTTATCGATGGAGCTAGATCGGAGCAAATAACCCAAGTATTTGTCTCTGAATCATAAAATTGAAGAGTATCGGTTAGGTAGTTAAAGAAAAGGTGATTACTCCAATTCCCAGGAAGATTATTGTGATGAAGGTAAAAAAACAAACTATCATAAGAGCCATTTAATAGTGCCGTTGATGAAATTCGAATTGAATCCAGAGCCATGGCATGGTCAAGACTAACTCCTGGAGTTGATGGATCAGCTTTTTGAGTGAGTTGATTATCTACCCAACCCATGGTCATTCTTTGTACATCAAATTGGGTTATATATGGATCTGTACAACTTCCTACCGGACACTGAATACCGAATGTAGGTGTTTCAGAGCACCAATATGTAAAAAAACGTGATGGATATAGGGTATTATCGCACCAAAATTTTAGATTTGTTTCGATGGTACCTGTGGGATTGTGTTGTACATTACAATCAATTTGCAACGGAACTTTAAACCAACCTCCGGTTTTAACTCTATTTTTATTTAATAAATAAGTAGCTATATTACCATTATAAGTTGGGATTCCCATACTTATTCCTTTATAGGTTGCAGTTCCTCCAGCAATTATAATACCGTCTGGTAATTCAACATTATAAATTACTGAATCATTGGGACAACCATCATCATCAACTTTGGTTGAGGTAGATACCTGTTGTTCCATCCAAACAGTTGTACCATCGTATATATCGGCAGGAATTGTATGCTCCAATGTGTTAGTGTTGTATGTCATAAACAACAATAAGTTTGGATTGGGAACCCAGGTTGCTCCTGGGGAGGATGAGCACTGATCAGTTAAATCATACCCAGATCTAAATGATTGCCAGGCATTATTGGTCCACCCTCTACCACATGAGGGACCTGTTGAAATACTAGTTTGTGCCTCCTGCCAATTGTAATATGTGTGCGCCTTTACTGTAACGGTGTGCCCAACCGGAAGATCATCAAAAACCCCGTCACCATCTGAATCTTCAATGCCCACTCCTGGACCATCCGGATCGAAAGGAAACGAATAATCAAAATAATAAGCGTAACGACCATTGATAGCACCAGGTGCATAATTGTAATCTGCTTGGATAAAATTACCGTTCACTGAAAAGGAATCTATCTCATTAAGCCAATTATTGTTGGGGTAATAGATATTACTTGAAGATGAGAATCCACCCAAAGTAATTAAATCAAATGCAGTTCCTGCTCCGGATCCATTATTTGTTACATCGAACTCTATAAAGCCAGAATTGTCAATGAATCCCCAACCTTGTACATTTCCCGTATAAACAATATCAATATTTGGGACTCCTGAAGCAGGTGAAACAGAAGGGTAAGCATAATAGTTTTCACAATAATCTTCATAGCAACCCCATGTTGCATTTATTGTGCTCTGTCCATTATCACAACCAAGGAGTCTAACTGTTTCAGAAATATACAATGACTCACCGTAGTCGAAACTATTATTACCACCTGGCATATCAGAGCCGGTTATTATTATTGTATCAAACAAAATAGGCCCTGGCCCAGGGTCCGTAATTAAAGTGCCTATGCTTACTGAAACAACTTCTATATCAGAAGAGTGTTCATCAATTATTATTAAAGTATCCAATGATGCAACTAACCCCTGCTGTTCTATGGTAAAATCACGTGTTATAGACTGGTTAACTTGTACAGTAGCAGAGCTGTTAGTAATGTTTGTGATAACTATTGACGGATAGTAATAGTTTTGAAGAGGCGTGTCAAATCCTGTATAAACATTATTGTTATGAGTAAGGAGATAGATGAAATCTTCTGAATTATCGAATCCACAAATGACCTCAGCATTGAAGTCCATATTGTGTGAAGTATTATTTAGTATATCAGGAACAGAGAATACAGGTTGATTTAGATTTGAGATATCAAACTCATTTGCACCAATTATTGATCCGGGAATATATAAGCAACTTGATGGTAGGTTGAGATTTAACACTGACCCTGATATTGTATTTCCTGAAGTATTAGCAATAAGTAAAGAAAATGTACTATCACCTTCACATATTACTAGTGAGGATGGTTGTTGGGTTGGGGAAACCATTATCTGAGAAAATAGCGGTAACATCCCCATAAATAGAAACAGAAATATTGACAGTTTTGCTAGTTTTTCTGTTGCTAAAAAAGTTGCCCTTTTTCCTTGTGTGGACAATATCAACAAGTTAGCATTATTTAATTGGTTTTGACCCCCTAAAGATATAAAAAAGTAGCTTTATTTATTGACGGTGATTGTAATACTTTAGCTATTGAAAAGGCTAAAACCGTAAGGTGATACTGACATTAATCATTTTTCCTACTTTTGCAATCTTAAAATTTAGATTAACAATGACTAACAAAGAAATAGTAGTAAGTGGTATTCGGCCAACTGGTAATTTGCATTTGGGTAATTACTTTGGGGCCATTAAGAATTTTGTAAAAATGCAAGAAACAAATGAATGTTTCTTTTTTATTGCAGATTATCACTCGCTAACAACACATCCAACTCCTGGAGATCTACAAAACAATGTTAAGCAGGTTCTTATCGAATATCTAGCAGCTGGTCTGGATCCTGAAAAAGCAACATTATATCTCCAAAGCGATTTACCTGAAACTGCCGAGCTTTACCTTTTTTTGAATATGAACGCATATATGGGGGAGCTTGAAAGGGTAACAACGTTTAAGGATAAAGCCCGGAAACAACCAAATAATGTTAATGCTGGATTGCTTACATATCCAACTCTTATGGCTGCAGATATTATTATTCACAAGGCAGCAAAGGTACCAGTTGGAAAGGATCAGGAGCAAAATCTTGAGATGACTCGAGCATATGCACGTCGTTTTAACAATATGTACAGCAAAGATTTTTTTCCAATACCAACAGCCTATAACTTTGGGGAAAAACTGGTAAAAATTCCAGGACTTGATGGATCTGGCAAAATGGGAAAATCGGAGGGCGAAGGAAATGCAATATTTTTAAATGATGACCCCAAAAAACTTCGCAAAAAAGTAATGCGTGCTGTTACTGATGGTGGTCCAACAGAAAAAAATCAGGAAAAACCAGAAGCGATTCAAAATTTATTTTCCTTACTCGAGATAGTTTCCGACCCGGTTATTATTAAGCAATTTGATGATCAATATAACGATTGTACAATACGGTATGGTGATTTAAAAAAACAACTTGCCGAAGATATGATTAACTTTACCGAACCTTACCGCGAAAAAATAGATGAACTTTCATCAGATGATGATTATATCAGAAAAGTTATGAATATTGGTAAAGAAAAAGCACATGAAAGTGCTAGTAGAACAGTTGAAGAAGTACGTCAAATAATAGGTTTTCGAAAATATTACTCCTTATAGCCTTTGTTAGAAAAGAAAAATACATCCATAAAAAATGAACCTGAAACAGCGGTTCTGGTTGGTTTAATTACCAATGCACAGCAAAAAGAAAAGGTAAATGAATACCTTGATGAACTCGCATTTCTAATTGAAACTGCCGGGGGAAAGCCTATAATGCGTTTTACCCAACCACTTGACTACCCAAACTCCAGAACCTATGTGGGTTCGGGGAAGCTTGAAGAAATAAAGCAATATGTTAAAGCTGCTGAAATCGACATGGTAGTTTTTGATGATGAGCTTGGTGGTTCACAAATCAGGAATTTGGAGAAAGCACTTGAGTGTAAAATTCTCGATAGAACAAATCTGATCCTGGATATTTTTGCTAAAAGGGCTCAAACAGCCCACGCAAAAGTTCAGGTAGAACTTGCTCAGTATCAATACTTACTCCCTCGACTGACCGGTATGTGGACACACCTCGAAAGACAACGAGGAGGGATTGGGTTACGTGGCCCAGGTGAAACTGAAATAGAAACTGATCGAAGGATAATTCGTGATAAAATAAGTCTGCTTAAGAAGAAACTTATTCAAATTGACAAGCAAAAAGCAACACAACGTAAAAATAGAGGTCAATTAATTCGTGCTGCGTTGGTTGGTTATACAAATGTTGGCAAATCAACCATTATGACCTTATTAAGCAAATCTGAAGTATTTGCAGAAAATAAGTTGTTTGCTACACTTGATACAACCGTACGTAAAGTTGTTGTTGATAATTTGCCATTCTTATTATCTGATACTGTAGGTTTTATTAGAAAACTACCACATGGACTAGTTGAATCATTTAAATCAACACTTGATGAGGTTCGTGAATCAGACATACTAATTCATGTTGTAGATATAAGTCATCCCGAATTTGAAGATCAAATAGAAACAGTTAATCAAACACTATCAGAAATTGGAGCCGGAGACAAAAAGGTGATAATGGTTTTCAATAAAGTGGATGCATATAACTGGGTTGAAAAAGAAGAGGATGATCTTACACCAGCTACAAAAGAAAACCAAAGCCTATTCGACCTTCAAAAAAGCTGGATGGCAAAGGATAATCATCCTTGTATTTTTATCTCAGCCAAGACAAAGGAAAACTATCATGAATTCCGTAAACTACTATACGACAACATAAAGGAAGTGCATGCAATTAGATATCCATATAATAATTTCCTCTATTAGAAGTCTTTAATGTTGTTCAAATATTATTTTTGGACAAATTCAACTTTCACAAATGAATATCGCTATTATCATATTAGTTATTATATCAGGAGGCACCTATGTTTTTGCTGATAGAAATAACTATCACAAATTACGTTATGTATCCAAACCTTTGGCAACAATTCTGGTAATAGTGCTGGCAATTCTTCAGGATTATGGCCATTGTGGTACATACAAGACTTTAATTATCACAGGTTTGTTGTTGTCTCTAATTGGTGATGTTTTTCTAATGTTACCATCAAATAAATTTGTTGAAGGATTAGGATCATTTTTTGTGGCCCATTTGTTTTTTATACTTGCCTTTGTTGTTGGTTTTGGACCTTATTTTGATCTTGGGTTGCTGTTACCTGCAGCTGTTTATGCCATTGTATTTTTATGGATTTTATTACCTAAAACAGGAAAGATGTTAGTACCTGTAATATTTTATGCCATTGTATTAATGGTATTTATTTGGCAAGCCATGGGCAGATTCTATTATATTGCAAGTTCATCCGCATTATTTACCCTTATTGGAGCTATTCTATTTGTGATCTCAGACTCATTTTTGGGCTATGCTCGGTTTGTAAAAAGCAATCGTGCATCATCGCTTTTAATCCATTCAACCTATTGGGGTGCCCTGATATTTTTAGCATTATCCATATAAACCTATTTCGAACTAAAGAGATTTGTTTGTTGCAAAATTATTAGTTTTACATTCTTAAAATTGTATTAAATGAAGACCAAATTATTTATATTATTATCAATTCTAACAGGTGTATTACTTACAATTTCATGGCCCGTTAATGGGTTTACACCTTTAATTTTTATTGCTTTAGTGCCATTACTCTTTGTACAGAAATATTTGGGAGATAATAATGGCAAAGGGATGTTTTGGTATTCATGGCTTGCCTTTTTAATATGGAATGTGGCCACAACCTGGTGGATATGGAACTCAACCGAGGGTGGTTCAGTTATGGCATTTGTTCTAAATTCATTATTTATAGCAATTGTTTTTCAGCTTTATCATATATCCCGAAAGAATCTATTTAACAACAAGAAAGGAGCATTTATACTATTGTTTTATTGGGTAACCTGGGAATATATTCATATGAACTGGGATCTAACCTGGTCGTGGTTGAATTTGGGAAATGTATTTGCATCAAAACATACCTGGATCCAATGGTATGAGTATACCGGAAGCCTTGGAGGTACTATGTGGGTTATTATTGCCAACCTTCTGATTTTCGATATACTATCAAAAATCATTAATAAAGTACCTAAAATTAATACAATTATTCCTGGTAATGGCTTAATTATAGTAATTGTTGTTCCTTTATTTCTCTCATATTCAATTTATAATAACTATCAAGAATTGGAAAACCCTGTTGATGTGGTTGTTGTTCAGCCAAACATTGATCCTTATAATGAACAGTACACCCTTTCTTATAATACATTGCTGGATAAAAACCTAAAGCTTGCTGCCCAAAAAATAGTTGATAGCACTGATTTTATCGTGTTTCCAGAGTCGGCATTACAGGAAGATATATGGGAAGAATGGCTACATAAATCAATTAGCTTGCGTAAAATCAAGAAAGCCCTGAGTAAATTTCCAAATACATCCATAGTTATTGGAGCTACTACTTATCGACTTGTAAAAGAAGGTGAGAAGCCTACCAATGCTGCTCGTAGTTTCTCAAAAACACTTGAGAAATACTATGCTTTTAACACTGCGATTTTAGTTGAGTATGAAGGTGATTATCAGGTTCATCATAAATCAAAGTTAACTCCAGGAGTTGAGATTATGCCATCATGGTGGATATTAAAACCCATTGAAAAACTTGCCATTGACCTGGGAGGAACAACCGGGACTCTTGGTAGAGAAAGTGAGCCTGTATCATTTGTTAGCGAAAGCAAGAAAATGGGAGTATCACCTATTATCTGTTATGAATCAGTTTATGGTGAATTTGTTGCAAATTCGGTTAAATTAGGTGCAGGATTAATATTTGTAATTACAAACGATGGCTGGTGGGGTGATTCGCCAGGCTACAAACAACATTTTCTGTTTTCTGTACTACGAGCTATCGAATCACGCCGTAGTGTAGCCAGGTCGGCCAACACTGGAGTATCAGCATTCATTAATCAACGAGGAGATGTGTTACAAGAAACAGCATACTGGGAACCAGCAGTAATTCAACAAACACTAAATGCCAATTATGAATTAACCTATTATGTTAAAAATGGTGATTATCTGGCTAGAATTTCAGCATTTGTTAGTGCACTTCTAATCCTTATTTCGTTTACTCAAGGGTATCTAAAAAAGAAGAAAAGCCTCGCTTAAAAACTTAATAGACTGAAGTCAGAAAATTGTAGTAGTCAATTTAATAATACTATTCTTCGGACTTCTGTCTTCCAGCTTCCAGCTATTTTGATGTTTCTTTAACACGCATATCACCCAGTAATACATCCCAGAAACCAATTAACCTGCCACCAATTTGAGTTTCTTTTCGCTTAACAAAAACTGTGATGTCTTTTTTTGTAGTGTCCTGATAAACTAGTCTTCCCTCAGCATCATAACCTTTAAATTTTTGGAATATGGTTATAACACCAACAAAAGTACCATCCGGTTGTTTCTGAAGGTTGCTCATGTACTCAATATTGTACCACTCTATTTCAACCTTTTTGTAATTCAAGCGCATAAGTCGCTCAAAATATTTCCTTACACTATAATAGCTTATATTTTCTGGATTATTTAAGGATGAAACACCTATTTCGCTATCGGGCATAAAAAGTTCTTCAGCCCTATCAATAACCCTATTGGCTTCACTCCAAGGTGTTTCTTTGCTGCCAATAATACTGATGTATTTGCTAAGGTCGCGTACTTTTTCAAGAGCCAGGCTGTCAACTGCTTGCTTACGTTCGGGACTTAACTCATCCTGTGATGTTGCCGAAAGTGAGAAACTAACAAGCAAAACTGCAATCCACAAATATGATATTTTCATTTTCTTACTTTTTTATTAATTCTAACTCTGTAATTTTACCCAAGCTATCTCGTTTAACCGACTCAACATTATATTTATATTGTTGTTTGTCTTTTAGATAGTTTAAAAACTTGCTAATTGTAGTAGGGCGATCATAATCATTTACTCCTCCATACTGGCTAATAATAATTAACACAGGTACATCAGGGCTTGCAAACTGATCCATCGAAAGCATTATTTTTTTATTTGCAGCATCAATGGTTGTTGAGGTTGAAATAGCGGCCAACTGGTTATTTATTTCCTGGTATTTGGAAGCATCTTTCAATTTTCTTTCTGCTTCTTCACGCTTAAGTCGCTCTTCTTCAGCCAACCTTTCAGCTTCAGCTCTGTCCATCGAAATCTTAGCCTCTACTTTTGAAATCAAATCCATAACCTCAGGATCATCAATATTATATGATTTAATAGCATTAAGTCTGCTATCCTGCTCGTCTAAACTCCATTTTGTAGTTCCATTTAACATTGCCGTTAGGTCACTTTTTGCTTGTTTAACTTTTAATTCATACTCAGCTGCCGCTTTTTCACGTGCTATTTTTTTCTTGCTTTTACATGATGTAAATCCGCCAGTAAGTATTGTAGTAGCAATTATTATCATCAGTATTTTTGATGCATTTTTTACCAATAAACTCATTATTTCCTTTTTGATTTTTATTCTATCTTTATAAGAATGCAAAATTATCGAAAAAATTGTATAACCTTTGTGAAATTATGTTAACTGTTAGGCACTATACAATCCCCATATTCATCCCAGAGCTAGCATGTCCCTTCCAATGCGTTTTCTGTAATCAAAAAAAAATATCAGGACAACATCATCATCCATCAGGTGATGAAATAATCGAAACCATTGAAAATCATCTTAGAACATTTAAAGCAAAACGTAAATATGTGGAAGTAGGGTTTTTTGGAGGTAGCTTTACAGGTATTTCCGTTGAGGAACAAAAAAGATATCTAAAATATGTTCAACCTTATATAAGGTTAGAGCAAATTCAAAGCGTTAGATTATCAACCCGACCCGATTACATTACTAAAGATATTTTGAAGATGCTTAAGAATTATAATGTAACAACAATTGAACTTGGAGCACAATCTTTTGATGATGAGGTCCTAAAAAAAACCAGAAGGGGTCATAGCTCGAAACATATTATTGAGGCTGCAGCATTAATTAAAAAATACGGATTTAAACTAGGATTACAAATGATGATTGGTTTGCCAGGAGATACTCTTGAAAAATCGTTGAATACAGCAAAAAAAATTGTCAGTGCGGGAGCAGATAATACGCGAATATATCCGGCAGTAGTAATTAGAGATACACAGATGCATACTTGGTACAAACAAGGTAGTTATATGCCATTGGATTTGAAGGATGCCATTGATTGGACTAAGAAGTTATTGCCTATTTTTGAAAAGGGTGGGGTTAATGTTATCAGAGTAGGTTTACATCCCTCGGAAGGATTGATAAACGGAGAAGAAATGATTGCCGGCCCATTCCACTCTTCTTTTAAAGAACTCGTTATGACTCAGATTTGGAAGGAATTACTTGGTTCAATAGCAAAAAAGCATAAATCGAAAAGTGTCGAGATTCACGTGCCAAAAAAGGAACTAAATTATGCAATCGGGCATAAATCCCAAAACAAAAAAATGCTAATGAGTGAATTAAAAAGTGTGAAATTTGTTGCGTCCGAAGATCTTCCTTCACGCACTTTTAAAATCCATTAGTAAGAAAACCTCCATCAACAACAATATTTTGCCCAGTAATATATGATGATGCGGGCATACACAAAAAAGTAACTACACGAGCAACTTCTTCGGGCTCTGCTATTCTGCCAATGGGAGTATTGTCTACGACTTCTTTAAAATACTCTTTATCCTCCATTAAACCTTGCACCAGTGGTGTTCGGGTGTACCATGGTGAAACAGCATTCACTCTAATATTGTCGGTTGCCCATTCGATGGCTAAGTTTTTTGTAAGCTGAACCAAAGCACCCTTTGTCATCCCATATGGAGAACCTGTTCGAATATGGGTTAGCCCAGCAACAGAAAGAACATTTACTATGCTTCCGGTTCCCGAATTCTTTAAAAGCGGATATACAAACCTTGAAATCTCAAAGTTTGAATTCATATTGGTGTCGATTATTTTTTGATACTCATCATAAGTGTATTCATCACTTTTCTTTCTAATATTTGTTCCAACGTTAATAACTAATATATCTAGCTGTGTATAATTATTAGAAATATATTCGAATAGTAATTTCCTTCCATTTGGTGAAGAAACATCCGTTGCAATTCCATCTACAGCGGTGTTGTATTTATTTAACTTTTTAATGGCATTATATAGTTTTTCTTTATTACGAGCGACAATAATAATCCTTGCCCCAAGCATAGCCATAATTTTTGCAATGGCAAAACCAATGCCATATGAACCACCTGTTATTAGGGCTGTTTTTCCATCTAAAATCCAGTTTCCTTTTTCCATAATGCAAATTTTTGCTAAGTTGAAAAAAATTAATGACCTGCTATCCGGTTCATATAATTACTTTTGAAGATCAAATGAAAATAATAGTAAATAAATCGATTCCAAAAGAAGCACGAATCAATATTAGTAAAATTGGAATTGAAGTGGCTATTGAAACAGACGGGATAACCTATTCTGCAATATCAGGACATCCTGATATTTTTTTCTGTAAGGTTGATAATGTTCTGATAGCAGCCCCCAATATTCCAAACGAAGTAGTACTAAAGTTATCAAAACTCAATATTGAGTATATATACGGTGTAGAAAAGGTTGGGAAAAAGTATCCCAATTCGGCGAAGTACAATGCTGTTGTTACTGATAATTATCTAATACATAACTTAAAGGTTACTGATAATAAGATTAAAGAACTCTGTGTTGATAAAACTCCAATTCATGTAAATCAGGCATATACAAGGTGTAATCTTCTTCCCTTGAATGATGGTCGGTTTGTAACTTCTGATATGGGAATTTATAATACATTAAGCAATAACAATATTGAAGTGTTATTTGTTGATCCGAAACATATAATATTGCCAGGTTTTGATAATGGTTTTTTTGGTGGCGCTTGTGGAATATACAATGATCGAATATATATTATTGGGAGTTTATTAAATTTTGAACCCGGAATAAGACTAAGCAAGTATTTATCAATAGGCAAATTAAATATTGTGGAGTTGTACAATGGTCCTTTATATGATGGAGGAAGCCTGTTATTTATTGATTAGCTATTTTGTTATTGCCAAAAATTAGTAACCATTCCTGTAAACAACATCATTATTGCTATTATCACATATATTGCTATGAATATAATGGTGAGAAAGCCCATAAATTTAAAGTGCGACTTTATACTTTTAAACGCCAGTTCAAGATTATTGCTGTCCTTACTCTCTATCGCTTTCTTCATATTTGATGAAAACCTAAATAGATAATAAACAGGGAAGAAGTAAACAAGACTAATGATCAAATAGATTAAACCGATTGCCATACCTGAAAACGCAGGCATATTCTCATTATTAATTGTCGAAAAAATAATGGCCAATGTAATTGATCCAATTACCAAGAGTCCAATAAAAACTGCACCTAAAATCGAAAAGAAATATGTCCACCCACTTGTCTCTTTAAGATATGATTCTGACGATTTTGATATTTGCAATGTTTTTTCAGGACCTTGTAATATAGTTTCGCTTTGCATATTTTTTAGTTTAGAATGAAGGGCTAATTTATAAATAATTATTTACCATTGGTGTAATTTTCTATCATTATGTAATGAATTATATATATACGAAAACAACATATGTAATTGCTGGTTAATATCCTTTTCAGATGATGAATTTTTTGTTTTATTGGATTATATTCTACATACTATAACAGAATTGTTTATACCCATATCTTTACAAATCAACTAAAAATCAAAGGTTGTCTATTATTTGACAAAAAAACGCCATCCTTGTAAGTCATAAATAATCAGTATAATAAGATGTGTGATTATGTTTGTTGAAAAAATAATTTCAAAAACATTTGGATTCTTGTATTTTCTTGATGTATATTTGTAGCTGATTAAAGCTGACCAAATTTCCTACCTTTTGATTAGTTTAAACTAATTTAAAAAAATGGTTGCTTTATGAAAAAAGTCTTATCGTTAGCATTCCTTGTCGGGAGTGCCTTTTTAGTTTGTGCTCAGATGACCTTGTCAAGCGGCTCACAAATTGTTGTGGCAAGTGGATCAACATTGGTTGTAAATGATGTTGTAAATTCGTCTGGTACAATTGACAATTCTGGTACAGTTTCCATAAAGGGGGATGTTACCAATAATAGTGGTGGATTATTTGATTTGGGGTCAACCGGAACAGTGACATTTACCGGATCAAGTGCCCAAGAAGTTACAGGAGCAGCAACCATTCATTATTATGGAACTATGAATGTTAATAATTCCTTTGGTGTAAGTATTACTAATACCACTACAGGAGCGGCACAGGAAATTCATGGTACTTTGTCCTTTACCTCAGGAAAGCTAACACTGAATAATTTTGATTTAACAATAGGAACAACTGATCCTACAGGCACAGGAGCAACATCTTATATTGTAACAAACGGGACCGGACAGTTGAAACGTGTGGTAGCATCAAGTGATGTTATTTTTCCAATAGGTAACTCGGCGTATAATCCAATTATTTTAAATAATGCCGGAACCTCTGATACTTATGGAGCCAAGGTTGTTGATAGTAAACCAGCAAGTTTTTCCGGAACTACTCATATTGTTAACAGGAGTTGGGATATTACTGAGGCAGTTAGTGGTGGATCAAACTATACGGCAACAATACAGTGGAATAGTGGTGAAGAAGCAACATTTGATCGAACTAAAAGTTGTTTAGGAATTACGGCTGATGCAGGATCAAATGTAACTTGGGGCTCTATGGGAGCAGCATCAGGAAGTGATCCATATACCAGAAATCAAAGTGGTTACACAAGTATAGGTACACTTATGGTTGGAGACTATTACTATGCAGGACTTGTAATCGATCTAAAGGTAATACTTGCTGCTGCATGGAATGATGCCAACAATAATATGGATAAAACTCTTAACACCGCAGGTCTTATTCCAACCACCGACCCTTATTCTCTTGGCACTACTGTTTCTTCGGTTCCTGCCAACGCAGTTGATTGGGTTAAAGTTGAATTGCGAAGCTCAGGAAATCAGGCCACCATTACAAATTCATATGCTAAGTTTGTGGATGTTGATGGACAAATAATTGAGGAAGATGGTTCAAACATGAAGCTTACCGCAGCAGTTGCTGGTAGTTATTATGTTGCTATAAAGCACCGCAATCATTTTGGCATAGTGAGTGCTTCAACAGTAGAAATAGCCAGTTCACCAGCAATAAATTTCACGAACGCACTGGCAACAGCCTGGGATAAATCTTCAGTTACAACCAACGATGCAATGAAAGTTGTTGAATCCGGAACCTATGGTTTGTGGGATGGAGATGTGAACGGAGATGGAGACATTAAGTATAATGGATCGGGTGCCGACAGAGTAGCAGTATTGTCTGCTGTTGGATCAAGTACACCAGGTAACATTGTAACAAGTACTTATTCGGGAAATGATGCAAATATGGATGGTAGTGTTAAATATAATGGCTCTTCCGCAGATAGGGTTGCGATACTTTCGGTAGTTGGTTCATCAACTCCCGGAGTTGTTTTATCTGAACATATGCCTGATTAAAACCAATATTGAAATAAACTAAGAAAATGAGAAAGATAATTTTTACCATTTTAATGCTAGCAACAGTTGTATTTATCTCAAATACAATGGCACAAACATTCCAAATCCAAATTACGGAAAATGATTATGGGTATCTGGAAGTGCAAATGAAAGAAACTTCGGGTACCGGTACACCCACAACTTCTACTATTGTTAATGACATATCATTTGAGATTAGATGGTTAACAACTTTAAGTACTGATGTTGAAATAATATGTACTTCTAATGACTATAATCTTGCTGATGCATTGGGTTCGGTTCAAACTGAGGGAAGTTATAAGTATAGGGTTTTTCAAGCAGCAACTACCCCACTTAATCCTCCTGAAAACTGGACTCAGAATACGTGGATGACATTGGCAACATTTAAGGCTACTTCTGGTTCGGGATCGGGAAGTTTTCAAATTGCACCCGATGGATGGGTTGCCCAAGGATTAAACTGGAATCAGGGAAACCCACCTGATGATTATACTCCAACAGTAAACGGACAAGCTGATAGTTATACATATCCAACTATCGTTTATGACTTTGTATGGACAGGTGGGGGAACCCCAACAGCTTTTCAAAATACTGGCAGCTGGTCTTTGGCTGGAAACTGGATGGATGAATGCGGAGGGTCACAAGGGGCCGCACCTACTTCTTCAGCCAACTGTTTTATCCCTACAGGCCTTTCAAACTACCCGACAAACATATATTCTGGACTCTTACCAAATCAAACAGGATCTCTAAATAATCTTAGAATTGAATCTGGTGGATCAATAGATTGGGGAATATCAGCAACAGCACCTGAAACATTAGATATTGCCGGTAACTTGAATATCTACGGAACCCTAAGTATTAGTCCTGATTCTTACATAACTGCAGATGATGAAAGCACATATATTGATGCGGCAACAGGGTTGGTTGTAGAAGCTGATGCAACAGGAATTGGTTCTTTCATTGACAATGGAACAATAACCTATGGAGCAAGTGGCACAGCTAAAGTACAAACATATCTTACAAATTCTTCTGGTTCAGGAAATCTGGATATTCATCTGATTGGGCCAACCGTTGATCAAATAAGTGGTGGAACAGATGGTGCGTATTTGAGTGCCTTTAACCTATCAGCTGGAAACACTTACGCATATGAATGGGATGAAACAGAAGCAACCGCAAGTGGATGGCAAAATATTTCCGACAATAGTTATGTTGTTAATACAGGAGCAGGTATAGGGTTATCGGCTAACGATAATACAAATTATACTTTAAACATGACAGGTGAATTAATGACAGGTTCAATTTCATCTCCTTCATTAACTTATAGCAATAATCACAATGAATTAATTAGTAACCCATATCCATCGGCAATTGATTTTGATGGCCTTGCAAGTGATAATTCATCGGTTGTTGAAAATAAGTATTGGATTTGGAATCCTGCTGGAAATACATATATCGCTCGTGCAGCTGGATCTGGTGGTTCCCAATATATTCAGGTTGGACAAGGTTTCTTTGTTGAAACAAAATCAGGTGGTGGTACATTTGACTTTACAAATACAAGACGTGCCCATTCCAATGATGCATTTAGAAGCGTAACAACTAATATACTTACAGTAATTGCTACTGGCGGACAAGAAGGTTATGAAGACGAGATGATTGTAAGGTTTGATGAAACTGCTACAAGTGGTTATGATATTGAAATAGAAGCTGAAAAATGGGCTAGTCAAAATAGCGATGCTACTATGATAAAAACTATTGCCGAAGATAATACAGAACTGGCAATAAATGTTCTCCCAACTGAAAGCTTAAACAACGGAATGACAAGTGTTCCCATGCATTTTAACTGTGGATATGTAACTGATTATTCACTATCATTTTATGATATGGAATCCTTTGAAACAGGTACTGAAATATGGCTTGAAGATAAGCAAACTGGCGAAGACTGGATATCCATTAATAATAACCCTGATTACTCCTTTACAGCAACACCTGATGATGAGGAAGACAGGTTCGTTCTTCACTTCTTTGGTCCCACAGGAGTTGATGAGTTCGGAGTTGAAAATAGTATTGCGATTTACGGATATCGTCAACATGCCTTTGTGAAAAACAATTCAAATGAAGTTATAAAAGAAGTAAAGATATATACTCTTGCCGGCGAATTACTAAGGGAAATGCAAACAGTAGACCTTAAGTTAAATAAATATTGGGTATCTGATAAGTTGGGGTACTATGTTGTTAGGGTTGTTACCAACAATAATGTATACACAGGTAAAGTATTTATTTCGAAATAACCAGTTATTAAAAAAAGCAAAAAGTAATAATATGAAAAAGATAATCTCAATACTTACCATAATAGTAGTTTCATTGTTTTTTACAATTTCAAGCCTACATGCCGACACTGGCACTCCCGGAGATCCCCCAGGTGAACCATCAGGAGGAACTCCAATTGGTGGTGGTGCTCCAATTGGAGGAGGAAGTATAATTTTAATTGGTTTGGCTGCTGTTTACGGTGGACGAAAACTATATCAAATGAATAAAGTGGAACTCGAAGAATAGAAAGAGAAAGGATAATTGTATAAGCCTCGATTCGAATTACCGAATCGAGGCTTTTTTATGACTAAATTATTAATGAAGAGTGAATATTTACTTTGTTATTAAAATCAGGTGATACGACTACCTAACAATGTTAAAAAACTATAATTCAATTGATACAATTCCCATTAGTTATAGTGTTAATTGATTGATACAGTTTTTTTTACTATTTTTGCACTCTGAAAATTTCTAATATATAAATTATGGAAAAAAAGAGGGTACTATATGTAAATCAGGAGATTATGCCCTACCTTCCTGAGACTCAAATAAGTAAGATAGGACGCTTTCTTCCACAAAAAACCCAGGAATCAGGTAAGGAAATCCGAACCTTTATGCCACGGTATGGACTGGTTAACGAAAGACGAAACCAGCTCCACGAAGTAATTAGGTTATCTGGAATGAACTTGATCATTGACGATATTGATCACCCTCTTATTATTAAAGTTGCATCAATTCAACAAGCAAGGATGCAGGTTTATTTCATTGATAATGAGGACTATTTTCACCGTAAGTTTTTGTTTAGAGATAAGAAAGAGAAGTTCTTTGATGACAATGATGAAAGAACAGTTTTCTTCTCGAAGGGAGTACTTGAAACTGTGAAAAAACTTGGATGGGCTCCGGATGTGGTGCATGCACACGGTTGGTTTTCAAGCTTAATTCCTCTTTACATTCGTACTTCTTACAAGGATAACCCAATTTTTAGTGATCTGAAAATCATATTTTCGTTATATGATGATGATTTTTCGGAAAGCTTTAAAGATGGATTCACTGAAAAAATGGTTACAAAAGGCTTAACAAAGGATGAACTCAAACACTATAGTGACGGAACTTACGTTTCGTTGATGAAAGGTGCCATTGATCGTTCTGATGCCCTAATACAGGGTAGTGAAGAAATCAATCCTGAAATATTAGAGTATGCAAAGGCATCTGGAAAACCTATGTTGGATTATATTGATGAAGAAAACTTTTATGTTGCCTACAATGAATTTTATGATAAGATTATTGGAGAAGAATAGAAAACAAGCATTTTCTATCCTAGAAGTAAGAGGCCTGCTATCTGTAATTATATTATCACTTTTATTAGCTTCTTGCGCAAAAGATCCCGGACAAATAGGGTATATTATACAACCCGAAGACAGTAGATTAAATGTTGCCTTTTCGGATACAACTACTATTTATGCCTACTCAAAACTGGTTGATTCAATACGATCAGACAAACTTAGTGTAACAGCATTCGGTAGTTTACGAGATCCTGTATTTGGAGGTACAACTGCTGGATTTTACACACAATTTATCCTTTCAGCACCAGGACATGAATTTCCTGCAAATAGGGTACTGGATTCTTTAGTTTTTCAATTGTCCTATGAAGGTTATTATGGTGATACCAATAATACTCTTCGTGCTCATACATACGAAATGTTGGATAGTCTTGAGGCCGACCAAACCTACTATTCAAACAAATATGTACCAGTAGGAACCACGGATTACAGTAATTATACTTTCGAACCACGGCCAACTGACAGTATATTAATATATAAGGATACAATCAATCCTCCCGATACTTTACCGGCGGCACTAAGATTGAACCTAACTAATATTAGCACAGAACTAGGTCTGAAATTACTGAACGCCAGTGCTGATGTAATGGAAGATAGCAAATCTTTTCAAGAGTATTTCCATGGCTTGTTTGTTCAGTCAGAACCTATTTATCAAGATGGTGTTATTGCATATTTTGGACTTGCAACTGGTAAATCAAGACTTGAATTATACTACAGGGAGCATCCTGATTCTACAACAACTATTAGATATGATTATTTGATAACCATATCAACAGCAACGGTTAATAAGTACGAACATAATTATAATTCAGCATCGGCAGAGTTTAAATCACAAGTTATTAATCATGATACAACTTTAGGTCAGCAGAAATTTTATGCTCAGGGTTATGGTGGAGTTCAATCTATAGTTAAGTTTCCGCATATACAAAAATGGGCACGAGAGGGTAATGTTGCCATTAATGAGGCAAAATTAATACTACCTGGTTATGATGGGGATGAATTTTTTGATGCACCTGGTCAGATGTCACTGTTAAGCATTGAGGAAGATGGTGAAGGAGCTATATTGGTTGATCAAGCTGAAGGTGACTCATATTTTGATGGTGATTATAATGATGCCACAAACTCCTATGAATTTAGGATTACAAGGTATATACAATCGTTAGTAAGTGATACCACTAAACCTAATAGAGGATTGTATTTATTCCTTTATGGAGGATCGGTTCACCCTGAGCGTTTTATTTTTAAGGGAAACAATATGGGTGCTGATTCTACGGGAATGAAATTAGAAATATTGTTTACAGACCTTTAACACTTAATTAGTACAATCCGGATTTTGTTATATTTTCTTTATTAATCAAAACTTCTATATTTGTAATAAATAATTGAAAAAGCCATGTGTGGAATAGTTGCCTATATAGGGTATAAAAATGCCCATCCAATATTGATAAAAGGACTTCAACGCCTTGAATACAGAGGCTATGATAGTGCTGGAATATCCATTTTAAATGGTAAAATACAAACCTATAAAACTGTAGGAAAAGTAGCTGAACTTGAAAAATATATTGAGGGTAAAAATATAGTTGGCGAAGCCGGGATTGCTCATACACGATGGGCTACTCATGGTGAGCCAAATCAAATTAATGCACACCCTCATTACTCACAAAGCAAATCAATATCACTGATTCATAATGGTATTATCGAAAATTATGCAACCCTAAAGGAGGAACTTATTTCGAGAGGCTATGTTTTTGAATCAGATACTGATACAGAAGTATTGGTTAATCTTATTGAAGATATTCGGATAAATGAAAATGTATTACTTGATGAAGCTGTAAGAATTGCACTTTGCCAAGTTGTGGGTGCGTATGCCATAGTAATTCTTTCGGATGAGCATCCAAATACTCTTATTGCTGCAAGAAAGGGAAGTCCTTTGGTAATAGGAATAGGAGAGGACGATTATTATATTGCATCAGATGCAACACCAATAGTTGAATACACCAAAAATGTTGTGTATCTGGAAGATGAAGAAATTGCAGTACTTACCCGGGGACAGGATTTTAAAATTGTAACCAATAAGAACAAAGAGAAAACACCTTATGTTCAGGAATTAGAATGGAATTTGAGTGAGCTTGAAAAGGGAGGTTACGACCATTTCATGATGAAGGAAATATATGAGCAACCTCGTTCCATTAGAGATAGTATGAGGGGTAGGCTTAATTCAATTACAGGTAACGTATCTTTGGGTGGAATTATTGATTATGAGCAAAAGCTACTTACGGCAAAGCGTATTATAATTATTGCATGTGGTACTTCTTGGCATGCTGGCTTGGTTGGTGAGTATTTGTTAGAAGATATTGCAAGAGTTACTGTGGAGGTTGAATATGCTTCCGAGTTTAGATACCGAAACCCAATTATCACAGAGGATGATGTTGTTATTGCTATTTCACAATCTGGTGAAACTGCAGATACACTAGCGGCAATAGATTTAGCCAAAAGCAAAGGTGCTACAATACTTGGCATTTGTAATGTTGTAGGCTCTTCAATTGCTCGTGCCACTCATGCAGGTTCCTATACCCATGCAGGTCCGGAAATTGGCGTAGCATCTACTAAAGCATTTACCGCTCAGGTTACAGTGCTTACACTGATGGCATTGCGACTTGCACAATTGAAAGGTAATATTCCAAAGGCCAGGTTTATGCAACTGCTCCAAGAAATGGAACAATTACCGGAGAAGGTTGAAAAGGTACTGAAAACGAATTCAAAGGGACTTGTAAGCCAGATTGCTAATAAATATAAGGATGTAAATAATTTCTTATATCTTGGTAGAGGATATAATTTCCCAGTAGCACTTGAAGGAGCGTTGAAACTTAAGGAGATTTCATATATTCACGCTGAAGGTTATCCGGCAGCGGAAATGAAACATGGACCAATTGCTCTAATCGATGAGAATATGCCAGTTGTATTCATTGCTCCTTACCTTGGAATTTATGAGAAAGTTGTAAGTAATATCCAAGAAGTAAAAGCCCGTAAGGGAAATGTGATTGCAATTGTAACAGAAGGAGATACTACAGTTAAGGAAATAGCAGATTTTGTTATTGAGATTCCAGCAACAGAAGAATATCTTGTTCCAATTCTTGCTTCAATTCCTCTTCAAAAACTAGCTTATCATATTGCAGTATTAAGAGGTTGTAATGTTGATATGCCTCGTAATTTGGCCAAATCCGTTACGGTTGAATAGTTTATTAACTATGAATAATAAAAAAAGCCGATCTGTTAAGGTCGGCTTTTTTTGTAATTCCATTAGAACAATAATTGTTAGTTATTCTGAATGATTATTTTTTTAACAATACGCGTGTCATTGTTTTGCAGTATAACGAAGTACATACCTGATGGTGAATTTCGGAAATCCATTGTTGCGCTGATATTATTATTGAAATCAATATCAGATGAATCTAGAATTGTTTTACCATGAGCATTTACAACAGACACATTGTTTATAGAACTTTCTTTTGATGATATCGAAATTGTAAATAATCCGTTATTCGGATTAGGAATAATACTTAAACCTGCAACCTCCTGATCAAATATATCAACAGGATTAGCAACTATTACAAGAAGTGAATCAGAGATGTTACCTTGTCCACAATTATTCAATCCCAATACGCTAACCCATGCTTCTCCTTCATAATTAAGGTTCCAAACTACTGTACCAGTGGTACCAGTTCCGGTTATTGTACCTGCATCTTCAGGATAGATAAACCAAGAAAAGGCATCAGCTCCGCCATCTATATGAGAATTATAATCACTTACAGTCATCGTTTGTAAATCAACTAATTCTGGTCCATCAGGCATAGCAGGATCGCCCGGAAGGCTATTAAGAGTTAATTCCATAATATCACTTGCAGGATTACCATCAACATCAATAATGTTTAATGTTAGCATCACGACACCATTGTTTATATCTTCTTCTGATGCTATATATATTGCATCCAGGGCTTGTCCATTTTCAAAACTTCCACTACCTGAAGTTTCCCACTGCATAGATGTGTAGTTTGTGGCTGATCCTAAACATTGAAAGTTGTTGTTTTCACATGCATAGTCATCGGGCCCGGCATATACTGTTGTTGCCATCATAGTTGGTAACTCAATATAATCAACCCAAGCCATGTCGGCACCACCAATTCCTGAGTAGTCTTTTTCGTAAACCCATCTAAACTTATTCATTCCGGCGTTAACGGCAAACTTTTCTTTTGTCCAGCTTTCGGATGTTCCTGACCATTCAGCCTGAAGGGTATTATTTATGTAAAACTTAAGTTTATCAAAATCAACTTCTGATGATACTTTTTTATAGAAACTAATTGTATCGGGAGACATTACCTGATACTGAATCCATAATTCCGAATCTTTATTATTACCAATTGCACCTGAAGTAGCAGTAAAGTATCCTTCATAGGGATATAAATCACTAATTACCCATGGCATATCACCATCGAAATGCCAATCATATTTATTGAAGTCACCAGTTTCCCAGTCTTCAAGGATAATACCAATTTTTGGGAAATATGACTGAACTGTATTATAGCTTCCAGAAGTTAGCTCGTATTTCATCTCGGCAAGAACACCTTCAGGAGCATCATTCGATACCTCTACTTCAAATTCAGGGTAGCTAGCAGCAAAGGTGCCTAGTACATCTAGTATGGTGTCACCACTTAGTACGGTTATAAATGGATTATAAGCTATTAATGAAGCGTTTACATTATATGCAGCACAATGACCTTCATTGGTGGTTTTAAACCTAAGAGTTGCAAGTTCGCCTGGATCAAGCAACCCATTATTATTACCTGTTTGACTATCATCTATAATAAGATCAAGTGCTGTTAATACAGGAGCGAATGCTGTAACAACAAACTCATTTATCCAGGTTGAATCGTTAATATCGGTGGAAGTTAATGTGAAGTTAAATTCATGCTGATCAGGGACATCATCTGCCAGAAGTATCTCAAAACCATTTTCTTTATATGTAATTTGGTTAATTTCCACAAGCTCATAAAGTTCGCTGTTGTCTATTATTTCAACATAAGGATCAGATATGCTAATTGTTGTAAGAACATCAATACCGTCTTCAACACCCAGATTTTCTATACCAATAGTTAGGAATATTGTTTCACCATATTCAGGTACATTATTGTTATTTCCGAGAGAGTCATTATTGGTGTGATTTGCATAAAGTAAATATGGCCCATTTGCTGCAATTACATCAATTTGTGTAATGGCTGGTCGATAGTTAAATGCTGTAATTACAAGATCAACAAGTCCTGGTTGTGTCATTGGGTCAAATTGTAGTACAGCTTCTCCATTTTCAACAATAGCTGTTGACAAAATTGATCCATTGGAGGTTAGGGCAGCCAGCCCTCCTTCTGCATCACAATCAATGGTAAATGTTGTTGACCCTAGAAGTATTGCAGGATCCATTGATACTGTCATATTTGCTGGGGCTGCAGTGCGAACCATTAAAGAAGGATCACCAAAAACAGTCCAGGTATCTGTCATCTCATCACCACCGCTACCATATTCATCATTCATAAGTAAACAACCGTTTATACCAATACCTGCAAATGATCTTTTAATGTTATCTGCATATTGCTCGGTAAGTATATCAATCATTTCATCTTGCCCACACATCGGCGGGTTCCAGCTTTGATTTATAGTTGACATAAATGTAGCAATTGCTCCAGTTGGCTCTCCATTATGTTCGGCTCTCATCCATGCTTCGGCAAAACAAGTTAATCCAACGAAATTTCCATTTACACACGCAACATCGTAGATAAAGGGCAATTTTCCAGTATTTGTTAAATTGTTTACATCTGAGTTAGAGAATCCGGAAGTACTCCACGCTGTATTTGAACCATGTCCTGTGTAGGTCATAATCGATGAACCACTGTTTACAGCAATTGCAACATCGGATGAAGATGGATTTCCGGGCTCATCTTCACCACCCTGGCTGCCATCAAATAACTCGTAAGCATAAGTGTAAGTAAAATTAAGTAAGTCGGTATTAATATTGCGAATATGTGCGTAATCATATTCGTTATCATCTCCAGGCCCTTCATTTGAGGCAATTCCTATTGCTTCTGAAAACCAATCCGTATCTGTGTTCGGGTCCTTTTCATAATCAATAGTACGTGTTACCTGGGTGATAACATGATTTTCATTTTCAGCCGAAAAACGTCCTATAAATGCATCTGGATAGTGGTCGTTACCAACAAGATAAACATAGTCATTATCAGAATCATTTCCTCCATTTGAACTTGCGGGTACCTGTGCTGCATCTCCAACCAGCAAAACAAAAGTTAGTCCTTTATCGTTGTAATATGTATTGATATATTGCTTTATCTGAGTAGAACCTCCTATTGTAGCAACATCAACTATTTCAACAGGCATACCTGTTTGTATTTTCCAATCAACTAGAGGTTGCATTTCATCCATAAAGTCACCATATGAAATAATTAGCATATTTCCGTGATCATCTTCAGGAGTATACCTGCCAGAAGATGCACTGTAGTTTAGAAAATGACGATCGTAAATATTATTGAACAACGGATTTATATTAGTCAGTGAATTTTGACGTATTAAGGTATTGTTTCCATTGTTATCAATTTGTGCTACTTCAATAACCATATCATTATATACGCGAAGTACTTTTTGCACTGGATTATATTGAAATGGATATATTACCACAGTTTGTCCTCGATAATCACGAATTATGTGAGGTTCTCTTAATGAAGCAAGTTCACCAGGATAGAAACTGTCTGTTTCATATTCAATACCGTATTCGAAATCAACTTCCGATGGATGGATATCGCGGTAAAGATTTCCCTTTGAAGGCAGAATATCAACGTCTTTATACTCTTTATAACTGGAAGAAATAATTTTCACTTCCATTGTTCCAATGTCGGGAATAACCAATGAAGTTGTAATTTTTTGAACCTCAGGGGCACCTAATTTGAGTAAAGGTGTTCCACTTTCCATTGAAACAAGCTTAGCCAACCCATTATTAATTTTCACATCAGTTGAGTAGTACCCATCAAGAGTTACCTGAAATTGCGTACTTGTAATATTGGAGCTCAATAAGTCAATTTTAGTTGGTGTTGGATTATTCGAATTAATTTTTACCCATTCAGTGGCACCCAACATAGTTGTTAGGGTTACAAATAATACTAACAATTTGAATTTTTTCATCACTCGGTTTATTTAGTTGATAATGTTTTCTGGTGTTTTATTTAACAATCATTAGCTTGCTAATAATGTTATTTGATTTGGTTTTGGTTTCAACAAGGTACAATCCAGCAGGCTGGTCTTCAAGGTTTATGGCTAATTTAGTTCCACCAGAAACACCCAAAACGTTATGAGAGTAAACAACCGATCCCAATTGATTGGTTATTTTCACAGTGGCTTCATCTTCAAAAGAAGGTGAAAGGCTTATTACAAATATATCTTTGGTTGGGTTAGGACTAATGCTTACTGTTAGCTCATTTTCGATATTATTCAATCCAACAGGATTGCTTACAACAACCAGGAGTGAATCAGAATAATCACTTACTCCACAATTATTTATTGCATGCACCTTAATCCAAGCCTCACCCTCATATTGATTATTCCATGTTACTGTACCAATTGTTTGAGTTCCGCTAATTATACCTGACTCTTCTGGGTATATCACCCATGAGTAAGCATTTGCATCTTGCACAGCTTCAATGGTATACTCGCTCTCGGAAACTATTTGCAGATCAACTTCTTCGGGGCCATCAGGAATTGAAGGAGTTGAAGGGATGTAGTTTATTCCCAGATTCATTGTATCGCTTGCTGGTACTCCATCAACATCAATTAGATTTAGACTCAGCTGTACATTTTTTGACAGTATATCATCTTCCGAAGGTGTATATATTGGAGCTAGTGTATTTACATTATCAAAAACACCTGTTCCTGAAGTTTCCCAATAAATTGAGTCAAAATTTGTTGCAGATCCTGAACATTGATAGATATTGTTTTCACAAACCATATTATCAGGCCCTGCATATACTGTTGTTATCATCATCATGGGTAATTCAATATAATCTACCCAACCTTTATCAGCACCACCTATGCTTGAGTAGTCCTTTTCGTAAACCCAACGGAATTTTCTCATTCCAGGATTAACAGAATAACTCTCTCGTGTCCAACTTTCAGTAGTTCCCGACCACTCTTCTTGTAATTCGTTATCGATATAAAATTGAAGGAAATCAAAGTCCACTTCAGAAGAAACCTTCTTGTGGAAACTTATGCTGTCGGGTGACATTACTTGATATTGTATCCAGAATTCAGTTGTTTGGTTGTTACCAATTTCTCCTGAAACAACATCAAAATCACCTTCAAATGGGTATAAATCAGTAATGCTCCAAGGAAGATCACCATCCGATTGCCAATTAAATTTATTAAAGTTGCCAGTTTCCCAGTCTTCAACAATTAAACCAACCTTTGGATAGTAAGGACGTTCCACAAAATATGCTCCAGAGGTAAGCTGGTATCTCATTTCAGCAAGTATTCCTTCGGGTGCATCATTTGAAACAAGTACGTTAAATTGCGGATAAACTGCTCCAAAAGTACTGAGTGTTGCTATTGTTGTATCTCCACTTAGCACTGTTATATATGGATTATAAGGCAATAATGATGCAACAACATCATAAGCAACACAATGTCCAGTGTTGGCTGTTTTAATTTTAACAATTGCCTCTTCACCCGGATCAAGCCTTCCATTATCATTTCCACTAAAACTGTCATCAATTATTAGTTCAAGTGGAGTTAATTTAGGAGCAAACGCTATTATTTCAAACTGGCTTTCCCAAATCGAGTCTTGACTATCAACAGCGATAATATCAAATAGCATATTAGTTTGGTCTTCAATGCCATCATCAAGTTTAATTAACAAACCGTTATCATTTGTTA
Source organism: Bacteroidota bacterium (assembly GCA_016845105.1). Lineage (GTDB taxonomy): Bacteria > Bacteroidota > Bacteroidia > Bacteroidales > F082. Next base: position 30,154 of record JAERTF010000079.1, on the reverse strand, counting down.
CTATTTCATTAATTTCAATGGTATCAAAAATATCAATGGCATCTTCAATTAGCACATCAGCACATACAGAGGATATTGTTACATTTACATCAACTGCATCGTTATTACCATAATTAACCATCGATAGGTTAATAAACACTTGTTCGCCGTATTCTGCATTTCCGTTTCCGTTGCCCAATGAGTCATCATTAATTGTGTGGTTTTCGTAAATACAGAAAGGGCCATTTGGAGCAAATATCTGAATGTCTTCGATATAGGGCTGAAAATTTTGAGCTGTAATTACTAATTCTGCAGTACCCGGAGTTGTAAAACTTCCAAATTCCAAAACGGCAACCCCATTTTCATTAGCTAAAGTAGATACAATATTTTCACCATTATTATTTAATGCTACATAAGAATATGGAGCAGCATTAATTGTAGTAGATGTGGCACCAATCATAATAAATGGTTCATGGGCTACCGGGTTTACCGGAGGATTTGAGAAGTAGATCATTAAAGAAGGGTCTCCCATTAAATTATAAATATCCCAATAATATTGTTCACGTGTCGATCCACTTTCTGAAACGGCTAAGTTACCAGCAAAAACAATTTGATCCATTGTGGTAAACCAATCAGAAAAAGGCTCTCCATGATCGTGGAACGATCTGTCATAACAACCTAAAGTTGTTTCTTCATATGGCGGTGGATTTTCATTAATCGTACCAACACCAACACCAAAGTAATAATCCTCATCCCAATATGTACTATTCGACCCACCAATGTATCCAACACAACCTTTGTTTTCGGCCCTAAGAATTTCCTCTGCAAAGCAATCAGTTTGATATTCGCTTGATGAGCAGCAGTTACCAATTAACAGGCCATATTTGTCTTGATTTGTTAAATTGGGAATATCACTGATTACAAAAGACGGATCGGCCCAGCCATTTGGTGAACAATGTGCTGTGTAATTACCAAATGTTATACCATCACTAACATGCTGCTTAATAGCAGCTGATGCACTTCCTGAAGCTGGATAAAGATATGTGTTTGAGTATATATCATGTTCCTCATTAAAATAGTTAATTGTGCCATAGTTAATTTGCCCGTTTCCCCAGTCCTGAGCATAACTACCATCAACTCCACTCACCAACAAGACGGTGTCGAGGTATGATGACGCAGGCATAATGTATTTTTCATACATAAGAGTTTTATCAATGTATGGTTGTAGTTGAGTCGTATTTTCTGCTGAAAATCTCCCATAGAAGATTTCTGGGAAAAGGTCACCGGTATATTCAACATAATTTCTATCAGTTACCCCATCGCCATTATTCCAAGCAGGTATTTGGGCAATATCACCAACAAAAAGAACAAATGAAGGGGAGGGATTTTCCGGGGTTCCTGCATCATATAAATCTTGAATATAATCCTTTATTTGTTGTAATGAGCTTCCAATTTCGTCAGTATATGCTTCTGCAACAGTAAATCCTTTCCTTTTTTTCCATTGGATAAATGGTTGTAGCTGACTCTCAAACATGCGATCAGAAACTATTACGTAACTTACTGGATAAGTAGTGAAATTTTCACGAGTTAAGTTATTATACTGACTATTTAGGAGCGAATTATATATTCCTGTGAAATATGGTGACCTTGTTTTTAGTTTTAGATCTGTAGTCAAACTCAGGTTAGCATCTACAAATGTGATTACAAACTCAACATCCTTCACCACTTTTAGTATATTAGTTACAGGATTATAGCTTACGGGAGATATATTTAATCGTCCAATGTTAACCCCGCGCATAACTCCAAGTAAATCTACTGAAACTAGGTCTTCGCCATAAAAATTATCTTTAATATAAATATTGTTGTTTATTTCAAAGGCCTTTGAATCGCCACACTTGGGTTGAGACATTTGCATTGGAATTAGTAATGATGTAATCCCTTTATCGGTTAAACGAAATTCTTCAACATTGTAATTTGTAATCTCAACTTCAACTTTTGAATTTAAAGGAATTTCCATTAGTTGATGCATTACAGGTAATTCAGGATAACCTTCTTTTGAAGACTTTCCGAAACGGTCTATTGATAATCTAAAGTATTTTCCATTTTCAGTTTTTATATTACTCACTTCGATTTCACCAACCGTGGAAGTATAGGCAAGTTTTTCGGGTGATGACTGAACCAGCCTTAGGCTAGATTGTTTCGATTTATTAACTATGATCGATTGATTGCCCGAATAAACCTGCAAACTAAAGGAAAATAGAATTACGGTGCAGAGCGTAACAATTGAAAATAACTTTCTCATAATATATTTTGTTTTGATCGTATTGAATTGATTATTATAGCCTTAAAATAAAAAAACCAAAAGTACTATCCTTTTTAGAGAAGATCAAATAAAAACAAATTATTTTTTGATCCATAGTACAATATTATAGACATTGTTTATGATGAAAAGGTTGGAAGTTAATATGCTGATTTGTAAATCTGTGAGACTTTAATTTTGAGAAACAAAATTATTTAGTCGAACTGATCCTGAGAGTAGTCGAAGGATCTCACAGGTTATATTCCCAGCATCTTGATGCGTATTGAAAAAATAAAGATTCCATTGAGATACCTCGACAGCTTGCTGAGAGGAGTTTCATTAAACGATTAGTTTTGGACACCCTTGACAATTCTTTTGCTTAGATAATTAACGGGATAAATGGTTGCAAGAAATCCAATGGTAATAACAGTACCAAAAACGTAGATAAAATCCATTAATTTCATTTTCACCGGATAGGTAGAAATCACAAAGTCACCATCGCCATTTCCAAGTTGTAATAAACCAAAATTATCTTGAATATAAAGTATTGAAAAACCAATAACTAAACCAATAATACTTCCCAATAAACTTATCAGCATACCTTCGGTTAAAAATATTGACTTTATGAGTTTCAGGTTAGCTCCCATACTTGTTAATATTCCAATATCTTTATTTTTTTCGACAATCAAAATCGAGAGAGATCCAATCATATTAAATGAGGAAAGAATAAGAATAAAAAGAAGGATAAAGAATATTGCAGTTTTTTCTGATTTCAGCAACTTGTAGAGAGACTCGTTTTGCTGGAACCTGTTTTTAACAGTGTATTCATTTCCCAATATTTCTTGAATTTGAGATTGAATTTTTTCACCATCAGTAATTGTATCATATCTAACTTCTATACTTGTTACCTCATCAGTATAGTCCATTAGGTCACGAGCAAAACGTATCGGAATAAATACATATTTTTCATCAAATTCCTGTTGGACTGAAAAAACTCCTGTTGGATGAATTGCCCCATTGTTAAAAGCATTTTCGAAATTGAAAGATGAAGCATTACCGCGGCGTGGTACAAATATGGATAATAGTGCAGAAACGTTTTGTGGGTATATATCCAAATACCATGCTATACCTGCACCAACAACAGCAAAATTTGAATTACCTTCTTGAAGAACAAATGTGCCATTGATAGTCATAGTATCTATTCTTGACTGGTTAATAAATCCATCTGAAACACCTTTTATGGTTGCAATATGCTGTTTGTCTCTATACTTAAATAGAGCATCTTCTTCAACCACCTGAGTTAGGCCCACAACCCCATTAATACTTTGAATTTCATTGTGAGGAAAGGAGCTATAATTAATGGTTTTACCCGTTGTCGCAGTTATTTGTAAATCAGCATTAAATGTTGAATAAAGTGATTTTATTACACCCTCAAACCCGTTAAACACTGATAGTACAACAATTAATGCCATAGTACCAACTGCCAATCCAACAACCGAAATTATTGAAATAATATTTATCAAATTGTGCGACTTCTTTGATATGAGATACCGTCGGGCAATGAAAAAAGGTAGTTGCATTACTATAACTTATACATTGTTAGTTAAGTTCACTATGATAACTTGCAAATATCAGATAAATTTTAGGAATGGTCTACTATTACCATATCATTATTAATCATTCGGTTGATATATTGCTGCAAATAGGCCTTAATGATTGATTCCAGCTTTTGTTGAATTGTATTCCTGGTATTAATCAAATTTTGGTTATGTTTTGGATCTGCTTCATTATCAAATAATGAAATGCTTTTTTCCCCATCAAAAATTAAACTATACTTCCCCCATGTAATTTGATACAACCCGTTAACATATTGAACGGCTACTCTATTGGTACTATCATTAAAAATACTTGTTCCAAATGCTATAAATGGCTCATCGTAGTTTAAATAATCCAGTAGGGTAGGCATTAAATCTGTTTGCTGTATTGTTTCTTGAAATTTAATATTTGTCAAACTATCTTTAGGGTTAAATATAATCATTGGGATTGCATATCGTCCCGAGATATTTTTATAATAACTATTTTGATAATCACTTAATTTATCACTTTCTTCTTTAATATCAGCATTGTTTGAAGGTATAACTGATTGCGCGGGATGGTCAGCAACTATAACGAATATTGTGTTTTCGTACCAAGGCATTGTTTTTACCGTATTAAAAAACTTTGCCAAGGCATAATCGGTATACCTAACAACCTTGTGAATTTTCATCGGGCCTTCTGCAAATTTACCTTTATGGTTTTTAGGTATGCCATATGGATAATGTGAACTTAGTGTAAATTCAAATGCGAAAAACGGTTGGTTAAAGGAGTTTAGTTTATGAGCAAAATATTGTAAAAAGGGCTCATCATAAATTCCCCAATAACCATCATAATCATTGTCGTTGTTGTATTCGGTTCGGCCATAATATTTATCGAAACCAGCATAACTTGCAAACCCATCAAAATTCATTGTTCCATTGGTGCCTCCATGAAAAAATGCAGTTTGATAGCCCTTTTTCTTTAGCATTACTGCAAGGCTATTGGTTTTGTTTGAGCTGTATATTGATGTTATAAACGGGTCATCCATAAGGGATGGAATACCAGAAACAATCGCAGGAATAGCATCAATGGACCTTAGTCCATTTGCAAAGGCATTTTCAAAAACTAACGAATGTCTTGACAAAGAATCAAGAAAAGGTGTATATCCATTATAGTTATTTAAAAACCCAACATATTCCTTCGAAAAGCTTTCAAGTAAAAGAACAACGATATTCTTTTTGTTAAAAGATAGATTATCAGCATTTACGTTTTGCACTACATTGTATTTCTCACTAATTTCTGTTTTTGAATAATAGTTCTTTTCATGAAGATTTTCATGACCATAGGTTGTCATAATTGTGAAAACTGAATTTAGAACAAGTGGCATGTGTGCAGCACCTACTTGCTTTGATGCATCTATTATTGATAGTGGCTTTAGTTGTAGACCACCCCTTGCTCCAATTAATGATAAACCCAATATAACAATCAATAAACCAATTTTAAACACCATTGTTTTCCAGTGGAATTTTAGTTTATCGAGCGAATGGATTTCGTTAAACTTTTTAATATTTAGTTTTGGGTATATAATCCAGGTTAATATTAAAAGAACTAACCAGATTATAGGTACAAACCAATAATCCCTCATAAACCCAGGCAAAAGAGTTGGCACATCATCACTTACAAATATTAACTTAAAGATATCCGCAGTTGAGCGTTTTTGGATAAAGTGAAAATAAATTGAGTCAACAAGGTTAACGAGCAGAAGAAGACCAACTACAACTGTGAAATAAACTTTGAGAATTCGTTGTATCAAATTTGATGCAAAAAATTTACCCATTGGAATTGCATGTAATACAATAAATAGTAGGAAGAAATAGCAAATTACTGAAATATCAAACCTGGTGCCTGCAATAAAAATATAAAGTAGAGTACTTATATCAATGTCGGCAAATATGCCAATATTATAAATGTAAAAAAATATCCTGCTTACAAATAATAGTAATAATACTAATAGTAATCGCCTAAGTAATAGCAGTATATTTAGGTAATAATTTCCCATGTTATTTCCATGCCAATGCCACCAATCCGGTTCCTGTTTTATGTTTAGTTTTTACATCAAGCCAATTTAGTATAAGTACAAAAGGAAAGGTTATAAGATAATAAAATGGCAGAACTATGAAAAACAAATAACTGGTATTTAGCATGATGATTGGAAACTTCATGCTTAACTTCCATGCTATTTTACCTGGTTTTCCATATTGGTAGTATGCTTTGGATTTTTTAAACCCGGCATTTTTCATCTTTGTGGTCATATCCTCAATACTATATCCATCCCTTACGTGTTCGTCAATAAATGAGTGTGTGCCATCATTATCATGGTCATCATGGTCGTGGTGATGAACATCGGAGCCCCCTTTATCGGATGGGGTTGAAATTAGCAGCACGCCATCATCTTTGAGAGCAGAATGGAAGTTTTGCAATACAAGCTCATCTTCCTCAATATGTTCCATAACATCAACACATAATATCATGTTAAAGTTATTTGGTTTATTAAGTTTAGTAAGATCACCGAATTTAAATTTAGCATTACTAAGACCAATTTTACTGAAAAAGTCATTGCAATCATCTATCTGGTCTTGTTTAACATCAAGTCCGGTTACACACCAGTTTTTATTTCTGGATGCCATGTAATAATCATATTGTCCAAATCCTGAACCCGCATCAAGAATGTTTTGGTTTCCAGAAATTGTTTTTTCCCAGATTTTTAGTTCTTTACGTATATGCCATGAGCGGAGAAGGAGAATGTCGAGTAAACTATAAAATAATTTTCGAAGAGTTGGTGACTGATTAAAAACTACACCTAGCTTTCGTTTTATGGGATCGTATTTCATTTGAATGAGTGAGTGTTTGAATGAGTGAATGAGTGAATGGGTGAATGAGTGAATGATTGAATGGGTGAATGATGGAACAATAATTCTTTCATCACTCATTGTATCATTCACTCATTCAGAAGGTTATCAATATTTTCAATATAGTCTAACGAGTCATCAAGATAAAAATTGAGTTCGGGAACAACACGTAGCTGATTTTTAACACGATTACCAAGCTTTCCTCTAATTTCTTTTGTATGACTTCTAATACTTTTCAGTAACCCCGCTTTATCCTTTGTGGCAAAAAGGCTAAGGTATACCTTTGCCAATGATAAGTCAGGTGTAATTTTTACCTTAGTTACGGTTATCATTGATCCCAATGAAACATGCCTCATGTCCAATTGAAATATTTCTCCAAGGTCTTTTTGAAGCAAGTTGTTTATTCTGTCTTGACGAATTGTATCCATTGTGCAAAAGTACTGAAATACGATTAATTGGTATATCTGTCTAAATACTTATTATTTTTACACTTACTAAAGATTAGCGATTTTGAGAACCAAAAAGAGAAATTTAAATATACTTAATATTGTTGCCAGTCCTTTCTTTATGGGGATTCCAATTGCAATTATGGTAATTATTTTTCTTCCCAATCCTAGATCTAGGTATAAAGCTGAATTGGTTGGACAGGAAATAGTATCAAAACCTAATTGTGAGGTATATTTCTCAGATCTTGATGGTGAAGGAGTTGATGAAACAATCGAGGTCTTCCATAATATTTTTAAAGGCCAGGCTGCAGTAAAGGTAAGACTAAACAATGGAAATAATTATGGGCAATGGAATTTTAATGGAAAATATCATATAAAATCGGACAACCACTACATTGCTGATTTGAATAATAATGGAATAGAGGAGATTTACTTATTTTACTATAGGAATGACTCAGTTTTTTTGAGTGCTATTGAACCATTTATTAGTAAGAATCTTTTGATAGACGAGAGGTTTATCACAAGAATACATAAACGTGATGGAGCCATAGATTATACTGTTCGTTGTATTAATTCTGTTGATGCTGATAACGATGGTTTTAAGGAAATGATCTTTGCCATAGTTGCTGGCTTTTCTCGTCAGCCTAGGCAGTTAATTAAGTATGATTTACAGGATGATACATTAATAAGAAGCGTATCAGTTGGGATAAGTTATGCAGGGATGGAAATTCTTGACATAAATAATGATTCTTTACCCGAATTCTTCATAGGATCTTCAACTACGGACAATATTCCTGAAAGTATGGATATACCCTTTAAAGATAACAATTCATGGGTTGTAGGGTTTAACTCGGATCTTGAGTTTATAATTGGGCCTATCGAAAATAATGGATATCCAACATCAACAGCAATAGGATCAATTATAGGGCAGGATGGAAGGAAAATTCTTGTTGCTTATTACAATACTATTTCATTAAATAATGATAAACTAGTTCTTTATGATCATCATTTTGATGTTATTGATACCATTACGATTAATATTGAATTCGAAGACCCCAGCCTAAAGAGACTTATAATGGAGCAATTTATCTATTTAGGACATCATGGTATTTTGGTTGGTAAGTTTGATAAAAGTATACTTTTCGTTGATGAGAATGGTAACGACTATTATTTTGAGGATGATACTGACATAACTGGTTTAAGGATGAAGGAGGATATCAATAAAGATGGAAAGGATGAATATATATTCCATACTCAAATAGCTGAAAACATAATTATTTTTGATTCCCAATTAAAATATCCTGTTGAGGTTGGTTCGAAAGCAATATTGTATTCCGACCTTCCATTTCTAACTGGGGTTAAAAATAATCCTAACGAAAGGTTATTTTATATCTTGGCCGAAAACCACCTTTATTATTATAGATATGGAATAGATTTAGGCTACTATTTGAAATATCTTGTTTGGTTAATAGTATATCTACTAGTTGTTTTAATACTATGGTCATCTCAAAAGTTACAAAGAATACAAACAGCTAAAAAGCAACGCATCGAAGAAACTATTAATAGCCTTCAGATGAAAACCATCAAAAGCCAAATGGATCCACATTTTATGTTTAATGTTCTTAATGGGTTAGCTCATAATGTGGCCAAAGGCAATAATGAGCAGGCCCACGATCAGATATTAAGGTTTAGTCAATTACTTCGATCGTTAATGCAACGTGTCGAAAGGATTGACATCAGTTTATCCGAAGAAATTGATTTTGTAAGAAGTTATCTGGAACTTGAAAAGTTCAGGTTTAAGGATGATTTTGAGTTTATTATCAAAGTTGATGAGACCATCGATTTAACTCAAAGGATTCCCAGAATGCTTATTCAGTTGTTGGTTGAAAACTCAATTAAGCATGGTCTTAGAAATAAGAAAGGAATAAAGAAACTAAATTTGGATGCAGGTATTACAGGAGATAGAACGAGTATCGCAATAGAGGACAATGGAATAGGGCGTAAGGCGGCTTACCGTTACAATCGTGATAGTGGGAAAGGGTTAAAGCTAATTAATGATATGATACAATTAAACCGTAAGATGGGAGGTAAGAATATTTCAATAGAGTATAAAGATTTGCATAATGAATCTGGTGTACCTACTGGTACTGTTGTTTTAGTTTTGGTTTAATTGTTGTTCTAACTAAAATAACCATAGTTGTAACATTGTAAAAACAGAAAAACAGTTCTCCATACATAGCTCAGCCAAATAAATCAATTAGCTAATTCTTAACACACCTTACACTCTTTGCTTCAATTTTAGAGCTAAAGAATCTGTTTACACGAGGGATATCAATACTTATGTTTCGATACAATGCATCTTTTTCGTTGTATGGGGTACTTGTCCACCAGTATGCTCCCATGCCTATAGCGGTGAAAGTTCCACTTTTGAAACGCACTCCTCCAGGAAGGGCGTTAAATCCACTGCTGTTATTTCCATTATATCCATTCAGCCAACCCTTCTCAGATTTCAATTGAATTGCCTGGTTAGTACCTCGATAACTCAATGAATCGGCTGATTTCTGACTCATGCCTAGTATTTTTTCAAGAGTTTTCCACTCTTCATCTGTGGGTAGATGCCATCCTTCGGGGCATACAATTAATGATGACTCCCATAGATATAATCTCCCATAAATATTTCCTAAAGTAGAATCATTATTTGGCCACCAACTATCAGATGTTTCGAAGTTTAAATTCTCAGCCATCCAGGTTTGGTTACCTAATGTAACAGTAGTATATAACTTGTTATCTCTTAAGTCTGTAAAAGATGAGTGGACAGGAATACTATTAACATCCTTTTTGCATGAACTTATGAAAATTGTGAACAATAACAAATAACAAATAATGGCTAAGGCAGGTAGGTTTTTCATTGCGATAGAGGGGTCATATTGATGTTAATATATTTTGATTTGTTAATGATTAATCTAAACTAAATACTTATACAAAGATATATATTTTGAAAGGCTATCTAAATTGCTCAAAACATTAATGATTAGAGGATTTCATGCTAATTATCCAGATATTATTTATCATCGAAAAGAGAGTAGTACATAAATGGTGTGTAATGTAAATAAAGTCATTTTCAATTGATGTGCAATCGAAAAATATTTAAATCTAAGTTCATCTTAAGCAAATTAATAAATGAAGATGTAAAAGCCCTAAATTTGTCATATGATAATCGATGCACGTCAATATCCAAAAATTGAAGAAATATTAAATGTAATTACACATGGACTGGGTTTTTTATTGAGTATAGCTGCCCTGGTAATACTGGTTGTGTTTGCCAGCTTGAGAGGCGATGCATGGCATATAGTTAGTTTTAGTATTTATGGTGCAAGCTTGGTGATATTGTATTTGGCATCCACATTATTCCATAGCGTACAAAAGCAGAGTCTGCGTAATAAACTTAATGTTTTTGATCATGCTGCAATTTATATTCTTATTGCCGGAACATATACACCATTTTTACTTGTAACCATCAGGGGACCATGGGGCTGGAGCCTATTTGGTGTTATATGGGGGCTTGCAATTGGTGGAGTAATATTTAAACTATTTTTTACAGGTAAGTATGATGTAGTTTCTGCAATTATTTATGTTGCTATGGGGTGGCTAATTATTATTGCCATAAAACCCATGCACGAAAACCTTCCTTCGGATGGGCTACTGTGGTTAATCGGGGGTGGAGTATCGTATATGATAGGTGCAATATTTTATCTCTTAAATAAATTACACTATAATCATGCAATATTCCATATTTGGGTGCTACTGGGCAGCTTTGCACATTTTGTAGCTGTTTTTTGGTATGTACTGCCTGATTAAGTTTACTTCATAACCACAAATACCCTGTTGTATACCTGCTTGTCAACTTTTGTTTGAACGATGTATGAGCCGTTATCTAAGTTTGATATGGGGATTTCAAAACTACCTGAAATGATACCTGCATTCACAACATTGGATGTTACAAAACGACCATAAGTATCATATATATTGTATGATATAGAAGTGTTGGCATCCGAAATAATGGGAATTGAAAGAATCCCTGAAACAGGATTTGGAAAAGGTAAACCTACCAAATCGGGACTAGTTATTCCATTTTCTGGATCAATGGAGTTTATATTGCCCGACAATAGATTTATTTCCAGGTCATTAACCACAGGGTCGTCTGGTGTTAACATTATCTTTATCTTGTCAGAATTAATGCCTGTTACCTCAGGGTATATCCAATAAGTATTTAACTCAATCAAATCAAATGCAAAATCACCAAAATCATCTGAGTAATGACAAGTTAATAAGTTGTCATAATCATCATATAAATAGATATTTACTCCCTTGGCCGAATAACCATCAGAGTATCTATTGGCGCCTACATATTCAATGTTACCACTAATACCACCCGAACCTATTGAGAATCCTTCAGCATAATTTAATTTGATATTATATTCCCAAGAAGTATTTGTCAAACTAATTGTTTCGGCCTCTTCCCAAAACATAGTGTTACCAAAATATGATGGTAAGAGTATGCCATAGAAATCAGATTCAACCATAGGCTCTGCCTTTACAATATAATCACCTACTGGAATTTGATAAAAATAGTAATAGCCCAACGTATCGAACGACATTGTGTCTATGGGAATATAACTTTTTGCTGAATCTAAATAATACAAATATGCATATCCCATATCAATTGGAAAATATTCTGAAAAAACATGCCCGCCCAAATGACAAAACTCTGTTTGGCTGATATAAAACTGCTTTGAAATTGTACTTGTATCAATTGAACCATTAGAGTAAGCAACTATTGTTAAAGATACTTTAAACAAACCAAAGGAATTATATGTATGTACCGGGTTTTGAACTGCTGATGTTGTTCCATCACCAAATTCCCAATATCTGCTAATTATATGATTATTATTAGTTTGGTCGAAGAAATTATATTCGGCTCTGTTTCCACTTTGTTTTTGAACATATTTAAAACGTGCTTGGAGCTGTTCTGATATTATTGGTAAATACAATCTAAAGTCGGCTATTATCATACTATTTGATCGATCTAAAAATCTAAAATATACAGTTGTATCAACCATTTTTCCATAATAGTCTAATGTATAAATGATTAATGAACCTTTGTTTTCGTTAGTTGCAATTGTATCATAATAATATCCTTCTGAATCAGTATAAACTTTTTTGGAATAGCCGCTAAACCCGTCTTGTGTGGAATCGCTCACAATAAATATTGTATGGCCATCAACCGGGTTTCCAAACTCATAGTTTGTTACTTGTCCGGAAATAACTACTTGATTTACTGAATTCAAAGCAAAAGAAGTATTGGGAATGGACAATAGTACTATAAGTGATACAAATGCCCTATATAAATTTCTATTCAAATTTGAAAACTTCATTATTTAATTCTTTACTTCATTAAATATACAAGACCAACCCGCAGCGTAAAACCATTTGATGGACCTTGGTTATTTTTGTTATTGTAAACATTATTGAGATAGTGTCTGTAACCAGGTTCGATAGCAACAGATAGTTTTTTATTTAATTTATACTCTAAACCGGCCCCAACCCACAATTGAAAATAATTGCTGGCTCTTGTCGGTAGATTATTTTGTAAGCTAATTATATCAGCATCTGGCTCTGATAGCTTTGGTGTTTCAATCCATTCACTCACTTTTATGTTAAACGCTGGACCAGCATTTACATACCAGCTTAATGGTGATCCTGAAGATTTTGAAGAGTAGCCAAAAATTAAAGGAATCTGCAGATATAAATAGCTGTTAGTTACATTGGAGACAGAAATATGTCGAACGGAATCCCAAACCTCAACCTTTTTTGTATGATAAACCGGAGTTATGTTACCATGCAGCGTGTCAAATGTTATATCGTAAACATCATCATACGACCCCATGTACTCTTGAGTGTTATATTTTATTTTAGCAAAACCGCGATCACGTACATAAGAAAATCCCAAGCCTGAACGTATGTACCAGTTATTGTTGATGAAATATGTGGGCTCTATGTTAAAATTAAATGAGTTTAAAATTTCAACAGAATCAATGGCAGATTCGGTTAACTCAGGAGAAATAAAGTATCCAATTTCCCATCTGGAATTCTTAGGTTTTGATTTAATCTCTTCCGAAATATCATCAGGTATTTCATAGACATTATTACGCTCAAAAGGCATAAATGAAATATCATTCTGAGCAATTGTGAATGGCTCCTTTCTATACTCTAACATAAATGACTTCTGCGAGTTACTAATCAATGGAGTGTTGACGAACTTATTTTCAGTGACAGTTATATTACCAAGATTAACATTTGCTGCTTTAGTTTCTTGTTGAATAGGGCCTTTTTGATTGATATCATTTACAGGCTCAGTAAAATCGACTTCTCTGGATTTTTCAACAACTTTTTCTGACTCTTGATTGATTATATCACCTACAACATCCTTTTTTGAATTAGTAGCTTCATCAACAAAAGTACTGGTTGGTTTAGCAGGTTTTTCGATTCCATTGATTTGTTCAGAAACGTTGTTTGTTTCATTTGTATCAGAAAAAGGATTGAACGCAAAAAATGTGGTTAATAGCCCCAATAATATCAGAATGGCCGCAGAAATCAACGTCCTATTTCTTGCCCAAAATGGTTTTGATGATGACACTATACCCTTTTCTATTTCACCCCATATATAATCTGGGGGAGTTGGGGTAAAAGATTCAAATTTGTCCTTTACAAGATTGTCGATATTTTCAGTATTATTATTCAATTTGCTCTCTATCTCTTATTGAAAAAATTTTCTTCTGAAGCGATGCTCTTGCTCTTGAAAGTTGAGATTTTGAAGTATTTTCACTTATCTCAAGTATTTTGCCGATTTCTTTGTGTGTATATCCTTCGATTACATTTAGGTTAAAAACCATTCTGTAACCTGGTGGTAATTCATTAATCAAAACCAGCAGCTCGTCACAAGACATCTTTTCAACTATATTATTTTCTTCTTTTACTTTTCCTTTTACATACTCTAAATCAGTATTTATTCCTTGTTTAATTTTCTTTTTATAATAGTTTATTGCAGTGTTAACAATAGTTCGACGAACCCAGCCTTCAAGTGAGCCTTCGCCTCTAAAATCCTTAATGTGCCGAAACACCCTAATGAATCCATCTTGTAATATATCATCTGCATCTTCATTAATTAAAGCAAAGCGAAGGCATATGCCATACATCTTAGGCGCAAGCTGCTGATAAAAAATCCGCTGCGCTTTCGAGTCGTTTTCCTTTAGCTTTTTTATGAAGGTACTATCAAACTCCATGCAGAATATTTATAACCGATTAGTGGTTTTTTTAAAATTTTCGGCAAGGTAGTAAAATACCATCAAATCAAAAAGGATGACATAATAGTTTAATGAATGGTTGCACAAAATGTTGTTTTATTTGGGAGACTTTTATCTTTGGTTACTAGCACTTAGTATAAAAATATCATTTGATATTAGTTATTTAAAATATGATGATTAGAAACCAGATGCTTTTACATAAAGCCGGTTTTCAAAATGGGATTAAAACCAGCTATTAATAATGAAGTCATTAATCGTATTTAACAAATTGTTTTTTTGAATTGGTTTGGTAAGTAATTTGTCGATGCCTGCAGTTTTTGCTCTACTAATATCGCCCTCATTTGCAAAATCGATTTGAGCAACAATTGGGATCATTGCATCTTTCGACTTTATTATTTTAGCAAATTCCTCACCATTTATAACAGGAAGGTCGAAATTGATTAAAATTAGGTCCGGTTTATTTTCATGATATAACCTTATGGCTTCATCACCAGTTTTAGCTCTTAGTAAATGTGCTCTGGTTTTACCTAAAATTACCCTTAGGAGGTTGTAATCAACCTCTTCATATTCAGCTATTAAAATTGTGGAGTTTTTCCAGTCATATACATTATCTGTAATGGATTGAGTTGTTGATTTGGTTTCAAGAGATATTATTGATTCAGGAAGGTTAAGATAAAATGCTGATCCTATTCCTGGTTTCGACTGGACCCAAATGGTTCCATTTAATAGCGTTGATAGACCTCTTGATATAGCTAAACCAAGACCTGAACCACCTATTTTTCGGGTTGATGAATTATCAACTTGACGGAAATGTTCAAAAATACTCTCGTGGTGTTTTGATTCAATACCAACACCAGTATCTTTCACATAGAAGCAAATCCCGTTTTTATCTTTTATATTGAATCCAATTTCAACTTTTCCTTCATGAGTAAAAATGAATGCATTGTCAACAAAACTAAAAATTATTTGGCGAAGCTTTACGGGGTCTGTTAGTAATACAACATTAGTATAATCATGCAATGTATTAACAATAAACTCAACAGACTCTTTTTTATATTTGGTTTGAAAATTTTTGCAATCTTCATATAAGTCAAACAAAAACTCAATTACATTAACCCTTTCTTTATTAATATCCATTTGACCTGTCTCAATCTTTGAAATATCAATAATGTCATCAATTCGTTTTAACAAAATCTCACTACTTCCACGTACAATTGTAGAGTATTCTTCTCTTTCAGTTTGAGATGTACTATCAATGAGCAATAATTCTAAAAAGCCAAGTATATGATTAAGAGGTGTTCTTATTTCATGCGAAAGATTACTCAGAAAAGCAGTTTTTAGCATATTCGCCTCTTCAGCTTTTTCTTTCGCTTTTATTAAGTTTTTTTCAGCAAGTTTTCTTTTTGTAATATCACCTATAATAATCATGTAGGAAACTACTTCGTCCTCATCAGAAACAATGGTAATTCCTCTCGACCTAAACCTATTATCATTATTACCAATTTCACCAAGCTTTATTTCATGATCAAACTGCATTTGATTGTCCAGCAGCTTATTTATTTTCTTAAGTAATATAGTGTTTACAAAAGGTTTGAATTTATTGATATGAAGTTTGGTGTTAAGTTTTGTTTTATCAAAATCAAATAGTTTAACAAATGAATTGTTGGTAAGCTGAAGGTACCCATTGGTATCAAGACTAAGAATGGCAAGAGGAATATTATCAAGTATATCGTTGTAAATATTATTTGAAGTCGGTGGTAATGAGCCTATTAACTCAAGTGCAGCAATTTTACTTTCCAGTTTAAGTATTCGCTTCTTTAGTAGAATATTCTCTACCTCCGGACTATGTCCGGTTCGTTGCTTATTTTTCATGTTTGATTGCTTGTTTTTTCAAAGATAAAAAAAAGTTCAAACTTAAGTATCTGTTATCATAAAATCACAGTAACACAAGATTGTAAAATTATTATACCTTGATAAAGCAATAAGGTTACATGATACAAACCATGGCACAAAGGAAATAATAGTGGGTAAAGAATTAGACTTTACGCGAACATGAAATCAACAATCTTTTTATGATCATCTTCACTAAGATCATGGTTCATACCCGAGACTTTGTTTTTTGCATATTGTTCAATAATCAAGCCTCTTTTGTTTTCATTAATTCCGATCTCATTTAGCAAAACAGGAGACTCAATTTTTTTAAAGAAATCAATAAAACTATCTATTGTTTCTTCAGCCGAATTCACCCCAAAAACCCCTTTTCCAAGAGTGATTATTCGCTCCGAGATTCTAGGCTGCATTAATTTTAACCATGCTGGATAAACAATACTCAGCGATGCTCCATGGGGTGTGTCGAATAGTAATGATAGCTCATGACCAAGGGCATGAACACCCCAATCACCACTCTTTTTGCCATAGGTAGTTAGTCCATTTAAAGCAAGGGTAGCATCTAGCATAATCTTAGCTCTTAATTCAACATTCGTAAGATCATTCATTAGTAATGGACCAAACTTAACTGCATCTTTAATAATATCAATTGTTATTTGGTCAATTACCGATGGTTCACCTTTTCCAAAAAAGGCTTCCAGTGAATGAGCAATTAAATCAACTATGCCAAATGAAGTATAATTTTTAGGTACAGAGACTGTAAATGATGGGTCTAGAAATGAATCTTTGGGAAACATTAGAGGGTTAACATAACCCACTTTTTGCCCGGTCGTGTGATTTTGAACAACAGCAGCAGCATTCATTTCAGTTCCTGTTGCAGCCAGTGTTAGTATTGTTACAATCGGAATAGCCTTTTCTGGATTTAGTTTCCATGTCATAAAATCCCATGGGTTATCATCTGTTGGTATTCCAAGTGAGACAATTTTAGAGGAATCAATTACACTGCCACCACCAAGAGCAACAATGACATCAATATTGTTCTTTTTACCAAGTTGTATTGCTTTTTCAACATCTTCGATAATTGGATTTGATTTAATTCCTGAATATTCAACAACTTCAATACCTGAAGATTGGAGTTGTGAAATTACTTGGTCGAAATAACCATATTTTTTTACTGATCCTTTTCCACAAATTAATAAAGCCTTTTTACCATATTGTTTAACCGTTGTTCCTAGGTTTTCAACTATATTTTCTCCAAAATGAAGTCGTGTTGGATTATAAGCTACAAAGTTTTCCATATCTATTTTTTTTCAAAAATAGTCAAACAAAACTATTTATTACGATGAAGAATTATTTTACCAGAATATGTTTTTTCGCCAAGGTTAGCCTTATAAAAGTAAATTCCGTTTGGAAGAAGATGCCCATTGCTATCAACTCCTTTCCAGTTAATATTATAATTTCCTTTTGCAAGACTATTGTTTAGTAGGGTATTAACTAGCTTACCATTGATATCATAAATATGAAAACTTTGCATCAAATTATTTAATACATCAAAATTGATTGTTGTATTGGTACCAAAAGGATTAGGATATATTTTTAGTTGGTTAGGGTTAAATGGGAAATTATAATTTATTCCAACATTTGTTGAATGAAGGAATAATCCTGTAGATGTTCCTGCAAGTAGAGCATCGTAGTATATGCAGTTTATATTTGTTCCCAATGGGTATGACCATACTGGAGTCCAAATAGATGTTCCAAATGCTTTAACGAAGATTTCGTTTTCAACGGCTATATATACATCATGAGTTAATACGTTTGTTGTTATGGAATGAGCAACTCCTTGCGAAGGTAATCCGGAAATAGGTAGTACATCCCAATAGGTATCTCCAACGGCTTTTCTATATACAACCACATTTGAACCTGATGCATCAGATCCGCAAGCATAAATTGTATCCTCAGAAGTGACAAAAAGATCCATTATCGTTGCCGATAATTGATATGACGGTCCTGCAAACAGATCTTCTGTGATTGACCAGGTAGATGCTGCTGTTTCTTCAATACGATAAATCCCCGAAACATAGCCATATGTTGTATTGTGCTCAACACCAACATACAAGGTGCTATTTGAGTTTTCTAAAACAACTGCCATGTCATTAACTTCGCACCCTTGGTATAGCATGGGTGGGGCTACAATTTGTGAAAAGCTCCATGATGATCCGGTATTTTCACCAACAAATACAGCACCCATTGATTCTGTTGTTTCGTCCCAATCCTCCTTATCATACAAACCAATGAATATTCTTTCGTTAGTAGTATATGGATCGATTGCAATTGCAGAAGTATATGTTCCATAGGTCCAAGTATAATATGGATATGATGCATCGTTATGAGCTTCAAAAAGCATGTCGTAGCTACCAGGTAGATTAAATGATCCATTTAAGCTGGTCCATTTGTAGGTATCTCCGTCATTATTACCACAGTACATTGGGTCAGTATTAATATATGTTTCAACTTCAGTCCATGGCGTAGTATGATATTGGGGCCAAATTGGACTACTCCAGATTGGTGAAGTTCCTCCATATCCCGAAACATGCCATATTCCTGATTTTGAAGCAACCCAAGCTGTATCTTTTGTTGTGTTTTGGCTCCAGTCAAAAACCTGAACTGCCTGCAGGCCACTATTGATTTCGGTAACAGACGAAGAGTCGTCGTCGTAAACTCCAATTCCCCAATCAGTTCTCACATATGCATAGTCTCCATTGGTGGGATCAGCAATTATAGAACCATCAGCACCACCAGTATAATTCCATGTTGATCCACTGTCAGCACTCATAACCCGACTGAAATACACGTTGTAGTTTCCACTTACATTTGCAGCTATAGACAATTCGCCCCTACCACAATCTTCATAAACAGGAATGGTTGTCCATGGATCACCATCAAAATCTGTGTAAGAAACCTGTGCCATAAATGAAGAGCTATTGCCTTCGTAACTACCAGCAAATAATCTTCCATCTGGTGCAATTCCCATCGAAACATATTCCTTTCCCGTTATGGCTATGCTGGATCGCGATACATAAGACCAAGTAGTTGAGTTCGAGATAAGGTTGTATGGGTCTGATGACTTATATATTGTTGGAGGTGAGCCGGGGACAAATAAATATACATGATTATTGTTTGGGTTTATATGAATTTCTATGGGAAACTGATTCATCCAGCCAGGACTTACATCTATTAAACTACTATCAACATTTATAATATTGCCCATTGCATCCAAATCACTTACATACATCCATTCTTCATTACCAAGGACACGTTCATAAAAAAGACGTGAATTATAAACTTCTATGGCCTCTATGGGGTAAGAACCAATTTTGTATATCGATCCAGAAGAAATTCCCGTTGCAATAAAATCACCAAGTTCAGTAGCTGCATAAATAAATCCAGAAACTTCATCTACAGCAAAACGGTGAATGCTGCCGTAACCAGCCGTTGCATCCAAATCAGGTACAACAGTCCAACCAGTGAATGTTGGTGTTGTTGTATTAGTATTATAAAATGAGGAATAAAATAAAGAATTTGGACTAAAAACAGAGGCGAAAATACGTGTAGATGTTGGTGATAAAGAGTAGTTGTCAATGTGCTCAACATAACCACCATAAACCGGCTCTGCTTGAGGCGCTGTTTGACTTTGTGTTATAAAAAGGCAAAATACTGATACTAAAAAAAGTAGGGTGGTTCTGAAGTTATTTTTCATGATGAGGTTTTTATATTAGTTAAATCGATTAAGAATAAATCAAAGTGAGCTGCTTTTTGTGTAATATATTTATTTCAAATATACGAAAGAAGCAAAGTGAAATCAAGTATTAATTAGCAACTGGTATATATGAAAGGTTGATTGGTCAATTTTGATGGATGAATGGCGGTGAATTCGAACTATTAACAATACCGGTTTCATCTTTTCTCAAATTGTAGTAATGATTTGGTTTAAACATAAAATAATACCAGATCACACACATATTAATATTGAAAGTCAAATGCAATGAGTTTCCAATTACAAGAAAAGTGTATTAAATTTGGAATGTTTATGGACATTAACATGGTCATTTATTCAAGCATTAAATTAAATGGTAAGTTTTGTAATAATCAGATATTATGGGAACTAACGGAACTAAAAATTGCTTTTGTCGTATATTAAATTGTCCATGTTGTATTTTTGGTATAGTTTTTTCTCAACTGTACTACTATTCATTATACTAATTAGAGATTTGATTATACAACTTGGTTTTTAAAAAATAGGCTGTACTTCTAATTTCTAATCAAAAGAATAAATGATTATCTCACATACTAGGAAATCTATAAATAATTGATGACATGAAAAATACACTTCGAATTATAGGACTGATGATACTTTTTATTGCATTTACTTTTGGATCATGTAATAAAAAAAAGCCCAGTGAACCATCTTCTGATATCGCATTTGCAGATTTAGTAATTGATCCTTCATTTACCTTTGATAATATAATACTTATTGAAGCAAGCTTTACAATTATTCCGTTTTTAAAGGCAGAGCAAAGTCACACAATTACTATTTATCAGGGTGAACCGGGTTCTGGAGGTAAAATACTAAATAAAGGAATTACTGATGAATCATATAAATATGTAGTAGATTTTAAATTGCCCAAGAGAATAAATAAGATTTATGTTGAAAATAGAAGTCCTGATGGAATATACGAGATTGTTGAAATACCAATTACCGGAAATATTATCAACCATACATTCGACACCAAGGGATTCCTTTATCCACCCACTGTGAACGAGAAAACTGTGGTGGTGGATCCTGGATGTGGTAACAATTGTGAGGAAACTATTTCGGGGACCTATACTGATTTATTGTTGGAGAATAAAGATTATTGTGTTGCCGAAGGAACAACCCTAACCGTTACCAACCAACTGCAATTCAAGAAAAATGCGACAATAGTAATTTGTGGAGATGCAAATATTAAACAATTTCAGGTTGCTGATAACAAAACAGGTAAGGTTTATATTAGTGAAAATGGGAACCTATCAACCAATGGTGATCTAAATATAAACTCAAAGGTTCATATTTACAATTTTGGCACCTATACCATAAGTGGTAATACTAATACTCGATTCCAAACAAGATTCTTCAATTATGGAATGATAAATATTGGCGGAAATTGTAATAATAATAGCAATGTATTTCAAAATGAGGGAACATTGAATCTCAATGGCAATTTTTCAGGCAATAGCAATAGCAGGCTTAAAAACTATGGTACGTTTAATGTGTCAGGAAGCATGAACATTAACAGTAATTCAATACTTTATAATTATTGCCATTTGAAGATTACTGGAAACCTGAATGATAATTACCGAGTTGTCAATGAGAGTTATATCGAAGTAATCGGAACCCTGACAGTAAATGGATCTGCAAAACTAAATCTTCGAAATGCGGCGTTAGTTAATACAACAAACTTAATGGTTAATGGTACAATCAATGGACAAACAAGTAAGTATTCCAAAATCGATATTTCTGGCAATACAACAGTAAATTCCTCGGGAAGGGTACAATCTAAAGTTGATTTATGCGATGCGGGTGATGATATAGTTAATAACGGTTTCATAGGTAACTCGGTTGTATTTTGTGAAATTACTATTCCTTCTGATGAGTGTAACCCTGGTTCAGACGGAAGTACAGGTGGTGAGGACACCGATAGTGATGGTGTTCCAGATGTTGATGATGCATATCCCTATGATTCCGAAAGAGCCTTCGATAATTATTATCCTAATCAAACCGACTTTGCTAGTTTTGCATTTGAGGATTTATGGCCCGGAACTGGTGACTATGATTTCAATGACCTTGTTGTTGATTTCAATTATCAGATGGTAACAAATGCAAGTAATTTGATTGTTGATATTATTGCTCAAACAAGTGTAAGAGCTGCCGGTGCTTCTTTGAATAATGGTTTTGGAATATCTTTCCCCATTGAGTCATCTAGGTGTGCAAGTGTTACTGGTTACACCAATGTTATGGGAACCATTGATCTCAATGCTAAAGGTTACGAGAATGGACATACAAATAATACAGTTGTTATATTTTATGATGCAATAAATACAATCTATAACAATGCAATATTTAATACAATACCTGGAGGTGCTACAGTGGTTCCTGACACCATTACTGTTACCTTATACTTTGATGATCCTCAGATACCCATAGGTTCTGAACCATATAACCCATTTATTTATGTTGATCAGGAACGAGGTAAAGAAATTCATATGATTGATAATGCTCCCACTGCATTGGTTAACGACACTTATTTTGGAACAGGTCATGATAATTCTGATCCCTTAACTGATAAGTGGTATCTTACTGATAAATATCTTCCATGGGCTGTAGAAACGCCTTCTAGTTTCGATTATCCCATCGAAAAGGTTGATATTCTTTCGGCATATTTAAAATTTAAAGAATGGGCAGAGAGTTCAGGTACAGTATATAACGATTGGTATTTGGATGAGCCTGGATATCGCAATGATGATAATATTTATGAGAGTAGTGCTGAGTAGTTTGGTTATCTCAGATCAATTATTCTTTGTTTCGTAATCGTTGCAGAATTTTATCAGCAACTCTAAAAGCATTTGCATAAATTGTCCATGTGTATGTTACACTTCCTCCTGTTGGCATAAAACTACCATCGGTAACATAAAGGTTTTCAACTTCATGCGACTTGCAATTTCTGTCTAGTACTGATGTTGCCGGATTATCTCCAAAACGGCATCCTCCAGCCATTAGGTTTGTTGGTGGAGATCCATTAATAGATGAACTTATATGGGTTGCTCCAATTTGTTCGAGTAAATTTTCTGCCTTTTGAGCTAAATACTTACCAACCTCAATATCATGTGGATGATTGTCAACCTTAATTTTTGCCACAGGATCACCCCAACTATCTACTATCTTTTTATCTAGAGATACATTGCAATCATTGGTTGGTAGCCAGTCGGCGAATACCTCAAAATTTAGTTTTCGTTGATTTAAAAAGTAGTCTTTAATATTTGATTTAAGTTTTGAGCCGTAAACTAGTTTACCTCCATCATTACGCTTGTTTCTAATTGCTTTACTAATGGCGTTTGCATGTTCAAATAGAAAGTCTATAGTGCCTCCTTTGATTTTTTTGGGAATGACTGTTTATCATCAATTTCGTACCAGTTTTGGATGGCTCTGTTTACAAATAACCCTGGTACTTTAAGTTTTTCAGCTTCACTTTTTTCAAGTTTGTCAAACCTAAAAGTGCCAGAGCCAACACCTCCCGCTGAAAAAATAAGGTTTTTACCTACTAGTCCTGAATTATTACCAAGACCTGCCGGAAATTCCTTGCTCTTACTCATCAAAAGTAATCTAGAAGTTTCTACAGCTTGACAGGCAACAACAAATAAGTCTGCCTCAATTGTTTGTATATCATCATTGTTGTCATGATAAAACGATTTTATAATTTTTCCAGATCCATCAGTGACCAGTTTAAACACCTTTGCATTTGGTATAATTTTACAGTTTCCGGTTTTAAGCGAATCATTCAAAAGAGCAACTCTTGCACTTCCTTTCGCATCAGAAGCACAGCCATAGCTACCACAATAATTAGAATAAAAACAGCTTGATCTGCCTTTATTAGGTACCGAAAGGATCGCTCTGGGTATCGGAACCGCATTATATCCAAGTTCTTTTGTTCCTCTATCAATCCAACTGGAAACAATATTTTCGGCAAGTGGAGGAAAGGGAAAAGTTGGTTTAGATCTAGGCTCAAGAGTTGAGTGTTTAATAACATGGCCACTTATACCTACAATTTGTTCAACCTTATCATAGTAGTATTCCATTTCTTCATAATCAATTGGCCAATCGACAATATTTGCACCCTTTATCTGTCCATATGTCGAGAGCAATTTAAAATCCTGAGGTTTCATACGATGGAAGTACCCACTCATCAGGTTTGTTGAACCGCCTACCATATTTCCATTCCAGAAACTATTACCAGTTGAGTATGTTGATTTGGATTCCCAATTACCTTTTTCGTTCTTTTTTTCAATTACCTGAGGCTCATCTTCAAGTCGTGGAGTATAAACATCTCTCCTGGTTGCAACAATCTCGTCTTTCGCAAAATCCTTTGTTTTTAACCAAGGTCCTTTTTCCAGTACAATAACGTTATATCCATTTTTTGATAGTTCGTAAATAATAGGAGAGGCTCCTGCTCCACTACCAATAACACAAATTTTATATTTTTTTAATGCCATTATTATTGGATATTTTTAGCAATAGTTATTGTAATTTCTGGATAAAGCAATTGTTTTGTAGGTCGAGGAAATCCTGGATTGTGTTCTAACCAATCCCAACCTATTTCATCGTTATTTCCCCCATATTTCGGATCGCTCAGCAATGCTTCGAAAATAAAATTTAACATTACTCCTAGCCAACTCTTTCCCCATTTTTCATTTGAAATAATAGTTATTAGTTCCTCTTTTTGAAGCTGTGACAAACTATTGTAAGGTTCAGAAAAAGTTTCAAATGCGGTTTCATCAACCCATCCAATTCCAGCAAGTATATAGTTTTTTTCCTCGGGGTCCACCATCTTGTCCGAAAGCACCCAGTCTAAATACCTGTCGGCCATCACATCATATGCTCCAGGTCCATTTCCATCGGATGGGTACAGGATATTTTGAACAGAGGTGATTATGTAAAACTGTTTATTAGATAATGAATTTGAATGATTATTATCATTCCCAAAAACGGAAAGTGAAGGTAATGTTGTTGCTACACCTCCAACCATAATATTTTCAACGAATTTCCTTCTCGACAATTTCCAGTTATTATGGTCTTGTAGGTTACTTGGAATAAGCTTATTCTTGGATACTCGTTTTTTCCTATTCATTGTTGTTAGTCGAGTGATTGTAATGTACCTTACGAAATTATCGTATTTTTGATTATGATGAAATGAGCATAAACTTTTTTAAGCATACCATACCGAAAATGATTAAAACAAGTTTATGCGAAAGCGAAGCGGTTGCAGGGGGGCATAAATTTTTAATTAATTTATATTCAGGTAATAAATAAATTTTAAACACATGAAAAAATTTACTGGTTTATTGCTTATTGCATTTTTACTTACATCATGTATTAATCATAATCCGATAATAGTTATTGAAACATATCTGGGCAAAATTCATGTTGAACTTTACGAAGATAAAGCACCAATAACTACAAAAAATTTCATGAGATATATTGAAGAAAAAAGGTATTTAGGATCTACTTTTTATCGTGTTGTAAAACTTGAAAATCAACCAACCAGCAACAACAAAATTGAAGTAGTTCAGGGAGGGTTATATGAGGATAATCATTCACAAAACCTACCTCCAATTGAGCATGAGAATACAGACAAAACTGGCATAAAGCATCTTGATGGAGTTATTTCAATGGCTAGATATGGACCTGGAACCGCAACGTTTGAATTCTTTATCTGTGTTGGTGATCAACCATTGCTGGATTATGGTGGAAAAAGGAACTCAGATAATCATGGATTTGCAGCATTTGGAAGAGTTGTTGAAGGAATGGATGTGGTTAGAGAAATACAGATGCAGCCCGATTCAAGTCAATACTTAACACCTCGTATTCCAATAAAAAGTATAACAATTGTTAGGTAATTTATCCAAGAATAGTATCAATCAGCTTACCAACATTACAATCGAGTTTTTAGTAACTTTGCCGCGAAAAAATCTTACATCAGTAGTTAATTTTGCACATGTAAGTATAAAAATTAGTTATCAAACAAAAAATCAATAGAATGCTACGATCACATACTTGTGGAGAACTTAAAATAGAAGATGTTAACAAAGAAGTAACCTTATCTGGATGGGTACAAAAAGTTCGCGATAAAGGTGGTTTAATTTGGGTTGATCTAAGGGATCGTTATGGAATTACACAGCTACTTTTGGAAGAAGGGCGGTCTGATACTTCGGTACTGGAAACAGCCCGAATGCTAGGTAGAGAGTATGTTATTAAAGCATCAGGGAAGGTAATTGAACGTGAATCTAAAAATCCAAATATATCAACCGGAAGTATTGAAATAGATTTAACTGGGTTAGAAATATTAAACACATCTCTTACACCCCCGTTTACAATTGAAGATAATACCGACGGAGGTGATGAGCTTAGGATGAAATACAGATATCTTGATTTAAGACGTCAACCACTTCGCAAGAATCTGGAATTAAGAAACAGACTTTCAATCGAGACAAGAAAATATCTCGATGATCAAAAGTTTTTCGAAATAGAAACTCCTTATCTAATAAAATCAACCCCAGAGGGAGCACGTGACTTTGTTGTTCCTTCCCGAATGAATGAGGGTCAGTTTTATGCTTTACCGCAATCCCCTCAAACGTTTAAACAATTATTGATGGTGGCCGGGTATGATCGTTATTATCAGCTAGTTAAATGTTTTCGCGATGAAGACCTTCGTGCCGATCGTCAGCCTGAGTTTACCCAAATTGATTGTGAAATGGCGTTTGTAGAACAGGATGATATCCTTAGCACTTTTGAAGGAATGGTAAAGTATCTTTTCAACACAGTAAAGGGTGTTAAAATAAATGAGTTGCCACGGATGGAATATGCTGATGCCATGAAGTACTATGGTAGCGACAAACCAGACATTAGATTTGGGATGAAATTTGTTGAACTCAATGATGTTTGTAAGAACAATGGGTTTAAGATTTTTGATGATGCAGAGTTAGTTGTTGGAATAGTTGCTGATGGTTGTGCCAACTATTCACGTAAACAATTAGATAAGCTAACTGACTTTGTAAGAAAACCACAAATAGGAGCAAAGGGTCTTGTTTATGTTAAATATAATGAAGATGGTAGTTTTAAATCTTCAGTTGATAAATTTTATGATCAGGATGCTTTAAAAAAATGGGCTGATACTATGGAAGCTAAACCTGGCGATTTAATTCTGGTACTCTCAGGTGAAGTCGACAAAGTAAGAAAGCAGCTTAATGAGTTACGTTTGGAAATGGGCGATAGGTTGGAAATGCGTAACCCAGAAGTTTTTGCACCTCTATGGGTAGTTGACTTTCCGCTGCTTGAATGGGATGAGGAATTAGAGCGGTATCATGCTATGCATCATCCTTTTACATCTCCAAAACAAGAAGATATTAATATGTTGGATACTCAACCAGGAAAGGTTAGAGCCAATGCATATGATCTTGTTATAAATGGTGTTGAAATAGGTGGAGGATCAATTAGAATTCATGACCGAGACCTTCAGAAGTTAATGTTTAAACACCTTGGTTTTACCGAAACTGAGGCGCAAGATCAATTTGGGTTTTTATTAAATGCGTTTGAATACGGAGCTCCTCCGCACGGTGGAATTGCTTTGGGGTTTGATCGACTTGCAGCACTGTTTGGCGGACAGGATTCAATACGCGATTTTATTGCTTTCCCAAAAAATAATTCTGGGAGAGACATTATGATAGATTCGCCTTCGGTTATTGCCAATGAACAACTGGATGAACTTAAAATTAAGGTTATTAAGTAAGCGTAAAACCAGGTATTTAGTGCTTAACTTCACGATTTTTGTAACAATCATTTAAACCAAGGTTGTTATGAAATATTCTTAAATCTTGTGTTAGAATCAATATTAATAAATGAAATCTAAAACACAAATATACCTTGCCCCTTTTCAGGGTATAACCACATATACATACCGTGAAGTTTACACTAGATATTTTGATGGTGTTGATAAACTGTTTACCCCATTTTTTACAGGTATTCAAAAACCAAATAGTTTGGCAAAGAGAGCCTTTGAATTTAACTTTATCAAACAAAATAATGTTGAAGTAGTACCTCAAATGCTATCGAAAGATGCAGTAGAGTTAACCAAGTTTGCCAACTTTTGTGATAAGAAAGGATTTAAAGAGGTTAACTGGAATTTGGGTTGTCCCTATCCACGTGTTGCTAATAAGAAACGAGGTTCTGGTATGTTACCATACCCCGATATGGTAGGGGAAATACTCGGGCAAGTTATGCCGAACACAAGCATCAAGTTTTCTATTAAGTGTAGACTAGGATATTTTTCAGAAAATGAAATCCTTGATCTATTGAAAGTTTATAATTCCTTTGATATATCGGAACTTACTATTCATGCACGTTTGGGAAAACAATTATATAAAGGGGAAGTAAATCACGAGGCCTTCAAAAAAGCACTGTCGTTAAGCAATATTCCTGTGGTTTATAATGGTGATGTTTTTTCAAAGTCTGATTTCAATGCTTTCAACCTTCAATTAGCAGAAATAAATACATGGATGATTGGTCGTGGATTACTTGTGGATCCTTTTTTGCCAATGAAAATCAAAGGGCTACTCAAACTCAGTTTGGAAGAACAAAGTGATGTAATTTATAAGTTTATTACGGATTTATATTTAGCCTATCGAAAAAAAAATAGCAATAGACTACAATCCATTGGTGGTGTAAAGGAATTATGGGGATCGTTGGCATATTCGTTTGGTGAACCCCAAAGAGTTTTTAGCAAAATAAAAAAAACATCTTCATTTGATGATTATGAGGAAGTTGTTGCAAGTGTTTTTAAGGAATTTAGTTGGTTGGGATCAGATGCAGGACTTTACAAGAAAAAGCTTAATAAAGAATGAATATTGTAAATATGAAATCAGCATCATTTTTTATCGCCAATCACCGATAAAACAACTCCTTTTACCGAATTTTTATTTACATTAGTGCCCAAACTAGATAGTTTTGCTTTGTAAATCGAAAAATATACTACAATGGAAAATAAATCAACAGACAGAAAATTAATCATAGGAATAATCCTCATGGTTTTTGGAGCCCTACTATTATTCGACACTTTTGACATTACTAACTTACCAATTCGCTATTATATATTTTCTTGGAAAACCCTATTAATAGCAATAGGTATTGTTATTATAGCTACTAAAGATAGACCAACACCTGGTTATGTATTAATTGGTTTAGGAGTTGTATTTTGGTTGCCAAGCCTTGTGAATTATAGCATATCGTTTGGCCAAGTATTTTTACCCGCCATATTGATAGGTGTTGGAGTACTTATAATAACTCGTCGCGGAAAACATGATAAAACTAATAGAGTTTCAGGTGAAAACAATAGTAATATTAGCGACTATATTGATGATGTAAGCATACTTGGAGGAGGAGCAAAGATTATCCAATCGAAGAATTTTAAAGGAGGAGATATTACTGCAATTTTTGGGGGTTCTGAGTTTAACTTAAAAGACGCCCAACTTTCACCCGATGGTTGTTCAATAGATGTTTTTACAATGTTTGGAGGATCAAAGTTAGTTATTCCGGATACCTGGGTTGTGAAGTCAGATATGTTCTCAATATTTGGTGGATTTAACGACAAAAGAACCATCAAACCAGATGAAACAGAACCTGCAACTGTATTATATTTAAAAGGAGCTGTTATATTTGGAGGAATGGAAATTAAGAGTTATTAAAATAAACTATCAAAAATCAAGTTATACTTTATAAATAACTAACCCAATAACAAGATATTAATGATTATTAATAGTAAAAATGTCAAGCTCAAGATATCAACTCTAATGTTGATTCTTGGGTTTGATTTTTTTATCGCTATATTATAT
>JAERTF010000078.1 GCA_016845105.1 Bacteroidota bacterium | reverse complement strand
AACATTAGATGTTTCAGACAACTCTCTTACAAGCTTGGACTGTAATGGGAACCTTATCTCTACCTTAACCCTTGCTACAGGTAATACTGGTTTATTAACTCTAGATTGCAGTAGTAATAAACTCACAGGATTGGATGTTTCTAGTTTTACTAGTTTAACGAGTTTAGATATATCCAACCAAACTAATGCGACAGATTTAACAACTTTGGATTTGACAGGTCTTGGTGGTTTAACAACCTTGAATTGTAGTGATAATTCAATTATAACTGCAAATTTAACATTACCGGGTGGTACTGTTTTATCGGATATAAATTGTAGCAATAATAAACTGATAAGTCTGGATGTGTCATCATATATTAACTTAATAAGTTTAAATATATCAAACCAAACCAATGCAACAGATTTAACTTCTTTAATATTGACTAACAATACACTATTGGAAGATCTAGATTGTAGCGATAACGCACTTACAGCGTTAATATTAACACCAAATACTGCCTTAACCGATGTAGATTGTAGTAATAATGATATACCAACTCTGGATGTATCATCTGCAACAGCATTAGCTACTTTAGTGGTGGAAAATAATGCAAATATGACTTATTTAAATTGCAATGGAAATTTGCTTACTACATTAGATGTTTCTACTCTTACATTACTCGAAGAATTATATTGCAATGATAATGACATTGGAACTTTAGGTTTAACTGCCAATGATGAATTAACAAATCTGGACTGTAGTGGAAATTCCCTAACAGCACTTAATGTGGCTAATTGTCTTGAACTAATAACATTAGATTGCCATGATAATAATATTACCGTAATAGATGTACACCTAAATGTGGACTTAACAGCCATTGATTGTAGTGACAATGCACTGGTTGCTTTGGATATTCAGAATGAGTACAATACCAATATTACTGGTGCAAATTTTGACGCCACAGGTAATTCTAGTTTGCAATGTATTCAGGTTGATAATGTTACTTATTCCACTGCCAATTGGGCCAATAAACCCGCCGGAGCAGGTTATTCTGTAACATGCGCATTCCCAATTCCATTTTCAAATTGGGCAGCCATATACTTTGGTATATTCTTAATGGGAACATTTATGTTATTCCGCTATAGAAGTAGGCTGGTATGAAGTAATTAAAAAATGAATTTGAGAAAAGGCTGCTTCGAAAGAGGTGGCCTTTTTTAATGGTAATAATTCACATCACATAAGTAACCTATCATCATATGTAATATATTTGTATATAAAATGTTTATTTAGAGCCTGTGGCTTGCTTATGGTGCACAAAATAAAGTAATTAAGCTCGATAAAACAGGTAAGTTTTTTCCAATACTTTGAAAAGATTTGACTTATATTTGCTTGTAATAATTGTCAATTTGATGTATATTTGCTAGTTATATATATCACTATTGTATATCAATGTGCGGTATATGCCTGATTGTTAATGTAATAAGTAAATGGCTTGATTGCTTATTTATATCAAATTTGATGGTAATTAATTTAAAAAATGTAATTTATATTGATTCTAAAGACCACAAATTGAAGTAAAAGATGTTATTAAATTGTTAAACTATGAAAAAACTATACCACCTACTAAGCATCACCTTTTTTGTAACCCTTTTTAGCCTAAGTACTACCTTATTTGGGCAAAACCCTTTTGGCGTTACACTAATTCAACCAAATACCGCAGGTATTGAATGGGTTGTTGGAGAAACATACACTATTTCATGGACAGATAATTTGTCGCAACCCGTTGAGATTTATCTATATAATCCAAATATCGTAATTGCAGGAGCAGTTACTACTAAATGGATGGAACTTTCTGTAACATCTAATCCTACTGGTGTTACTGGATCCACATGGTTATGGTCAATTTCAGATACATTAACTGCCTCTTCAGGGTATAAGATTAAGGTTCAGAGTAAAATCAGTCCATTAACTTATTATGATGAAGGCTTAGAATTTGATTTGGTTTATGCCCCTGCAAACTCAATTACAGTTCTTCAACCTTCTGTTTCTGGAATTAGTTGGGCACGTGGCACTAGTCATCTTATTAGTTGGACCGATAATATAAATGAAAATGTAGCTATTTATTTGTACAACCCAAATATTGTTATTGCTGGGGCTGTAACAACAAAATGGATGGAGCTATCTGTAACATCTGACCCTGCTGGTATTAGTGGTACTACATGGACTTGGGCTATATCAGATACTCTTACAGCTTCAGCTGGATATAAGGTTAAAGTAGTTAGTGTTGACTATAGTTCTGTTTATGATGAAGGTACGGAGACTTTTTCAATCACAGCTGAATCAGGTGATTTCACCGAGATCTATCAACCTATAGCGACAACGAGCTGGCCTAAAAGTACTACACATCTTATCTCATGGAATGATAATATTGAAGGACCAGTAGATGTTTATTATATAAATAATGATGTTGGAACAGGTGTTGAAGAAATAGCTACCGATGTAGTTGGTAGTACTTATGCATGGACAATACCATTGTTAATTACCGGACCAAATTATAATATTGTATTAAAAAGTAGTTTGGATCCCAGTATTGAAATTACCAGTTCTAACTTCGAAATAACTCAAACTCTAACAGGTGGAATAACAGCTATATATCAACCTCTGGATAATACAAGTTGGACCGTTGGGACAACACATTTAATTTCATGGCTTGATAACCTCAATGAACCTGTAAGTGTTTATTATAATAATACCCCCCCATATAATGATATTAATGATGAAGAGGAAGTTGCTCTTAATGTACAAGGTACTACTGTAGCTTGGGATATCCCTTCAGGACTAACAACAGGGGATAATAAATGTAAAATAATTGTTAGAAGCACCATCGACCCAACAGTTGTTTATCTGGCAAGCGATCTTTTCGAACTATCTGCATCTTCTGGTTCCGAAGTAACAGTTATACAACCAAGTATAACGGGTATTTCATGGGCACGTGGTACAAGTCATTATATTTCATGGGATAATGATTTCCCTGAAAATGTTACAATCGATTTATTAAGATATAACTCATCTGATGTTCTACAACAAACCACAAACTTAGTTGATAATACTCCTGGAGCTGAAGGAAGCACATGGGTATGGGATATTGATGGATCTACTTTGGTGAGTGATTATTATAAAATCAAGATTGCTAGTATAAATGA
The DNA here is from genome assembly GCA_016845105.1 of Bacteroidota bacterium. Taxonomy (GTDB): domain Bacteria; phylum Bacteroidota; class Bacteroidia; order Bacteroidales; family F082. The sequence goes on along the minus strand of JAERTF010000078.1, from coordinate 3,402 downwards.
CCCTACAAGTTTAGTTGATGAAAGTGATGAATATTTTTCAATCACAGGATCATCCGGTACATTTATAAATACAATTGAGCCCAGTGGTGGAGAATTTTGGATGTACGGTTCTGCGCATTGGACTTCGTGGAATACTAATTGCCCAGAGAATGTTTACATATATTTGGATCAATATACTGATGATGTAGCCGCAACCTTTGTTTCAACTGTCGAAATTGAGTCAGCAACAGCTGGTACAACAGTTGGGGTATCAGGATCAACATACGCTTGGACAATTAATCAGGTAGGTATTGATACGACTCTTAAATTTAAGTATAGAGTGGTAAGTACAGATCAGGCAAGTTTATATGGCTCAAGTGCTGATTTCTTCCATATTGTTCCTGTTGGTAAGTCACCAACATCTAATCCTAATATGGATGATATTGAGTCTAGTGTAACTATGTATCCTAATCCAACGCATGGCCAGTTTGTAGTATCGTCACCAGTTGGCATAAGTAATGTTGAGGTAAGGAATCTATTCGGTCAGGTAATTTATAGCAAAGAAATATTAGAACAAGAAGAAGTTAGAATAGATATGACTAACCATGATTCGGGCGTTTATATTGTGAATGTTAGGATTAATGGTAAAGTGATTACCAAGAAGCTATTCGCATATTAAGAAGTACATTATTATTTGAGAATATTTTAAAAAGGGTAGTTAACCAAATGGATAACTGCCCTTTTTGCATTATTTGCATCAATTTCGTTCATTTGAGAATTATGAGATGCTAATCACTATTTGGAAGTTTTTTATATTTGCTATTATGCCCTTTACCAATTAAATTACAATAAATTGTCTGATAAGCCTAAAGAAGGAGAATTAGGAAAAGCTAAACGAAATATACCTCTCAATAAAAAGGAAGCGTATAGTAGTTTCATTATAGGTTTCAAACCACTTATAATTGCTGTGTTGCTTTGGATTGTTACCATATTTATATTGCATTTGCCTGCAATTAAAGATGAAGTAGCGCTTTTTTTTGTGAAATTTACCCTCAACTCAGCACTAACTTTTGGAAATATGCTGTTTATCGCAGTTGAAAGCAATAGATATCCGCTGATTACAATAGAAGGATATACTATGAAGATTGTAATGGAATGTACTGCATATAGTTTTTATATTTTTGTAATCTACTTAAGCCTATTATCACCAGTAAGTTTTAAACAGAGATTATTAACGTTGGTGATATTTATCGTCGTATTATTTACAGCAAACAATTTGCGATTTATAATCATGGGTTTCATTGGATTACACTACGAACACATGTTTCACTATATTCATAATTATCTATGGGATTACTTGTTTGGCTTTCTTATTTTCTTAATATGGATTTGGAGATTTAAAGATAATATGGATGGTGATGATTCTGCAAAAGTTAGTAAACCGACTTAAAACGATCAAAAGAAATGAAAATATTTTCTTCAATCAGAAATAAGATAATACTATTATTACTGATTTCAGTGTTATTTTTTGTCGCTTGGCAAGCAGGACTAGAAGCAATGTATGCCAAGGCATTGGTTAGTACAACAAACTTAACTCTAGGCATTACAAAAGATTACGACCATATTAAATATGAAGAAGTTAATGGGCTTTATCAGTTAAGAGTATTTATTGAAGTTGATGGCCGAAGAGGTAACTTTGTACATGAACCCGGCAGTATGACACAACCATTGATTACTATATTTTCATGGCAAATTTTTCTGTTTTTTGTTCTGAGGCGTAGTTATGCTTTTAAAGCACTAGGTATAAATATTGGGATATTTTTTCTTTTGCAGGTGATATTTCTAAACCTGTTAGCAGATTATTACACATCCGAATTAAAGCAGTATATATTTATGACAATCGATGACAGCTTTAATATAATAGCCTTAATTCTTATTCTTAAAGATAATATGCTGTATCCTGTATTTTGGAGAAATACAAGAAGAAAAGCCCCCACTAATTCACTTAAAATTGATAATCAATAAATAACACTAATTGGGTTTTATTTTAGAATTCTTTTTACGAAATTCAGAAGGCGTAAGTCCGGTTATTTTTTTAAAACATGCATTAAAAGATGATTTTGATTGAAAGCCAACAGATTGCGATATAACATCAATCTTAAAGTTTTTGGTTTCTGATTTTCTTAGCATTTCTTTGGCTTCCAATATTCTGTATTTATTTATAACCCCATAAAAGTTAGTTTTCATTACTACATTTACAACATAAGTGAGCTTTTGTTTACTAACACCAATCGTGGAAGCCAATTCACTCGCTCCAAGTTTTCTGTTTAGATATGGTTTATCTGTTATAAGATGGTGTTGTAGTTTAGAGATTATTTCTTTAGCATCTTCATCACTAATTAAGTCATTTCGCTTGTCATCCGAAACTACCAAGTCATTATCTATTGGGCTATCTTTAATATCAATATTACCCATGCTCAAAACTTCCAACAAGAGTTTGTTCTGTTTTAAACCAAAATACCCTGAAGCACCACTGGTAATTAGTATTCCCAGATTAAAAATTGTTGAAAGAGTACTATTATAAATAGGTGTTAGCAAGTTCATTACAGAATTTAGACACACAAAAATAATTACTGATATTAATATGATATGAGACCATAAAGGCTGAAAATGTGGCAGGTAGGTCGAGTTGCTATTCTTGATAGTTGTTTGATTTTTTACATCTTTGAGGTAACGAAAAACAGTAGCACTAACTTGAAATAATATAAATCCAACATTGCTTAGTAAAAATAACATGGTTGTAAAATTTACTAAATTATCACTATTTTCAGCTAAAGCACATTCCGTACAAAGGTACATGTCATTTTGATCAGTGCCTATGTTTATTAGAGCAATGGAATTTAGGAATAGAGTAAAGGCAGCAGGTAGGTATAATAGTAAAATTTGCCTTGGTGAAATTACTGAGTGCGAATTGGTTAATGCTAAAAAATATAGATAATATGTAGGCAAAATGGCTAATAATATTGGTATTTGCAATATAAATAGGTAGCGATATACTTCCAAATATCCAAGGTAACTGGTCGAATTAATAACGAGATAGAGTAGTATAAGAAGCATTAAAAGCCCTATGAGATAGCGGGATGAGATCTTTTTAGTATTTACTGACACCAATTGTACAGTGTAAAAAAGCATTTGATAAATGGGAAGTATAAATAGAAAAATATTTAGATTATTGAAATTGAGCATGCCCTTTTTTATACTGAAAAACAAGAGTTCATTTATTGTAATACTCTTATTATTAAAATGATATGATGCATAATTGATTATTTCATTAAATAAGTCAATACTAAACAAATTTATAAAAAAAACTCTTATACCAATTAAATTACAGAATGCGCTTTTTAGATCAATAGATTTTTTGTT
>JAERTF010000077.1 GCA_016845105.1 Bacteroidota bacterium | reverse complement strand
GTCTAAAATGGATGATCATTTCTGCAATTATTGTTTCTTTCATTTCTTATGGTTTTTCAAAAGTCGACATTGTCGATTACAAAAACCTAAATAATATAATTCTTCAAAAGAATATTCATTATAAATATAATCTCAAATTACCAGAATCAAACAATTATCAAAGGTCGTACAGACAATCAATGCTCCAAAACATTTATATTGTCAAACCAAAGGATCAAAACAAATCGGAAGAATCTATAATTGTAATTGACAACAAAGTGGTTTCTCTTGATAGTATTTCTAATAAACTTCACGACCTTAAATTGAAAAGAGACATTGTAGAAAGACGCTTTCTTATTTATCAACTGAATATTGACGAAAGAATCAAAACAGGGATAGTAAATGATTTGAAATTTCAAATCTCAAAACTAGGTACAACTAGAATTGCTTTATCAGTTGTTCCGAGCAATTCGGAATTTGACCAACGGTTTTATAGAAATTATTCAATTTTCGCAAAATTACCAGGTATTGACTCATCAAGGTTCAATATTCATGAAGCAATTTCATATTATAATCAGTTTGAAAATGCAATTGAAATTGTACAATTAGATAACGGAGACTGTATTATCGACAATAAAATGGTAGAACTTGACAGCTTATACTATGTAGTCCAGTACATTACGGTTAATAGAAATAATCACTATTTCAAGTTATATCCAAATGATAAAGTTGAATTTTCTAAATATGTAAGTCTGATTTCACAATTACAACAAGCAGTTAATGACACTAGAGATTATTATTCAGTGAGCAGGTTTTCAAAGAAGTTTAATGAATTATATAACGGAGAACAAAGAAAAGAAGTCATTAAAAAGTATCCATTTCGACTAGTAGAATATAGTGACGATTTAATCGAGTATTTAGAAAATAATGAATAAAGCACTGGTGCTAACAAAAAATATAATTCATGCCGCAGTATCATTTTCTCAGAAAATGATTTTGTAAATTTGAAAACACAAAAACCAAAGACACTTATTGAATAAGATGCGGCACGCATCATATTCAAACCGTTATGCAAAATTGCCACTCAGACTGCAGGCCTTGACTAAGATAATCGGTAATAGGTTCTGTACATTTTTGACATGCCTCATCTAATTGAATAAATAATCTACAGCACATATTGCTTCACTTTGAATTTTAAAATAATGGGTTTATCTGGGCATCTTGTTGGCAAGGATAGCGGTTTTTGATGCTCGTCACGACATTTCTGGGTAAGCTTAACAATTTGGCACATGTTTGTTCAGAAGCGTATTTTGCTTCATAGAGGCTTGTCAAAAAAGGCCGCTCCATTGCCAACTCTTGGTAAGTCCTTAATATTCTATGAACACTAGTTGGTTAGTTATTTCGGCATCGGGTTGTGTTTAATCCATACTCCTGAAGCTCTGTTAAATGAGATTTCATTGGATTAGAAGAAGGGCAAGGTAACGCTTTTTGATGTTCGTCATGACGGTGGTGAACATCTCTGAAAATTAATCGCACATGATGAGCAAATTGATATGGGTAGAATTGTCTGCACTCAAAAAGCGATTCCATTGCTTTGAGATAATTTGTTCTCTGGTGGCAACATTTGCATAACAAAAAAAATAGTACATGCCGCAGGTAGTTAATCTTAGGAAAGAATTGGTAAGTTTGTAAAAATGTTAATTATTGCAAAACTCTTGAATAAAGTGCGGCACGCACCATATTCATGCCGTTGGCTGCCATTAAAACGAACGAAATGCTAATAAGAAACATATCGATATTTTTACTTTTATTGACTTTGATTTCTTGTCACAATAACGAAATGAAATTAACAATGACTGATATTCAAATTTCGCAACTTGATTCTTTAAAAAACACATATAAGTTTACTGATAAAGATTGGGATAAGCGTGGTTTGATACCTTCTGAAAAATCATTGAGTGACAAGATGGATAGGTTATTAAATGATTGTTTAGGAGAATTGATTTCTACACAAAACAAAAATTTGACTCAAAAGGATTACAAAAAAATATTGAATCGTGGACTTAAAAGATTTCATAAACTTGACTTTGACACAGAAGAAAGAGAGTTTATTGCAGACAAATTCGATGAAATTGCAAAAATTATAAGGATTGATTTTAGCGAGGACTTAAACATTTGGCTTTACGGTAGATTAATGGTTAAACTCGGAACGATTTTCAATAAAGAATCAAAAGCGATTGACATAAAAACTATAAAATGTACTGACTGTCAGGAATCATTGAATAAACTAATAGTTAGAACTGAAGAAAATATCCCAGAATATTGGACAATTGTCAAATGCAATAAATGTGGGAATTTGAATTTATTTCCTGCACAAGGAAATATTAAAGAATCACGATTTGAAAACTGTACATGGATTAAATCTTTTGCTAAACCTGAATTTGATAGTGTACAGATTGAATTGAAACTTAAAGAGATGAAAATGAATAAATAACGGCAGCCAACAATGTATAAAAATAATAGCCGTGATAGTAATAAATTCAAGTGCTTTAGCCCGCTTCATCTTTCATGTAACTTGACAGGAAAGTGCTACGCAGTCGGCTACTATTCTTATACTAAACGTTGGCAGCAAGGCGAATTCCCACCGCACATTTAAGCACTTTTGGTTTTTTTGACTTTTCATTAATATAGAAAGACATAAAACAAAAACCAAAAAAGCTTAAATTTTTGCCAACACATAATTTTTAGACATTCAACTATTTAAAATTTAATTCTTGACAGAAAAATATCCGGTTTCCATCAATTATTTAAATTAATTTCATACATTTAATGATTCACATTTTTAACCCATAAAAACAAGTATTATGAAACACTTAGCCTACAAATTCGCAATTTTAACATTTATCTCAATACTTACCTTTCCTTTTACAACAAGTGCACAGTTAATTCAAATTGACAGTACATTTAATACAAGTACTGAGATATTTCCTTTTAGTCAAGTTGACTCGATTTACAATCTAACTATAACTGGTAGTGTTACATTGAATAGCGACACTAGTCTTGTAAGAGTTATTCTCGTCGATGATAATTATAACGAAAAACTAATTTATGAGGCTTATCCTATGATAACTTCAACAATGACTTTTAATTTCATAACCGTATGTGATGAAACCTGTTATTTAAACGGAATAAACCCTTCTTCAATTATTCTATATATCAAACATGCGTCTGTAGAACTACAGAATGTAGCATATTCAACATTATTTGTAAGTGATGCTGATTCTCTAAACTATTATTCAAAACGACATAATGACTCACTAAAGGTAGAAACTATCAATAATAATATCTCTGCGAGAGGTTGGGAATGGACTGCAGGGCATACAGCTCTGGTTCTAAAGTCTTATGAGGAAAAAACAAATATTTTCGGTGAAAACTATGATTTACAAGGTTATGATTATTATACTGGAGGAGTTTTTAAATATATATCGCGTTATTCGACTGTGAGGTCAAGTTCAAACCTTGTAGAGTCTTTTGACTGGAGAGATAGACATGGGTCAAATATCAATGAACAAGGCAACGTTTATTATGGTGGATCAAATGGTTGGATAACTCCATTTCAGAGTCAGGGTAGCTGTGGTGCTTGTGCTGCATTTGGAGTAACAGCAATGGTTGAAGCCATGACAAATCTCTATTTCAATACGCAATTTGTATACGGAGTAAACAATGAAGAATTGAACCTTTCTGAGTTTGATGTTTGGTGTGGTTGCGATGGAATTTGTTATGGGTCTAATGCAGGCATTGAACCAACAGAGGCACTATTATATATAAAACATCATGGAATCGTAAATGAGAGTTGTTATCCATACGCCCCCCCTTGTCCGGATCCAAGCACCATGTGTACAGACCCAACAACAAAGATTAAAATTGATGGTTCGTTTAGTGTTGATGACGAACCAGGGTTTGATTATATTAAGACAAATCTCATTCAGTATGGCCCTCTTGCTCAATGGCTAAGATTTGGCACAAGCAATTATTACAACCATGAGGTTTTATTAGTTGGATATAGATACAACCCTGAAACAAATGCAACAATCTGGATTTACAAGGATAGTAATTTTGGATATTTTGTAGAACTGGATATCACGTCACCAAATGACATGTATCAAACACATGCTATAAAACAAGGACCCTACTGGGGTATTCACCAACTTATAGGTGATGATTACGTACGGGAATGTAGAGATTTTGATAATGACGGATATTACAATTGGGGAGTTGGTTATCGACTTGATGGTTGTGGTGATGCTGATAAACCACAAGATAGCGATGATTACAACCCTCGACTTGGTCCATTTGATGGTAGTTTTTTCAGCACACCTGTTACTCCAATTATGAAAGTTGAAGAAAATGGCACTTTCATTCCTGATAGTAGTTTTTACAATTTTTATGACAGTGATATGGTGTTGGGAGATCAAAAGACTCTCACTTTTACAATTACCAACACAGGAAATGCTCAACTAAACTTAATCCCCAATACATTTAATACCACAATTGAATTAAGTAATTATAATCCAGATGATTTTACCCTTTCCTATCCTTCAAACTTCATAACCCAAATTCCTATGGAAAGTGGAACTACGACTTTTGATATAACTTTTAAGCTTAACAGTCCTATTAATGAATCAAAAGCAGTAAAAGTTACCATTCATACAGATGAAATCGACATGGATGATTATACTTTCAACCTTGTTTTTTCTGATTGTGATCAAACTGTTGCTCTCGAAGAGATCCAAGGAGTAACTTATTGGAATGGTAACAATAACCTTAAATACGGTAATGTTATTGTAAAAGCCGGGGCAACTCTGAATATCACCGGAGATTATGCATTTAGCCCAAACGCAAACTTATACATTGAACAAGGTGATGTTGTAAATGGTTCAAGGTTAAATGGTGGTATTGTTAACATTGATGGAGGACGTATAACATCACTCTGTGGGACATGGCCTGGAATTGATGTTTGGGGAAATAGGAGTCAAACACAATTCTATGATTTAGAGAACTCCGGTCAAGCCCCACTTTATCAAGGGCTTATCAGGGTAATTAATGGTGGTGAAATTAATAATGCAATAGCAGCTATCGAGACGATTAAATATGACGCAAACGATGAACCAATTTCATCATCATCAGGTGGTATTGTATATTTTAATGGTGGTAAAATTACTGATTGCAAACAAGGGGTAGTATTTTATCCATATAAGAATTTCTACCCAACGATTAATGATATGCAACCAAATTGGAGTGTGTTTTTCAAAGCAGAGTTTTATAATGAACACGAATCTCCTATAAATCAAATACGTTTTGATGGGGTTAATGGGATTTATATTAAAGGCTCCACATTTGAAAACAAGTTTCCTATATCAATTCTACCTCAGGTCTCATGGAGAGGAATTTATAGTATAAATAGTGGGTTCACTGTAACATATTTAAATAATCCTTATCCAAATGAAGACACTATCAAATCAAGCTTTACAGGTTTTAATTCCGGGATATATGCTAATGCAGAATATATTACACCGGAGAATTTCATTAATATCAATTCTTCCATTTTTAATGATAATGAAAGAGGTATCTACCTTTCAGCTATTGATAATCCTAAAATTGTGCAAAATGAATTTTTAGTAAGAAAAAATAACTCAATTTTTGATGCACTAAGTCAACCACCTGAAATGATAGGTCTATACCTTGATAATTATACAATGGGATTCACTATTGAAGAAAACTCTTTCTACAGCGATGTTGGTTATTCAGGCCTATTTGACAAGGAATGTTCAGGAATCACAGTTAATAATTCAGGAACTAATTTCAATGAACTTTATAATAATTATTTTGACAATCTTACAGTTGGTATTGCTGCCGGTGGAGAAAACCGTAGTTCGGAAGGTGATGGATTATGTATTAAATGTAATGATTTTAGCAACTGTTTAACTGATATTTATGTTGCTCCATTAAAGGATGGAAATGGTAATCCCATTACAGGTTCTACAATTGGTATAGCCAAGTTACAAGGCAAACCTGGAAATGGAGACACTAAAAACCCAGCAGGAAATACTTTTAGTAATTTAACCAACCCTGACCTGTACAATTTTGAAAAAGATGTGAATTGTGAATACACTAAATATACACATCATAATAAAGCACAGACTAATGAAATAGTTGAACCAACTCCCTATTTAAATATTGAAGTTGCTGAAGATGCAAATAGCCTGTATAGTAAGAATCTATCATGTCCATCAAATCTTGGTACTGGAACTGATCCTGTAGTTGAGAAATCAACCTTATCAACCGAAATTGTACAAATAAATACTTACATTGATACGCTTAATTCAGAAGTGGACGGTGGAAATACTGATCAATTAAACCTTGATGTTGCCACCTCAGCACCTAACCAAACAATTCAATTGCGCCAACAACTTTTGGATGAATCACCATATTTATCTGATACAGTAATGAAGTCGGCAATTGACAAAGAGAACGTATTGCCAAATGCTGTGATCAGGGATGTCCTAACCGCCAATCCACAATCAGCTAAATCTGTGGAGGTAATACAATCACTCGATGAACGTATTGTTACCATGCCCGATTACATGCTGACAGAAGTAATGCAGGGTTTAAATACTGTGGGTGCAAAAGAAATACTTGAGCAAAAACTTTCAGAGCACAGAACAAATTATACTAAGGCTTTAAGAAAAATTGAAAGGTATTACCTGGTAGACACTTCAAACCAGTCAGTTTCAATTGATAGTATTGTTTCATTATGGAACAACCAAGTGCATTTGGAAAGTAAATATAAATTGGCATTTCACTATCTGTCAGTCAATGATTCTGCAAACCTGTTTAGCGATTTAATTAGTATTCCATTTGATTTCGATCTTTCAGAAAAACAACAGGATATACATGATTTGTACGAGGATCTTTTTGAAATATTGTGGCAAACCAACAATGATACAACTCAAATTGACAGTACTCATATTTTATCTCTCATTGATATATCTGATTACTATATGACTCCTCCAGGTACGTATGCCCTTAACTCATTAATAAACAGGGACATAATTCAGTATCATGAACCAGTTTACTTTCCTGACTATTTTAAATCTTTAAATGTTAATGTTAATGATTTTAATCCTCAAAGCAAAGAGTATTTAATTAAGGTATTTCCAAATCCGGCAGGTGATTATTGCATAATCGATTATGATTTAACACTAAACGAAGGATCAGCTATTATTGACATTTATGATTCTTATGGACATAAATTATCTTCATATGGTCTTGAAAATATTCATTCACAAAGAATAATATCACTTTCAGATTTCACTTCAGGTGTATATTTCATTACGCTTTCTATAAATAGCTCACAGAAAGAATCTCACAAATTAATCATTTCTAAATAGTTTGTAACATGCGCAGAATTCTTTTTACGACAATTTGCTGCATTATTATAGCAATTTTGCCAGCACAACACAGGTGGACGAATAGCTATCTTGATGGTGAAGATCCTTTTGGAGAGTGTATTACTGAAAGTTATGATAATGGTTATCTGCTTGCAGGTCGTTATGGTCCAAATTATCCAAGTTTTAATTGGCTTTTAAAAACAGATGTTAATGGAAATGTTCTATGGAAGAAAACTTTAGGAGAAGAGAATAGCTTTTTAGTAACATCCCTTGGTTTAGATCAATCGGGTTCCGGCAGTATTTTTCTAGTAGGAAATACCTCTTACTACAGTGAAAACGATTATGACCCAATTATAATGAAATTAAACAGTTGTGGTGAGAAGGAATGGTGCAAAGTATTTATTGAAGATGATAATAATTATGCAGATGCAATAGTTTTAACACAAGATAATGGTATTGTGGTATTATTACGTTACATGAGTACAATACCATTTACAGATAGAATATGTCTTGCAAAATTTAATTCCTTAGGTAGTTTACAATGGAAACAATGCTATAATGGTTCTGATACTTCAGTTTACAATGAAGATGGACGCGATATCACATTAACACCAGATAATGGTTTTTTAATTACTGGTGAATGTGATTATGAATCTCCAATCCCACCTCATGCTTGGTGGAGCAAACCATATTTTATAAAAGTAGATTCTGTAGGTGATTTTGAATGGGAGTTGGTTGTTCACGCTGAAATTACTAATAAAGGTGGTGCAGCTTGGAATACAGTGTTAAGCCCGGATAGTAACTATTTCTATTCGTCAATAAGTCATCATTACCATCCACCTTATGGTAATGCGCCAGCATTGTTGAAGATGGGTTTAGATGGAAATGTACTTGACATATATGATCTTGCCCCAATAGGTGAATATGGAAAAATGGTACAGGCAAAGTTTATTACCGATACAACCCTGATGGCCAGTGCTAGCTGGGGTGAGGGTGGTGGCCCTGAAGCCGTTGTGATTGATACTCTTGGTAACATACTTTACTCAGATAGATTACTTGAGAATGAATGGATGGCAAACACTGAGGTAACGTATGACAAAAAACTTCTGTTTTTAACAAATATTCATGATCAAAATGATAATTTCAGTACATTTCTATTCAAGTTGAACCAACAGTTGGAAAGTGACACCATCTATTCTCAACCATTTGTATATGACAGCCTTTGTCCGTATCAAATAGTAGATGACACTATTAGTCCTGATAATTGTGGACTTATAGTTGGCTCAAAAGAAATATTTCCAGAAAAAAAGACTGGCAGTATATTGAGAATCTTTCCAAATCCTACAAAAGATAGATTCACAATAGAAAGTAATATTGAAATAAAAGAAGGTTCTGTAATTGAAATATACGATTTATACGGAGAGAAAATTAAAACTAGTAAACTATATAATGGTCAAAGTGAAATTGAAATAGATGCAAGTAGCTGGATCAATGGTTTATACCTTATACGTATACTTCACGAATGCGGAATTATGGAAAATGGCAAAATTATTGTTCAATCATAGTGGGAATTTATTTGTAATATCAAAATCCTAGCTTCGATGACAAGCACATTGCCAAGTCGCTATAGGCTAACGCTCAGACCTAAACTTGTCAATAAGCTTGTCATCACGGCCTACAGAAAAGAACGCCCAGCTGCCAACAAAAAATATAATGCATACCGCAGTTAAGTTATTCAAAGAAAAGGAATTGTAAATTTGACGTTATAGAAAATAAAGAAAATTTATTGTATAAATGCGGCACGCATCATATTCAAAACGTTAGCAACAAGGCTGATAACAAACCAGTTATAACAATAATTTATGAATTCAATTCCGGTTGGATTAGGTAACAATGAATTGGCTTATGAACTCAGATCATTTCCAAACCCGGTGAATAATATCCTTAATATTCAATCAGGTTCCGAAAAAACTACATCACTTAAAGTATAAAACTTGCAGGTAAGGCCGCTTTTGTAATATAAAATTAGCAGCAACAAATCCATGATAGATGTCTATGGCTTGAGTTTGAGAATTTATTTTTTCTAAGTTAGTATTGGAGCAGAGGCACGAACTGGTAAGTTTATTAAGCAATAGTTTACTCAATTACCTCAAGTTTTAATTCGGAATCCCTATTTGGCCAATTACTTCATTAATTTTATAAACCTGATCTGTGGAATCAGAAGTAATTCGCTTCGATATTAATAATAATTTTGAAATTATTTTATCGGGAAACACCAAATTAATAGCATCATAAAAAGATAATCTATACCATAATTCAACAATCCACATTTCTTCATTTGTCACAAAACCATCGTAATCCGTCACAAACGAAATAGTAAACTTGCCAATTCGTCACAAAATAACAGTAAACCATCACAATCCTGACAAAATACACCAAATTTTGGATCCCGGAGTTTAAATTTGTATTCAGTTATAAATAATAAATGAGATATTCTATGAAAAATATTAATCCAACTCTTAATCATACTGTCACCTTAATACTTCTGTTGGCCCTGTCAACAGCCACCTTCTCGTGCAAAAAAACAACTGACGACAACACCCCTGTTAACAACGTTTCCGTGAGCGGACTTTTTAGGGGTGACACTTTTTTGTTAAACGACTCTGTAACTGCACAGGTTATTTTTAGTTTTGATGAACTTGAAGATGGCACCGTTAATGGTGGACTGCGTATTCATATAGTAGGAAACAAGGAAAACTACAGCAGAACCCACTATAAATCGGGTCATTCTCTGGCTAAATGGGAGGAAACGGCCGACGGCAATTCCCTCATTGCGGGAGAAGCCAATATGGGTGAAGAATTAGGTGTGGTTGCCTTCGCAGGTACTATTGTAGGTAATGAGACCTTTGACTATACCTTAGCCGGTAATGGCTTTGCCGATGAGAAAACTGCCACATATATTGGCGAATATGTGCGTAACAATGGCTCAAAAAGCACCACCACCACTGATTATACAGGCTCGTACAGCATTTCCTGCGGAGGAGCAAGCATCGAAAACTGCTTAGCTGGTTACTATACCTGTGGCACCTACGATATTACTATGGTGGTAACGGGCCAGACGCCTGATAACTATGGTGGTATTGAACTGGCAGGATACTTCAGTGGCAATATTCCAGAATTGGGCTCAGGCAACCATAATTTTAATACCGAAGATGGTCAAAGCGAGGTTTATGGCGGTTATTTATCCATTGAGACTGTGGGTGATAATTTTTACTACTATGGTTGCAATACCTGTACCTGGGATCCATCTACCACCTATAGCTGCGACTGGGGTTATGCGATCTATTGGACACCTGATGACACCTGTGGGGATATTTATGGTATGTATATCTTGCAGGGAAATATCAGTATGGGCGCAAAAGAATGATCCTAAGAATCCAAGAACAATAAAATATGGAAGCATGGAGCGCACTACCCTTAAAAAAGCCTCAGATGAGGCTCTGATTAATGCTCTGAGCATCCTCAATAAAGAAGAAGTTGATGCCCTCAATGCCAATATCTTCTATTTTACCCCCACGTCCGGAAGTTAGCTGGCGGCTGCAAAGATCCCCGGTGCTGAACTTTTAACCTACAATTACGGCGCCCACTTCTTTATGGCAGATCCCAGGTCTGCTTTCATTTTTGACCATCTGGCAAACTTTATTGCCAAAACAAAATAGTGCCTACATCGGATTGTGATTTTTACATTAGCCATTTTGACCTTTTCATATAATTTTTTAATTTTGAATATCAAATTCTATTAAATGATTTTGAACCATACCATAGTATTTTCCTTATCTCAGCATGTATTAGCCCCGAACATCCTTCTCGGCACCTTGATAGTGTTCCCCTTTAACCCTAACACATTAATAGTGTGAATTATTTTAAACTCAATAATTCCATCATAAACAGGGCAAAAGAGCTTTCTCACAATATCCTGTATAAACCAATTGTATATCCTGAATCACTGCTCTCAAAACTCATCATAACTGGCATTCTTGGCGGTTTTATGTACATGTTCCTCATTTATTATACACCATTTAATTTTAATGATATCGGCGACGCAAAATACATTCAATCGCTTATTTACAGTTCCATGTCGGCAGCGGGACTTTTGCTGACAATGCTGATATATCCGCTCTTCGATAAAAAAGTTACAAAAACAGGGAATTTTAACAACATGAAATATGTGGTCATGATGATCATATCATCTGTATTGATCTTCATCGCCAATGAGATATATAGTAAATTCAATCCGTACCACAATATACTTGATATTGGAGTAAATTATATGATCCTTTTGCAGGATGTAGTTTACGGCCCATTGATCCTTGTGGCCAATCTTGTTGACTGGGAAGTACGCAGGATAGTTATCGTAGACCTCTCTCCTGTTACCGGTAATCGTTTGAATGTAAATGATTTGCCTGATAATCACCATCATATTAATATCGTAAATGAGCAGAATAAGTTGATATATGAACTTGATCCTAAACAGCTAATATGTGCTTTTTCAGGTCAAAACTATGTAGAGATATTCATGATCACAAATGGCAGTGTGGCACAAGTGCTGCTCAGGATTACATTTAGCAGTTTCTATAATCAGATCAGTCACAATGAGGAAATAGTGAGGTGTCACCGTACACGCATTATAAACCTGAGGTACCTAAAATCGGTAGTAACCAACAATGGGCGTAAGATGGTCAGATTAAATTATATTGATGAAACAATACCAATCTCTCGCTACTACCCCATTGATGACCACCTTCGTGTACAAAAGAATTTTCAATGACCACCCAATTAGGTTATTAAAAAAGTCAATTAGTATGTCATTTCAACCTAATGGAGATATTTACCTTGTTGACAATCATCAAACTGGATTCTTGTGGTCAAATAATAAGTATACAAATACAGTAGATTTAGAAGCCTAATAATACCGGCTATAGTTCAGCCATCAAAACTATATCATCTAACATAACGCTCCTCTGAATCTTTGTTCCTGAAACCTAGCAATGATAGTGCCTTTGAACGAATGTCTGTCATTTCTTTCATTTTAGAAGCCTGCGTAATTCCATTGGGAGTGGAAAAACTCATGGCAAACACCAGCTTATTACCGATGGTCGATATGGTCTGAAACAAAGGTGATGAGCTCTTTAGCAATGGGATGAGTACAACTCTGTTCAGATGAATATTGCCATAATCCTGTGGAATATCCAATCGTCCGAGGTTTGAGGACACTGTTCCAGGGGCTTTGTCCTTATATTTATTAAAGATCTTAAAGGCTACATTATCTTTGTTGGCTATTAGTTTTTGGAGATTTGGTGTTGTGTCAAGACCTTCAGGATCGGTAATCGCTGGCATGGCAAACGTAGAAAGAGCATCCAGTAAGTTTGGATCATAATGAAGCAATTCCATAAAACCGGTATTCAGCTTCCGTGTTTTATTCACAACCTTTTCTTGGAAAGAACGAGCATTTTCCCAAATGGATTTATGGGGATCGTATCGCATACTGATGTCAATACTTCCCGAGCACATGCTAACAATATCGCCTATATTCCGCTCAGAATGCCGCCTTAGATCAAAAGGTATGGATACCATTTTCTGAGATCCGTGGAATTGACCGTTGATTTCTTGATATGATGCAATAAAAGCTGTTGCAATAGCATTTCCCATACTCACCTGTTCATTATGGCAACGCTGAGATAGTAGTTTAATATCATCTTTGTCAAGCTCAAAGAATATAGCTTGATAGTCGTTATTCTTCCAAAACCATTTATTTGCGGCCCTGTAATCTTCATGGTTGAAAAAAACAGGCTGCTTATTCCACTTTCGAGATATCATCCTGGCATACCACCCACCGATTGTGTTTTTGAAAGAGTGCAGAACCCGAGCCGGAACAAAATCCATGACCTCATATGGAAATAGCGATTCAACCTTTGCTCCGGGTTCAGCATAAGCCTCAAGAAGATCCCTCAGTATAAATACAACAGCCATCCCGTCCGTTATCGAATGACTTGCCATTATCAGCAGATCACTGTATTTACTGCCTTTGATCAACACAAAACTGATCATGGGCTTGTTTTCCGGTTCATATAAAACGGATATATTCTTTACAAACAATTCATACCATTGCTCGTCAGTAGTCATATCAACCACACTAACATCAATGGGCTGAACATTTTCGGTAGTAAAGAAGGCATTGCCATTATCATCAAACACAACCCTGGATCTGAGCAGTGGATGGATATCCTGAATTTTTAATATTGATTTACGGAATCGCTCCTCATCAACATCTCCTTCTAACCTGGCTGATATGGATACCTTATAACCAGGCACCATATAAAAGACCCTTTCCAGCATATTCATTCTTCGCAAGACTTTGTTACCGTTTATGTACTTAATTTTATTCATCTTTATATTTTTTTATCTAAATGTATGCTGAAGCATGCGTGAGGTCCTTATGACAAAGATTATTCCATATCAATATTGTTCAACCAGTCGATGACCTTTTTTTGGACTTCATAAGCCTCCGCAGCAACCCAGAAACCTATATGAGAGCCCTTATCAACCCAGAACAACTCAGACTGAGGTATCTGTTTATGGGCATATTCGGCCTGATTGGGACCCACATCACTATCGGCCGTACCATGAACAATCAGAGTTGGACAAGTTATGTTTTGAACCGGCACCTTATCTATCGCTCCCAGGATATTGATATCTATCTCAAGCCCAGGTTTTCGGGCATCATATTTTCTAGTCATGGTAGCCATCATTAATTTCAGGAATTCCATCTTATCTTCATCATCCACAATCTCTTTCATGCGTTTCTTTACATCAGCAGCATCCAGGCTACTTTCAGTACTAAGAAAGTTCTTAACCATGGAAGCCGGAAAATGTTTCATCATAAAGTCAATCATCCAGATACCGGGTTTGCTCAGGTAGATGAATTCCTGGGACTTGCTGACCTCCTGCAATTTGGTATATTCCATTACTACCGAATCAATGGGGATCAAAGCCCTGACCTTTTGGGGATGCCGCTGGGCCAGTGTATATGCCGATGGCCCCCCGGCAGATGCCGACACTACAATTGCTTTATCAATATTAAGTGCATCGAGAAGCGCCTTGTGCATATCAGCCTGTTGCTCATAAGTCTGTCCTTTGTCGGGAGGGGTGCCAATGTATCCGGCACGAGAGGGAGCGATAATCCGGTATCCTGCTTTTCTAAAGACCTCGGCCAGTCCAAGCCCCTGATCAAAGCCTCCAGGACCGCCATGTACAGCCAGAACTACTGGTCCATGACCGCGATCTCCATATTCAATTGGCCCCATTGCTGTGCTTATGGTTCTGGGTTCAGTATTCAAACATTCCTTTACCTCAGATGCTGTAACTTTCTTAAATTCATGTTCAATCATAGTTTCTTTGTTTTAGATAAATATTTTATATGATTATCCGTTTGTTTACCAGGAATTGAAACAAAGAACAGATTTTTAGCATAACCCACCCCATCACCCCTCCTTGGAGGGGATTTATTGGAGTTCTTTCTTTCAATTTCTCATTACTGGCATTTAAGCGAATAATCGTTATATTTTATTAATTACAAACTTACTTCATACCCTGAATAAATCGCCCTTCTGGAGCCTGATTGTGACCAATTGCAAATAATTTGTGACCAATGGTAATTCAGAAAAAATATCCAAGTGGTTTTATGATTACCGTTAAGTAACTATCGTAATGGGTTAATAAATATCTTGTTTGCAATATCAGTAATGTGTATTGATTGGCTTGTCTTGCAATATGTAATTATTTTGGTCAATTCGTCACAATTAATGTACAATTGGTCACAGAATAGTCTGTTTCATGAGAAAAAAAGATTATATCAAATACCTTTGAACGCTTTACTTAAGATTCACGAAATATACCACAACTCTAATAAAATTGCATTTAATTAAAAACAATAAAATAATCTATGGAAAATGAATTCTTTAGTAATCGGAAAAAATGGATAAAGAATGAAATATCATGGCAAGATAAAGTGTATTCACTAAAAAATAGAGTAAAAACAGAAAAAGGTATTATGGAATATGCCATGCTAGGGGAAGGTGATGTGGTTATGAGTTTACACGGAATGCCAGGAGGTTTCGATCAGGGCATCATGGGATTCAGCTGGATCGCGGAGGTAGGTTTCAGTTTGCTTGCGCCAAGCCGACCGGGCTATCTGGGAACACCGCTAAACACCGGCATCACCTATCCGGAGGCCGCTGATGCCCTGGCCCTGATGCTTGATGAACTCCACATCGACAAGGTCAGTATGGTTTCAATTTCCGGAGGTGGCCCGCCTGCTTATCAGTTTGCCATTCGTCATCCCGATCGCATTAATGCCCTTGTAGCCATTGACAGTATCGCCTTGCAAACATCTATGCCTGCTGATTTCAATGGGCTAAGCAGTGCCTTGTACTTAAGTAATGCCGGACAAAATCTGATCGGCTATATGGCCAAAAAATACCCGGCTTTTGTGCTGAAGGGGCTGATAAAAGACAACAGTGTGCTAACAAATGCCGAAATCAAAGAGCAGGTTGACCTGGCCATGCAAGACCCTGAGCAACTAAAGATGATGCTGCGAATTGTAAGGTCAATGGGTAATTTCTCCCTTCGGAAGGCCGGTGCAGAAAATGATATCAAGCAGTTTACTGAGATGGATGACACCCAATTTGAAAAAGTGTTATGCCCAACTATGGTTGTACATGGTACTCATGATAATTTATTGTTTTATCAGGCGGTGCTGGCTCGGGATGAGATAAATAATTCCAGGTCATTGTGGGTTCACAAGGGATCTCATTTCTGCTCCTGGATCCATCCTGAAGCGAGTCACGTTCAGGAACAAATCATTGCCTTTTTGAAAGAAATGACATAAGTGTTATGCCATTAAGCACACATGAAATGAGCACGCTGAACATACTATATAAGTTTATCCTAAGGGTAACCAACGAGAAAAAACAGATCGGGAAGCTGTTTATTGATCCGCCTCGCGGCAGCAAACCTTTTAAAACCAGCTATTTTAGCCCAAAAAAATTTATTGTTACCAACAATCATGTAGAAGGTTATCAACTGCTCACGCTTCAGCCAAAAAGCCCTGACCAGCCTGCAAAGGGGCATATCTTCTTTCTGCATGGCGGTGCCTATGTACTGGAACCAACACCCCAACATCGCCAATTAGTAAAGGAACTGGTAGTCAAATACAGGTTTACTTGTACTTATTTCGATTATCCTCTTGCCCCTGAAAATGATTTCGAAAAAACTAATAATTACTAAATAATAACGAAAAGCCCAGTTGCTAACAAAAAATATATTGCATGCCGCCGTTTCATTTTCACAGAAAATGATTTAGAAAATTTGAAAATACTTAAACCAATAACACTTATCGAATAAGATGCGGCACGCATCATATTCAAACCGTTAGCAACCAGGCAAACCCCACCGCACATTTAAGCACTTTTGGTTTTTTGCGAGACAAAAGACCATGCACAAAAAAAACCAAAAAAGCTTAAATTTTTGCCAACGCTCAAAGGAATATTGTAAACAAAACATAATGTAGCCTACCCCAACTCCAATATAACTAACTTAAGCCATTAACGTCATTATCAAGAATGTCTATTTCAATCAAAAGACAACAATTTGATTTTTAATAACTAAAGCATTATATTTGTAATCACCAAAACCCTACAACAAAACGAAAATGAGACATACAATATTAATCAGCTTTGTTTTTATTTTTCTAACCAACACACTTTCAACCCAAAATTGGACTCCCCCAATTAATGTGTCAAACACAAACGGATTTATTATACACAGTGACTTTTCAATTGATAACGAAGGCGTAATTCATTGTGTTTGGGATTTTAAATACAACTCTAACTATTCTGTTATCTGTTATTCATATTCTGAGGATGATGGATTTTCATGGTCTGATATAATTAATATTTCACAAAACGACACAAACTACTGTAGCAATCCACAGGTTATACATGATTCAGAAAATAATCTTTATGTTGGTTATGACTTAAACGATTACAACCCCCAAAATTGGGGGAGTTATGTCTGCATGGTTGGAATGGATAGTTCAAGCTGGAATGAACCAATAATACTTTCCGAAGGAATATCAACAAGACTGGCAGTAGATAATAACAATAGGGTTTATATATTCTGGTTTATGGGTTCACCTTTTGACGGAGAGTTTTATTACCAATATTTTGAAGATACAACTTGGAGTGAGGTATTTTGCCCTTTTGACAATGATGAGTTAACAAGTATTAATGAAATTGTAGTTGACGATAATAATAACCTGCACTGTGCTGGTTATCACGATTCTCTAGGAGATAACAATTTGTATGCAATGTATTTAAAATATGAATGTGCAACTGGAAACTGGGGAGAAATGAATGATTTCCCTGGAAGAAACCAAGTGCGTGATATTGATATTGCACTTGACACAGCTGGGTTACCACGTATTTGCTGGGGAAAAAATGCTGCATATTATTCATTCTTTGACGGTATTAACTGGGTTGAAACTGATACAATAACACAGGCAGACATTAGAGATGTTGAGTTAAAAATTGATACATTAAATAAACTGCATATTGCTATTACTCATAGTTATTCAAATAGTATGCAATTGTATTATTATCACATGTCTAACGGTGTAAACTGGGAAAATTCTATTGTAGATTCAGCTGATAATATAATTTTCACACCTGAACTTGAATTGCATAATAATAATCTCTATTTAGTCTATGACAAAAGTGATAATGTACCATATAGTGATGTTTTTCTGACCAAATTGG